>NZ_JAALXT010000003.1:368355-736710 GCF_011634775.1 Thalassoroseus pseudoceratinae
TTTAAAGCAGGAGCCAATTCTGACCGGCAAACTGCTTCAGATGGATTCCCAACGATGCTGGTTGATGCAGCCCGATGGTTGGATGAAGACCGTTCCAATGAAGTCGATCAGTCGCGTCGAACGTACCAAGAAGCCATTCCGAGCGGACTCGGCAATGACAATACGAGCCCGATTGCAGAGACAGTATGGGCGGGGTTATCAGGTCTCGACCGGGCGACACTACGTCGTTGTTGGTCCACCCGGACGTGCCCACGATTACGTGGAGTTGCTGGACGACGTCCACAGCGGATTTCAAAACTACTTCGCTACGCGCGGGTTTCGGATCAACTCACCCGAGTTTCCTCTGATTGCAATCGTCTTCACAGATCCCAAAGCCTTCGCGGATTACTGTGCACAAGATGGCTTGCGAGCAGTGCGAGGATTGCGTGGGTATTATTCGATGAAGACGAATCGTGTGGCGATCATCGACTCGGAACATTCCCGTGTCAGCGATACCAAAACACGCGCTGATCAGCATGGTGATTTATTCGCGACGGTCGCTGGCAACCTTCGCGACACCCTCGTTCACGAAGCCACTCACCAGGTCGCATTCAACACCGGATTGCACGCACGGTTGGGCATGAATCCTCGGTGGGTGGTTGAAGGGTTGGCCACGGTCTTTGAAGCACCGGGAATTCTAGATCGGTCAACCAGACACGAAGTCAGCCGCCGGATCAATCGTGAGCGTTTGATTTGGTTCCGCAATTACCTGGTGGAGCGTCGCCCGGAGAATTCTTTGGAAGCATTCTTGCAGAGCGACCAACTCTTTCAGACCGCGACACTCGATGCCTACAGCCAAGCATGGGCTTTGAGTTTCTATCTCATCGAGACGCGACCGGTCGAATATGCCCGTTATTTACAGACGGTCACAAAACGGGCGAGCGAATCAAAAGCGACATCATCGCAGCGTGTTGACGACTTTCGCGAGGCGTTCGGACAAGATTTGCGTTTGTTCGAGGCCAATTTCTTGCGGTTCATGCGACGCTTGAGCGTGAATTGAACTCGTTCAGGCAGCGTCCGAAAGGTTTGCCAAGGCGTCGTCGAAGCGGCTTCGGTCTGAAGACGGCGACGCTTGTTCCCCGTTGGATTTCTTGCCCGTGGTATGAGCGGTCCGAGGAGTTGCGAACTTCGGCTTCGGCAACGGAGCATTCGTGGGACCCGTTGATTTTGGCTGCGTGGTCGGAGTTGCTGTTTTCGGTTCGGTACCAGTTTGGGCTTCGGTCTTGGTAGCCGGTTGACTATTTTGCGCTGCAGATGGTGCGAAATGCGGTCCGCGAAGCAATTCCTCAACCGTTTGGTGTGGTCGATCGAAACGCACCTGTGTTTTCGCAGCGGTGCGGGTGGCGTTCCAACGTTGGGATGCACGCACCAGCACAACGGTGATGGTTAGGAATACGCCCGCGATCCCAGCGGCCCATTTCCAGATCTGCCAGGAATCTTTCGGGATGCTTTCTGTTGCAGCAGCTTGCTTGAGAGCTTGTTGACCGACGATCGACGAATTTCCATTGTGCTCTGGTTCCGCGACTGGTGCCTCAGCAACATTTTGGTCAGCGTTGCTGGCTTCCCGTGCGGCTTGAGCCGATTCGATTTCCCGAATCTGCCGGATCAGTGTCGGTTCCTGCGGTGGCGTAAGCGTAGGCAACGCGGGCCCGTTCGCGACCGGAACGGCATCATGCGATTGCGGACTGAGTGTTTGCGGAGCAATCAAACGCGGTGGCTCCGTTTTTTGATCGATTCGACTGAGCATCGGCGTTGTCGACGGTTCCGCGGGAATCAGCTCGTTGATTTCGCGTGAGTGTAGTGAGTTGGGCTCGGCTGCGGTTTCGGTGAAGACAGCCGGGAGTTTTGGCAAGGAATCGGTTTGGACCGGAAAGCTCTCGAAGGAGATCACAGTGGGACCAGCCAGGTGAGTTGAATTGTGGACCGTGCGGATTCGTCCCGGAGAAGTTGACGTAATCTGAAGCCGTGACGCCATTTGTGGATTCTGACCCAAGTAGGACAAGATGGCTTCCGGGTAGGCATAGGCTTCCGGAACAGGAATCACGATGGGATGCGGTTTCAATCCAACCAAGGCGACTGGAACCGGTTCGGCTTCAACATCGGTTCCTCGAACGTCGGATGCCTTCGCAGTCCGGGACGCAAAACCGTCGACGATCAGCACATCACCGTCTCGAAGTTCCGCGAATCGGCCTTGTCCATCTCCGTCCTGCCCAATGTAAATCATGTGCGACAAACGATTTCCGCGAACAATTCGCACGCTGCCACTTGCCCGTCGCGTCATGCCACCAGCACGTTCGACAACTTCGCCGAGTGTGGGTTTGGAATGGCCGACTTGGTAAACACCGGGACGCGCCGTTTCTCCGATGACGCCAATGTGTGAGACTGGCCGAGAACTGGCGTCGACAAACTCTGCTCCGCTTGCCGTCGGCATGATGACAAGACAGGGAACGCAGGCAAGCACGCGAACTATGCGTGAGGCAACCATCAACTTTGCCAGCATATTGGTTTGGCGCATCGTTCTGCCTCAGTCTGCAAAATTGGCCCGGAAATGTGAGTCGTGATTCGCTGCGGATGTGAGCATGTCTGAGCTGCGTTGCTCCACAAAGAACTTGCGGTCACAGAAAGAAATTTCCGCATCTTACAAAACTCACCCGATCGTTAAAATCGGAATTCTTGTGTGACGGCTGCAGGAAATATACGGCGCGCTGAGAAAAATCACCCGATTCATGGCGGGAATGGATCACTCGACTGAAGTCCGCATGGGGGCGGCGTCGATGAGGGAAACGATTTGCGGGGGACCAATCCATTCGATGCCCCTCGAAATTCGGCTCGACATGATCGCGAACGGGAGCCGATGGAACAGAGTCTGACGGAAGAACAAGTCGAGAATATTCAACGCAGGGATGCTGTATGTCGGCGAAAACGGCGAATGATTTCCGATTGGGGTTTCTCACGACGATTTCACTCAAGGATCGCGGCCATGTCGGTGGGATGCTAATTACCAATCGCCAAGGGCGACCACTCGAATTCCAATGCACCACACCCGTACAAGCGAATCGCACGCAGGAGATTCTCTACGGCCCAACATTGCTGCCATATTTGCGTGGTGAGCTCATTGGTCGCACGCTCGTCGAGAAAATGCGGCTCAAGCCCACGGTGGTGCTGGTCGATGACCTGGAACTACTGAGCGTTCGAGATCACATCTCGATGGCGGCGGCCTGCCTGATTTCTAGCAAAACACCCCAAGACGAGAATGACTTGGTTATCGCCGATCAGAATCTTCGATTGGCAGACGGGCACGAGGACGATCGAGCCACGCTCCAAAAGCTGGAAGGCACGCTAGCGGCGGAATCGGAACTTGCCGAACCGTTCCAACGGATTCAGGATGCTCTGAACGAAGCTCTTGGAAAGGCGGCTGCTCCAACTCGAGAAGCGGCGTAATTCCGTGTGCCGCCGTCGCCAATTGTGTCCGATGACTGGAGTTCACGATGTCCGCCGATTCGCCGACGCCCGAGACCAATCGTCCTGCCTTTCCGAAACCCGAGTGTCATGTCATTCCTTTCGAATCGACGGATGCGACGGTCTACCAGTCCGGTATCAATGCGGCGTTGACCCGCGAGTTCAAAATTGAACCCGAGTCCACGGAGTTCTTGACGGATGCGGGAATCGGATTCACTTGGCGACCGCATCGATCGAATGTCCGGACATTCGGTCTGACATTCCCGGCAGGAATCGAGTTTCTTCCGACGAAGAAGTCGAACGAAGAAGAGTCGTCTGAGACTTCCGAGCCGAAACCCAAAAAGAAGCCAGCCGAATCAAAGGACCGCCCCAAGAAACGAACGCGATTGCAACCGCCTAGCGATGCGCTCTCGTTAGAAGATCGTCTCTTCTATGTGTTGCAACCGCCATTGGAAACGTGGTTGGCCGGTCAAGAATTGATCATGCCGTTCGAGCCGTTTCCCTACCAGTACGAAGGAATTGCTTGGTTGTTCAAACAACGATGTGCGTTGTTGGCCGACGAGATGGGCCTCGGGAAAACCATGCAAACGATTACGGCGGTCCGTCTGTTATTACGGAGCGGCCAAGCTCGGCGGATCCTGTTGGTCTGTCCCAAACCCCTAATGCCCAACTGGCAACGCGAATTTCAATTCTGGGCCAGCGAACTTCCGCTGACCGTCGTCGAGGGGAACAGTCGGCGTCGCATGCTGATCTGGCAAATGCCCAGTGCGGGAATTTTCCTGATCAACTATGAAAGCTTTATCCGCGATTACGAATCGCTCCCAGAAGACGAACGGCCTCAGTTCGATTTGATGGTGCTTGACGAAGCCCAACGGATCAAGAACCGTGATAGCCGAACAGCGACCACAATCCGTTCGGTCAAACGTAAACGAAGTTGGGCATTGACGGGAACGCCGATCGAGAATCGTCCCGAAGAACTGGCTGCGTTGTTCGAGTTTCTGAAAGTGGTCCCGCCGCGAGCCACACCGGACCTGCGACGACTCGGCCAACTCTCCGAGGAGTATATCCTGCGTCGCACCAAAGACCTCGTGATGACGGACTTGCCGCCACGTCTGGACCGTGATGAACTCATTCCGCTCGCACCTGCACAAGATTTCGCCTACAAAACCGCTGAGAAAGACGGTGTGATTCAGCTCAATGAAATGGGCGACGAAATTACCGTGCAACACGTGTTCGAGCTGGTCATGCGGCTCAAGCAGATCACGAATTACGATCCGTTAACAGGCGAGTCGAGCAAACTCGATCGGCTCGCGGCCGACATGGAAGAAATTTCCGCCAGTGGTGGCAAAGCGATTTTGTTTAGCCAATGGACGAAAACCATTGATTGGCTGAAAGATCGACTTGATGAGAAACTCGGTGATCAATGCGGAACGCTGGTCTATCATGGTGGCGTGCCGACGAAGAAACGCGAACCGATTTTGAAGCAGTTCAAAGAAGACCCCAACTCCAATCTGCTTCTCATGAGTTATGGCACGGGAGCGGTGGGGTTGAATCTGCAGTTCGCCGGTTACGTGTTCTTGTACGATCGGTGGTGGAATCCGGCCATTGAAGATCAGGCAATCAATCGGGCTCATCGCATTGGTTGTACGGCGGCTCAGATCGTAGTCACGAAATTCATCTGTCAGAATACGATCGAAGAACGCATCGACAAGATCCTCCAAGAGAAGCGGGAACTATTCGCCCGCATTCTTGGCGATGGCGATAATTCTGATGTTTCCCTGTCGTTGAATGCGTCGGAAATCTTCGGACTCTTTGACCTGAAGCGGCAATCGGGTTCGGATGTCGAGCGGATCGGACCGAAAGCCCCGAAACAAGCGGCGTAGCGGCCATTGCCGTCGATTGCATCTGCCACGGAAACCGAAATCCCTCATTCACAATCTGCGGACCAAGAGCGAAGATGGATGGTGCCCGTCCCTATGATGTTTGCGTTGTTGCCACTATCTTGTTGAGTACTTCGGCACCGATGTGAATCAAGGCACCGCGAATGACGACACCAAATTCCTCAAGACGGAACGAGCGACTCAACCAGCTTGCACACGATGCGAACGCCAGTTTGCATGTGATCAATATGGCGTCTACACTTCTCAAGAGCTCGTCGGTCGATCAGGAGAAGTTCGCTTCGATCTGTGCTACGCTGGAAACCGAAAGTCGGAAAGCGGCGCAATTGGTCCAAGAACTTCTCGCTGCCGCCAAGGCCGACGATTAATTCGCTGAAGTTACGTCTTAGGAATTGACGTCCAACGGAAAACCATGTTGCTTGCGATGGTGGGGACCGTCGAAACGCTTGCTGGTTTTGAAGAGTTCGTGCCGTCCATCTCCGGCGACCGGTGCAACTTTCTGCAGAATGCGGTCGAGTTCGTCGTCAGTCAACGGCTTGAAATCCCGCCCGACTTTGATCGCCTGATCAAGATCACGCTGGTTGATGATACCCGTCACCAGTGATGCAATCGGCTGCGATAATGCATACTTCAGACACTCGGGCCCTGTGAGAACGCCTTCCTGAACCAGGATTCCGCTTCCGCCACCGAGACTCTTCATGCCAATGACGCCGACCCCTTTCTCCAAACACACCGGGACGACTTCTTTTGCGAAACTGCGGAAGTGCCAGTCGCAAGCATTGATCGGCATTTGAGCGCTCGCCCATGTATGGGGCTTTCCGAGCATTTTCAGGTGGATGCTCGGATCCTTGTGTCCTGTAAATCCGATGTGCCGAACTTTGCCGGCTTTTTGAGCCTCAATCGCGGCTTTGATTCCGCCCTTCTCGAAAACCCAGTCTGGGTCGTTGTCGTAGACCATTTCATGGAACTGCCAGAGATCGAGATGGTCGGTCTGCAATCGCTTGAGGCTCTCATCAAGATTCGCCATCGCGCCTTTGTAGTCGCGCTCACAAATCTTCGTCATGAGAAAGACATCATCGCGTTTGCCGCCTTTCAAGGCTTTGCCCATCACTTCTTCACTGTAACCATTGTGGTAGTCCCAGGCGTTGTCGAAGAAGTTCAGACCGTTGTCGATCGCCTCGTGCATCAACTTGGTCGCGAATTCCTCGCCGTTGTCTTTGGCGGCTTGACCGATGTGCCAACCTCCCAGCGAAAGGATGGAGACGTTCTCGCCAGTGTTCCCGAGCGGACGTGTCGGAATGCCCCCTTCCCGTTGCTCCTGAGCAGCGAACAGCGTCTTTGCCAAACTGACAGCCGCTCCCGCCACTACGCCGGTCTGCAAGAATTCTCTCCGAGTCGTCGGTTGGTCGGCCATGTCGCGATCCTTTCATGCTCCAAGAGATTCGAAGTGCGGTCACATTTTACCAGCTTGGAGTTGGCATTGCGAATGGTGGGACTTGGTGTGAACGCGATTCTTGCCAGCTAGACACAACGATGAAGCCTGTCCTTGAAGCCAGTTTCGCGATCGTCAATCAGACAAATTGGATCCTTCGCGACCGGCTCAACTTGGGAAAGTTACGAAATGGTTCGGTATTTGCTTCTCGGGAAATCTCTCAATAGGACCCAGCACCACACGACTGATGCGACCACAAACAGGAATCATCATGGGCACAGAAACGGCCAAGTTATCGCTCGGAATTGAAGAAGAATATCAACTCGTCCATCCCGTTACGCGGGAACTCCGACCTCGGGCGAAGCGGGTGATGACCGAAAGTCATCCAGATCGGTCGGATGACATCCAACACGAGTTGCGTCTGTCGCAAATCGAGACCGCCTCGCAAATTTGTGACGGACTTGACGATGTTCGTCGAGAATTGGTCCGGCTCCGTACGGAGACTGTCGTCGCTACGGAACACGCCGATGCCCATTTGGTCGCAGCAGGGACGCACCCGTTTTCCCACTGGGAAGAGCAACCCTTCACACCGCAAAAACGTTACGGCAAGCTTGCCGATGACTTCCAACAACTGGCACGGGAACAAGTCATTTTTGGATGCCATGTGCATGTCGGTTCGAGTGATCGGGAAATGTCCGTTCAAATTCTGAATCGTTCCCGCGAATGGTTGGGCAGTTTACTTGCGTTGTCGGCGAGTTCGCCTTTCTGGTTGAGCGAGGATACCGGATACGCGAGTTTCCGAACCAATATTTGGATTCGCTGGCCATTGGCTGGCCCGCCATACAGTTTCTCGTCTCATTCGGAATACCGACAGGTCGTGCAGTCGCTCGTAGATGCCGAAGTCATTGAAGACGAAACCAAAGTCTATTGGGACATTCGAATTCCCGCACGATTGCCAACTGTCGAGTTCCGAATTGCCGATGTGTGCACGACCATCGACGAAGCCGTCATGATCGCCGGTTTGATTCAGGGGTTGGCACGAACGGCTGTCCGAGAGGTGGAAGCGGACATGCCGTCACGGGACGCTCGTCCGGAAATCGTCCGAACGGCTCACTGGCATGCCGCACGGTACGGGCTCTCGAAAACGCTTGTGGATGTTCGTTCGGCAAAAGCGATTCCCGCAGAGAAGCACATCGAACAGTTCCTCGAAGAACTCCGACCTGCGTTGGAAGAGCTTGGGACTTGGAGTGAAGTCTCTCGACTGGTGCATCAAACTCTCGCCAACGGCAACAGTGCCATGCGTCAGCGAAAAGTCTATGAAAAGACTCACCGCTTTGAAGACGTGATTGATCATCTCGTCGAGGAAACACGGCTAGGAATCGACGATTAGTGACCAGCGTTGGAGGTCACAACTGAGTTCCTGTGTCTTCGTGCGTTTCCTACCTGGCAACGGATTTTACCGAGTCATGACCATTGCTCTTGGTATGGATCCGAGACGAAATTCAGAGGCACTCATGACCGTTCAACCGAGCTTGCGACGGTTGCGGAAGGCCGATGAATTCTTGAGCCGAATGGCGTTTTCGATAAATCAACACTTTCCATTCCGTGATGACAATGCCACAATGTTAGCGGAGAGTATGGACAAGGCTTCCGATTCGAAAACTTGCGTTTTGAGTTCGGCACGATGCCGACAGCGCGGCCCTTCGAATGAGTCGACTTTGAACATTCGAAGCAGTCGCACTTCGGCGGAGGCCAATGAGTCGTATAGGACTTGGATGGTTGATGATGCTGAAACCACAACTCTCATCACAACTAAAACCATTTCACCAACTAACCACTGGATCGGCGCTCAAACCAATCAGGTGGTTTGCAGTAAAACTCATGGCCGGCTGTTCTCACGTGCCATTCAAATTTCATTGATTGGAGTAAAGTTTCCGATTGCCTCGCCTTTTCTCTCGGATTGACAACCAATTCGATCACGTTTCTTGTGATCGACTCTTTGAAACCGAACCACCACAACGGTTCGAAGAGTACCATCCGAGGAGGTACATTCATGGCATCGATCGACGAAATCGCACCCGAGACCGATTCACCGTTTGACGGAAAGCCGGTCGAGCAACTCGACCAGGTCGTCATTCGTTTTTGCGGTGACAGTGGCGATGGAATGCAACTTGTAGGGACGCAGTTCACGAACGTCTCCGCCGTCTTCGGAAATGACGTCAGTACGTTTCCTGATTTTCCCGCCGAAATTCGGGCTCCCGCCGGAACTCTTAGCGGTGTCAGCGGATTCCAACTGCACTTCTCCAGTCACGATATTTTCACCCCCGGCGATGCGGTCGACACGCTTGTCGCTATGAACCCCGCGGCTCTCAAAGCGAACGTTGCGGATCTTAAACGCGGCGGTTTGTTGATCGTCAACGAAGATTCCTACGACCAAAAAAACGTCGAGAAAGCCGGTTACGCGTCGAACCCACTCGACGACGAAATCGCTCTGCAAGGGTTTCAAGTTCATCGCGTGCCGATGACTCGCCTGACACGTGATGCGGTTGATGGATTAGGACTTTCCCCGAAAGAAGCCGAACGCTGCAAGAACTTCTTCGCATTGGGGTTGGTCTACTGGCTGTACGGTCGCGATGCCACACCGACACGGGAATGGGTCGAAAAGAAATTCGCCCGCACACCGTCGCTCATCGAAGCGAACCTCAACGCTCTCAAGGCGGGAAGCGTATATGGCGAAGTGACTGAGTCCTTCGCGACGCACTTCCAAGTTCCACCGGCGGAACTTCCCCCAGGCACCTATCGAAAAATTACGGGCAACGAGGCCCTCGCCGTCGGAATGGCAACGGCAGCGAAACTCGCGAACGCCGAATTGCTGTACTCGGGTTACCCCATCACCCCGGCAAGTGACATTCTCCATGAATTGTCAAAGCTGAAACATTTCGGCGTGCGAACCTTTCAAGCGGAAGACGAAATCGCGGCCATGTCCGCGACGG
This sequence comes from Thalassoroseus pseudoceratinae, assembly GCF_011634775.1. Classification (NCBI taxonomy): domain Bacteria; kingdom Pseudomonadati; phylum Planctomycetota; class Planctomycetia; order Planctomycetales; family Planctomycetaceae; genus Thalassoroseus; species Thalassoroseus pseudoceratinae. Next base: position 378,177 of record NZ_JAALXT010000003.1, read on the forward strand.
TCGGGGCGGCGTTCGGTGGTGTGCTTGCGGTGACGGCGAGCAGCGGTCCTGGCATTTGCCTCAAAGGTGAGGCCATGGGGCTGGGCATGATCACGGAATTGCCGATGGTCATTATCGATGTTCAACGCGGCGGTCCGAGTACGGGGCTGCCGACGAAGACCGAACAATCCGATTTGCTGATGGCGATGTTCGGACGCAACGGCGAAAGCCCATTACCGATCGTCGCACCTGCTACACCCGGCGATTGTTTCTTTATGATGCAGGAGGCTCTAAGAATTGCCATCGAGTTCATGGTGCCGGTGATTCTGCTTTCCGACGGCTATGTCGCCAATGGTGCCGAACCGTGGAGAATCCCCGAACTGAGTGATCTCAAACCGCTCCGGAAACGCCATCCGCAACCATTGACGAATGGGCAAGCTGAAAAAGGCTTCCACGCCTACGAACGAGACGAACGTTTGGTTCGACCATGGGCCAAGCCGGGCACCACAGGATTGGAACACCGGATCGGTGGATTGGAGAAATCCGACGGGAGTGGCAACGTCGATTACGACCCCGACAATCACGCTCACATGACCGCGACGCGGGCGGAAAAGGTTGCCGGCATTGCAGATCATATCCCCGAACAAGACGTCGAAGGCCCCGATCATGGCAAGGTTCTTGTTGTGAGTTGGGGAGGGACTTACGGAGCCGTTCGCACGGCGGTTCGTCAATTGATTCGAGAAGGCGAAGCGGTCGCTCACGCCCACTTACGGTATCTCAATCCCTTCCCGAGAAACTTGGAATCGCTGTTCTCACAGTATGATCGGATCTTGGTTCCCGAACTTAACAACGGCCAACTGAGTGTCCTGCTCCGGTCGCAATTTTTGACCGAGACTGTGGGGCTAAACAAGATTCAAGGCAAGCCGTTCCTTGTTCAAGAAGTTGTCAAATCCATTCGAGAATTGCTTTAGGCCCTATCCGGTCTTTGATACTCGTGGTGGACGAGGAACGTCGTTGTTTCCTGTCTACCACAAGTCGGAACCCGCTTCGCTCATCAGGCAACCATTCCAGTGACCGCATCAGTCGGTCACATCCAACCGAAACTTACAATTCAAGCGCTCAAATAGGGAACCGTAGCTATGTCGACCGAGCTTCCCGTCCTCACGGACAAAGATTTCGCCAGCGATCAAGAAGTCCGCTGGTGTCCGCGTTGTGGTGATTACTCGATTCTCAAACAAATGCAAAAAGTCCTCCCCGGATTGGGAATTCCGAAGGAAAACTTTGTGTTTGTCTCGGGAATTGGTTGTTCCAGCCGATTCCCTTACTACATGAACACCTACGGTTTCCACAGCATCCACGGACGCGCTCCCGCGATTGCAACAGGCGTCAAACTGGCCAATCCCGATTTGCAAGTGTGGGTGATTACCGGCGACGGAGATTCCTTGTCGATCGGTGGCAACCACCTCATGCATGCGATTCGTCGGAATGTCGATCTGAAAATTATCCTATTCAACAATCAGATCTACGGCCTGACCAAAGGACAGTATTCGCCCACCAGCCCCACAGGTTCCCGCACGAAAAGCACTCCGTATGGTTCGCTCGATACGCCTTTGAACCCGCTGTGTGTGGCGATCGGTTCTGAAGCCTCGTTCGTCGCACGGTCGGTCGATGTGGACATCAAACATTTGCAAGCGACACTCAAACGGGCGGCGGAACACAAGGGGACCGCATTCGTCGAGGTCTACCAAGACTGCAACGTGTTCAACTCGGGGGCATTCAAATATGCGCAGAGCAAGGCCGAGAAAGCGGACAACGTGGTCGTTTTGGAACAGGGACGTCCGCTGATTTTCGGCAAGAACCGAGACAAAGGAATCCGAGTCACCGGTTTGTTGACGCCCGAGGTTGTGACACTCGGCGACAACATCCGCGAGGATGATCTTCTCTTCCACGACGAGAAAGCCGAGGAACCGAGCTTGGCGTTCATGTTGGCACGGATGCGTCGTCCGGAATTCCCGGAGCCAATCGGTGTCTTCCGTTGTATCGACCGCCCGACTTATAATGAGGCCGTTGAAGATCAAGTCACGATGGCGGTTGAGAAAGAAGGCGAGGGCGACATCGAAGCCCTGTTCCGCAAAGGCGATACATGGGAAGTTCAATAAATGGCAGCACCATTGTTGTCATCGGGCCGCCAAACGATCTGGAAATGGCCGAGTTGTTGACAGCGCTCGAAAGTGAGTGTCCAGACCATTCCGTTCTTGCGTATTCATGTCTCCGAGATGCTATTGATGGGTTCGAGAAGGATGGCGTGGTCTGTGATTTAGGACTCGTACTGCATACGGTGCCGGGGGAGCATCAATCAATCGAGGTCTTGCACCTGCTCTCGACGGCACCGCTCACTCGCTGGTTGGTCGTTAACGGGGTCTGGTGTGAATCCGTCGCTCGTACGGAAACCACCTGGCCATTGGCGTTCCAAGTTCCGCTTCGGTTGTTGCACTCTCGCCTAGCGAGCGAATTGGCAGTCATCGCTGGGGAGAAGACTGCATTGGCCGCGACGGCCGGACGTGACGAAGCCTTCGAATTCAATGTTCCTGCAGTTCCGATCGAAGGCTGCACGCGACGGGTGGCCGTGCGAAGTCCTGATCCGGCCATGGCGAACTCGCTGTCGGACCTGCTAGCCCAGCGAGGGGCCGAAGTTGTTGGCTCCGTCACGGAAGCCGATGCAATGGTGGTGGATGTGGACAACGGAGGTGATCGGATTCCTACGGAACTTCAAGACCGTCCGTCGAGGATTCCGGTGATCGGTGTGCAGTCGATGACGACATTCGAACGGACTCAGGAGTTGAAAGCGAAAGGTTTCGCCGCTGTTGTCCCGAAACTAGCGATGGATCATCGACTACTCGAAGTAATTCTGGCTGTGACGCAAAAGCCTACTTTGACATAACCGCGCCGGTGCCCGAACAGGTTTGACATTCTTCGATGATGTTCAAACCGACGTAGCTTCCACTGCCGCCACAATCAGGGCATTCGCTAGGTTTAGCGGACGTGTAAACGATGAACTCCAGGTGTCCATCGTGACACGCGGAAGAGTCGATCACGATGTCACGGGCCGGTTCACGACGGTCACGCGTTCGATACAAAAGCCGTCGGACAGCTTCGCCTTGCGAACGGCCGATCTGAATATCTTCGGGCGTCTCGGAGAACCAAGCCGTCCACAAACCACCAAGATCACGTTCGACAATGATCCGGTTCATTATCAAGCTCCCGTCCGGGAAAGAGACTTCGTCCGATTATACGAATTTCCGAGGGAAGGGAAATCGGACCGGCGAAATTTCTCGATTCGGCGAGCCTGCTGCCGACGAACTTTCGTCATTATTTTAAAGAATGATTCACAAAGGCCGTCGAACCATTGTCGATCGCTTTTACAGTTTCGTACATTGACGTGATCCACTTTGCCGTTGCTTCTCGCCGGCCATTCCCTTCAAGCCTTCCGAGATTTTCTTGTGTTCAAATCGTCGTTGTTCTGGAAGCTGTTCTTGCGTTATGCGGTTTTGACAACGGTGTCGACCGTCCTCATCGCATACGTCGCGACTTCGACTCAACATTCCGTTTCCGAAGAGCAGTGTCACCAACGTCTGCTCGATACCACAACCACCGTTCGCCTGCTGATCGGCGACAATTGGAATGGCAATATTCCCACTGGTCAACTCGACCAACTCGTAGAACTTTCGAGAGAGCGGGATTTGGGGCTGTGTCTGCTCGACGAGGATGGAACGCCGATCGTCCAGCTATTTCACGGAAAGCATTCCCACATTACGCCGTTGTCGATCCGGCAACTCCGAGAAGCGGCTCGAACTGGTGACGCTGTTTTTCCCTCAAACGACAGTCAGTATGGGACTGCGCGAATGTTGGTTGCCAGCCGACTCGGTTCGGACGACGTTGTCGGGTATGTTCAGGTCAGTACCGATTTGCGTTCGATCCGCGACGAAGTGGCCCTGATTTCGGGACGGGTTTGGTTGGTGGCAGCGATCGCGGCGTTAGGTGCCTTGGGAGTGTTAGGGGTCGCGGTATCGCAGGTTATCCGTCCGCTGACCAGTCTCACGAAGGCCGCCGATGGAATGGCCAAGGGCGATTTATCGCAGAAGGTTCCCGTCACGACGATCGACGAAGTCGGTACGCTCACCAAGGCCTTTAATTCCATGAGCGATCAGTTGGCTGACCGGGTGGCGGAGATGCAACGCAAAAACCGTGAAGTCGCCGAAAACAGCGAGCGGCTACGAACCGTTCTCGCGGGGATGGTCGAAGGAGTGTTGGCTGTCGATGAGTCATTGCGAATTCTTTTCGCGAATCAATCGGTTCATCGTTACTTCGATACCTCGCAATCCGATGTGGTTGGACGCCCCGTGTTCGAAGTCCTACGGAAGTCGGAGGTCATTGAACTTGTCCGTGAGACGCTCCGCGGCGGATCGTCCAAGTCCACAGAAATTCAACTTCCGCGAAGCCATCAGGTTGTCAAGCTTTTCGCCAACTCCTTACCGGGCACACCCTGCCCCGGTGTTGTTCTTGTGTTTCACGATGTCACGGAACTCCGTCGTTTGGAAGGTTTGCGGCGTGACTTCGTTTCTAATGTCTCGCACGAGTTGAAGACACCGTTGGCTTCGATTCAGGCGTACGCCAGCACTTTACTCAACGGTGCTTTGGAAGACGAAACCGTCAACCGCCGGTTCCTGGAGCAGATCGAAGAGCAGGTTGATCGTCTGCACACACTGATTCTGGATCTTCTCAGTCTCGGAAAGATCGAATCGGGTCGCGAGATGTTCGACCTTGTACCTGTCTCGCTCGACGATTTAGCTGAGTCGGTGATCGCGGGTGTGCATCAACGAGCCGATGCAAACGGCGTGCGGCTGAACCTTGAGGCTGCCGATCGTCGCCTGTATGTGAACGCCGACGCGGAGGGATTGCGGACGATTTTGGATAACCTCGTCGACAACGCTCTGAAATACACGCCGAGTGACGGAGACATCACGATCGGTTGGTACGTTGAGTCCAATCAGGTGGTCATTTTAGTGCAAGACACGGGATGCGGAATCCCGCCTCAAGATCACCAGCGGATTTTCGAACGTTTCTATCGAGTCGACAAAGCACGTTCACGCGAGTTGGGCGGTACCGGGCTGGGATTGTCGATCGTGAAACACCTGGCGCAAGTCTTTGGTGGTAGCGTCGGGCTGTCCAGCGAAGTCGGCAAAGGGACAACATTCAAAATTCGACTCCCCAGAGCGGTTCCGGCAGATGAAGCCATCAAAAGCAGCGTGGTCGACTGACGTCACAAAGAATAGGTCGGAGGAGACGCAATGGATCAAATCGAGCAACTGCGAGAGCAATTAGTTTGGTTGATCGAAAAAGGACACGCACACATCTCGTTTGAGGATGCAATCGCGGATTTGCCGACGGAGTTTCGGAGCCAAGTTCCACCGAATGTCGGACATTCGCCTTGGCAACTCTTGGAGCATTTGCGAATTTGCCAGTGGGATATCTTGGAATTCAGCCGTGATGCGGGACACGTTTCGCCCAAATTCCCCCACGGCTACTGGCCGACATCAATCGGTCCTCCCGAGCCTGAGGCTTGGGAGAAGAGTATCACGGCGTTTCTTGCGGATCGTCAAGTAATGGTCGATCTGATTCGTGACCCATCCACTGACCTGTTCAAGCCCATTCCCCACGGTGACGGCCAAACGATTCTGCGAGAAGCCATGCTCGTTGCGGATCACAATGCGTATCATATCGGTCAGCTGGTCATCGTGCGAAAGGTGCTCGGCTGTTGGTCGTGATGCCACTAAACACGCCAGTATTACACCGTTGCGTAGAGTCCGTTCATGATCCAGTGATCGATGTTCCGAAGCATCGGGCGGGTGACTTCGTGTCCGGCCGATTCAATAGCGATCGAAACATCGAGCGGAGTGCCTTGCAGCGAACGTTTGGCATTCAACACATCCATGGCGGAGCACTCCTCGTCGGCATCACCGGCGATGAACAAGGCTCGGCGACGCTCCGTTTCCGAACCCTCGAGACCAATTTGGTCCTGCAACTCTGCGAGTGTTGGAAGGTTGCCGCACATCGACACTACGCCACCGTACCAATCCGGACGACGCAGAATCAGTTGCATCGCGGTTGTGGCACCAGAATCGAACCCGGCGAGAATCACTCGCTCGCTGTGAACGTTGAAGACTCGACGGAGTTGACACACCGTGGCGTAGATATCGGATTCGAGTTTCGCGAGTCCATCCGGGGAGCGGTCCCAGCAATATCCGCCCGATTCCGACTTCTCGGGGGCTCGTAGTGAAAGCCCGATGTAGTTCCGTGTGCTGATGCCGGAAATCGCGGAGAACATTTCGAATTCCGTGCCGCCTTCGCCGTGCAACCAGAGCACCAATGGATAGGCGTAGTTCGCTTCGTAATGTTCCGGCAGGAACAATCCGGTGGGGCGTCGTCGGGGGTGTAAGTTTCGGACGACGCAACGACACGGACCATCGTCGGTGTTCAGCTCGTCGGCCAGACCGAGACAGTCTTCGGCCACCGTGGAATCAAAAGTGGGCGTGCTCGGTCGGGGTGTCTCCCCAACCGGACGTAGAGCTTCCCAGAATTGCGGAGCCGGGACCGAGGCATCGGTCGCATCCGCTTCCATGGAATGATGAAGCCAAAATTGATCGGAGAAGCGGGAGTTCATCGTGCAGATCCTTCGAATGCGTATTCAGGCCGATCAGTCGTTCGCGGTATCGCCTGGCAAGCCAAGCGAAGTTCCGCGAGAGGGAAAAACCGTCCGGGGCAGGCGGTCGTCTTGAGTTCGCCGTGACCAAAGATTCGGTCTGGCGATATTTGATATTTCTGTTGGAGTCGCAGCACCAATTCGGTAAGCGAATCTACTTGGGCTGGTGTGGGCGGAGTCTTTTCGAAGTTTCCGATCAACGCAATCCCAATTCCATGTCGGTTGTATTCATTCTGTCCCGCATGAGCGCCATGCAATTGCCCACGCCAGCGGAACGTTTCTTCAATCAGCCCGTCTTCCATGCCTTGGCCGTTGCCAATCACGAAGTGATAACCGATCCCGAGCCACTTTCGATTCAAGTGCGTTTGGTGGATGCTTTCCACGCTCCCGCGATCCGTTGCCGTATGATGCACCACAATCGCTGTCCAGTCACGAGCGGATTCACTCGGATTGAGGACCGTTTCCAAATCCGTCTTCTTGGGATCAGGTTGGGTAATTCGGACTGACACTTTCGGCTCGATCGATTGAGAGGCTGTTGCCTCTATTGTTGCCGTCTGCTCGTTCGAATCAGTGTGCTGAGAAGATGACGAAACCACTTCGTTGGGTTCTGCTTGGCAGCCCATTGAGGGAAGTGAAAATGTCGCAATGAGAACAAGACTTCGCATCGTCAAACTCAACGTCACCGGCCAGACCATCGCAACTTGTTTGAATCGCCTGGTCCGCCTGATCGTTATACTCCCTAAACTCTTCAATTGCCCTGGCTTTACGTGAGCCGAAGACGAGTTGGAATCTACCGGTGACTGGAAAGAGTGTCAACGGCGTCTTTTGCCGAACTGGGCGGGCACTCATTGAAATCGTTGTGTTCGGACTTTCGGGGTCCGGTTACGGAAATTGGTTAGATTAGGAGACCCGGAAAACCTCCAGAGAACTCCCCGTAGACTACCGGTTTTTACTAACCATTCTGTTAGTCCTGAATATGACTGATCTTGACTCGCTGACGTTGAATTGGCTCATTTCGGCAATCGCGGTCGTTCTTCGAGGCCAATGATGAAGTTCGTTGATGCGCAGTTCGCGGTTGTTGGGATTTTCTGTCCGGACATAGCGTGCTCCATGACACAAAGACTAGACTTCGCCTCGTACCGTCTGGATTGTAGGAAATGAGTGATGTCAAATGTCCTAGCGATTGATGTGGGCAATAGCCGAATCAAGGTTGGCTTGTTCAAAGTCGATGCCGACCACGTTTTGCCGACGTGTAAGCAGGCGATAACGTTTTCGGCGGACCAACCGTTTCCGTGGAGAGACATGGAACACTGGCAGGACTGGTCACACGATCTGAATCTCACGAGCGTGATCGCTGCAACCAATCCCACGCACTTAGCGAACGTGCTGAATTCTTGGCCAACCGACCGGAAACCTCCGCTTGAGGTATCCTCTCCCGAAGCGTTGCCGTTGACGATCGACTTGCTGGAGCCCAACCGGGTCGGGATTGATCGCGTTCTAAATGCGGTGGCGGCTAACCGGGTTCGTGTGCCAGGGCGGCCGATCGTGATTGTCGATTCCGGCACCGCGACCACGGTCGATGTCGTTACCGCGGATGGCGTGTTTGCCGGTGGTGCAATTTTGGCCGGGTTTGAATTGGCCGCTCGGTCGTTGCACCGTTACACCGCGTTGCTTCCGCTCATCTCGATCGACGAACTTCATGAAGCTGAACCGTCACCGATCGGCAAGGAAACTCGCGGAGCACTTCAGAGCGGACTCTACTGGGGACAAGTCGGAGCGATCCGAGAACTTGTTGCACAGATGACTCGGTCTCAGAAACCGTCTGTGGAACCAAATACGGACATGATTTTGACAGGCGGCGGTGCGGAGTTGTTGCGTCCGCACTTTCCCGCAGCGATTTCAACTCCGCATTTGGCGTTGCAGGGGTTGGCGTTGACATGCCTTCATGATCACTAAATCGGTCAGACGCCAAGCGACGACGCTTGCTTGCCGACAGTCAACGGGGTAAAAGGACAGGCAAGTCCCCAGAGAATTAGACCACAATCGCGAAAAAACCAAGGAGTGTCGTTTCATGTCGAGTCCCATCCGTGTCGCAGTCACCGGTGCCGCCGGCAATATCGGGTATGCATTGGCGTTTCGTTTGGCATCCGGTGAAGTGTTTGGCCCGGACCAACCTGTGATCTTGCATCTCGTCGAAATTCCACCCGCGCTTCCGGCTTTGGATGGCGTGGAAATGGAACTTGACGACTGTGCATTCCCGACCTTGGCAGGCGTGGAAAAGCACAGCAGCGATGATTTGGAAAAGGGCTTTGCCAACTGCAACTGGGTTCTGTGCGTGGGCAGTGTGCCTCGAAAGAAAGGCATGGAACGTGGCGATTTGATCCGAGTGAATGGCCCGATCTTCACAAGCACAGGCAAGGCGATCGCATCAGCCGCAGCGGATGATGTCCGTGTGGTTGTCGTCGGAAACCCTTGCAATACGAACTGTTTGATCGCGATGGCCAACGCTCCGGATGTTCCCCGCGATCGTTGGTACGCCATGACCCGCCTCGACCAAAATCGGGCCATGACGCAACTCGCACAGAAGGCCGGCCAACCGGTCTCGAGTGTCAAGAACGTCACGATTTGGGGTAACCACTCCGCGACTCAGTATCCGGATTTCTATCATGCGGAAATCGGTGGAAAACCGGCGACCGATGTCATCACGGATCACGAGTGGCTCAAAGGCGAATTCATCACGACCGTCCAAAAACGGGGAGCTGCCGTGATTCAAGCACGCGGTGCTTCCAGTGCGGCATCCGCTGCAAACGCCTGTCTGGACACGGTCAAAAGCGTGGTGCGTCCGACTCCTGCCGGCGAGTCGTTCAGCGCCGCCATTTGCTCTGATGGAAGTTATGGTGTGGACGAAGGTTTGATCAGTTCCTTCCCTCTGACGAGCGATGGCTCCACTTGGAGCATCGTGCAAGGGCAGAACCACAACGAGTTCGCCCAAGCCAAAATTGACGCGACCATCGCGGAACTCAGAGAAGAACGCGATACCGTCAAAGACTTGTTGCCGTAAACGAATCAACTCAGGACTTGGAGTGCCGTTTTGATCATTGCGCTCATCGGCGTATCCGGATCCGGAAAAACCGCTGTGGGACGGGCATTAGCCGAGCGATTGGCTTGCCCGTTCGTAGACGCGGACGACTTCCACCCGGAATCCAATATCGAAAAAATGTCTAGCGGCGAGCCGTTGAACGATGACGATCGGCGTCCATGGTTGACGGCTTTGTCACAAACGATCGACGAACTGTGCACGAAGCACATTCAAGTTGTGCTCGCCTGTTCGGCATTGAAACACGATTACCAAGAGTTGCTGCAAACCTCGGACGATTGCGTGCAATTCGTACTACTGCACGGATCGTTCGAGTTGATTCAGTCGCGGATTGAGCAACGTCGGGGGCACTTCATGCCAGCGGCTCTCCTGCAAAGTCAATTCGACACCTTGGAACTCCCGGAAGACGCCGTGCAAGTCGATGTCACACCATCGATTCCGGAGATCGTCGACGAAATCATCAGTCGGCTCCATCTGCAAAGCTGATCACGATGCAAGGCTTCGATGAGGCGTCTCAATTTCATCAGCTCGATGATGAACACGGTGTGTTTGTGACCGATTTGCCGGTCAGCGTTCGGGAGCAGTTGGCTGATTTCGAGACCCTGTGGAACTTGCATCCAGAGGAATACTCGGAGATCTTTCTTCACGGTCGAACCGTAAAAATTCCACGATGGCAGCAAGCGTACGGCGAGGACTACCACTTTTCGGGCAAGGTCAGTCACGGTTTGCCGGTTCCGACGGAACTCATGCCAGTCTGGAATTGGGCTTGTGAGACGATCGATTCTCGATTGAACGGTTTGTTGCTAAACTGGTACGACGCTCGACTGGGACATTACATCGGGAAACATCGCGATTCCACCTCACAGATGATCGAACACGCACCAATCGTGACGGTCTCGTTGGGTGAGGAGCGAACGTTCCGCATGCGTCCTTATGGCGGAAAGGGCTTCCACGATTTCGCCATGCCGGATGGAACGGTGATCATCATCCCCTATGCCACGAACTTGGCCTGGACGCACGAAGTTCCCAAGTCGACGCGAGCCAAAGACCGTCGTATATCAATCACGCTCCGAGCTTTTCAGAAAAATCCATGACCGACCCGCAGACGCTTCGAAACTGGGACAACGAACACGTTTGGCACCCTTTTGCTCCGATGTCGGCCTTCCGCACCGAGGAAGTTCCGATCATTGAACGAGCCGATGGTTTCGATTTAATTGATGCCGAAGGGCGACGATATCTCGACGGCATTTCGTCGCTGTGGTGCAACGTGCACGGGCATGGTGTTCCGAAAATTGATGCGGCCGTCAAAGAGCAAATCGACCGCATGTCCCATTCGACATTGTTGGGGCTTTCGAACACTCCTTCGATTGAACTCGCCAAGCGGTTAGTCGATCTGGCTCCGGCCAGTTTGTCGAAAGTCTTTTATTCCGATAGCGGTTCCACAGCCGTCGAAGCCGCTTTGAAAATCGCGTATCAGTATCACCGTCAGAAATCGAATCCGGAGCCCCAACGGGATTTATTCGTTTGTCTGAGTGATGCTTACCACGGAGATACCGTTGGCTCGGTGAGTGTCGGCGGGATGCCTTTGTTTCATGGCATCTATCGCAACATGTTGTTTGAAACGCTCCGTATTCCGGCACCGGTCGCGTTGCATCACCCCCCGGAACTTTCCAAAGAAGCGTATTTGGCGTGGTGTTTTCAGGAAGCCGAGGACGTCATCAACGAACATGCCGACCGGATTGCCGGCGTGGTCATGGAACCACTTGTGCAAGGTGCCGCCGGGATTTGGGTTCACCCACCGGGTTATCTCAAGCACCTGCGAAACCTGACCGAGAAGCACGGAATTCCGCTCATTGCCGATGAGGTTGCGGTTGGTTTCGGTCGGACGGGGACAATGTTCGCCTGCGAGCAAGAAGACGTCTTCCCCGATCTGCTCTGCGTCGCCAAAGGGTTATCGGGGGGATATTTGCCGTTGGCGGCAACGCTGGCGACTGATGAAATCTACGATGCTTTTCTCGGGGAACCATCGGAAGGCCGGACATTCTTTCACGGTCACACGTTCACCGGTAACCCACTCGGTTGCGCGGCGGCTTTGGCGAATTTGCAGCTGTTCGAAGAATCCAACTTGCTGAAACGCATCGCGGAGAACACGGAACGATTGAAAAGCCGATTGGGAGTTCTGGCCGATCATCCGCATGTCGCGGAAGTCCGTCAAAAGGGAATCATGGTGGGGATCGAATTGGTCGCGAATCGGCCGATGCTCACACCATTTCCGAAAGAACTGCGGATGGGGCATCAAGTCACTGTGGCGGCTCGTGAGCGTGGCGTGATCGTGCGACCTCTTGGCGATGTCATCGTGCTCATGCCCGCTCCGGCGATGCCGGTTGAACTCATTGACCGACTGGTAGACGTCACAATCGAGGCGATCGACACGGCAATCAGTCAGGTTCAACTTTCGCAAACCGAAGGGGCATGACATTGCCAACCGATCGGCGGACGTTTATCCTAGATTACGTCTTGTTTTGACGTCGCGAGCGGTGAGACGTCTGTACTGGCGGACGATAGACTCCCATCGCCACACGAGGACGAGACGCACTCAACGAATCATCAGCGTTTCCGGCAGGCTTGTTCAATCGAGGAATCTAATGCGGATACTGGGTCTATTTTGCCTTTCTCTTGTGGTGCTTGGACAGTCGGTATCGGCTGAAAACTGGTCTGCATTTCGGGGGCCACGGGGCGATGGCATCACACCTGCGACCGGTGTGCCGGTCGAATGGAGTGAGACCAAGAACATTGTTTGGAAGCAGGCCATTCACGGACGAGGTTGGTCCAGTCCGGTGATCTGGGATGATCAGATTTGGCTGACGACGGCGACCGAGGACGGAAAGAAACAGTCCGTGATTTGTGTCGATGCCACGACCGGCAAAATTCTGCACGACATGGTCGTCTTCGAGAACGAAAACCCTCGCTTTTGTCACCCGTCGAACAGTTACGCCTCGTGTACTCCCGTCATCGAAGAAGGCCGACTGTACGTGCACTTCGGCAGTTATGGGACAGCTGCGATTGACACGACCACCGGCAAAGTCCTTTGGGAACGTCGGGACCTGGAATGTGATCACTTCCGTGCTCCCGCGTCATCACCGATTCTGTACGAAGACGTCCTGATCGTCGCTTACGACGGGTTCGATGTGCAGTATGTCGTTGGCTTCGACAAACAAACCGGCGAGACGCGTTGGCGGACACCGCGTGACATCGATTACAACACCGACAATGGGGATCGAAAGAAAGCCTACGCGACAGGTTTGGTCATCGAGGTGGATGGCAAACCACAGGTAATTTTGCCAAGTGCGACCGCAACTGTCGCCTACGAACCGCTGACCGGGAAAGAAATCTGGCGAGTCCGGCACGGGGGAATGAATGCCGCGTGTCGTCCGATTTACGGGCACGGCATGCTCTACATTACCGCTGGCGATGGTGGCACTTCGCTCGTGGCTGTTCGCCCGGATGGGCATGGCGATGTCACCGATACCCACGTCGTTTGGAGTAGCGGCAAGAGTGTGCCGAAGCGTTCCTCGCTGATCTTGAAGGGCGACTTGCTGTTCATGACCAACGACTCCGGCGTTGTGTCGTGTCGCGATGCCAAAGCCGGCGATGTGCATTGGATGAAACGTCTTGAGGGCGAATATTGGGCATCGCCATTGCTTGCGGAAGACCGACTTTACTTCTCCAGCAAGACCGGGTTGTCTCCCGTGTTGGCTGCAAGTTCGGAATACGAACTGATCACGGAAAACAAACTCGATGCCGGTTTCAACGCGTCTCCGGCAGTGATTGAGAACGACTTGATCCTACGGACGTTCACGCATCTCTATCGAGTCTCGAAATAGTTGCCGGTTATTCGATTTGGTCTTGGTCGGCGTATTTTCGCCGGTACGCGAGCGGCGTCAGCCCCATGTGCCGGCGAAACTGTTTGGTAAAGTAACTTTGATCGTAGAAGCCAGTGGACTGAGCAATGTTGGCGACGCTCTGATTTGTTGTCGTCAACGCCTGGCAAGCCGCATTGATTCGCACTCGCAAAACGTATTTCTGAGGAGTCATCTGAAAGATGCTCTTGAAGCGGCGATCGAATTGACTCACGGATAAATGGACGAGCGACGCAAGCTGCTTCACTTCGATCTTCTCGGCGTAGTGCTGAACCACGAATGCGAGAACTTGCTCCATTTGCTGATAGGGCTGCACCAGCGACTCGGCTTTTTCAAAGTCCCTCATGGCTCCTGCGATCCCAATCACTTGACCGCCATCGCCGAAGAGCGGGATTTTGGTGGACACGAACCATTTTAGCGTGCCATCATGGACCGGTACCAACCACACCTGGTTGGGAATCGGTTGACGTGCCTTCATCACCCGTTGATCTTCCGAGATATACTGCTCGGCTAAATGCCTTGGGTGAAAGTCGTGGTCGGACTTGCCAATCATTTGCAGTTCGGACGTGCAACCGTGCATGGCGACCGAAGCCTTATTCGCCTTTACGAAGCGACTCTGATTGTCCTTGGCGTAGAAGTACACCTCGGGCAGATAGTCAAAAAGCTCCGTTAAATGCAGCTGGTTATCCAACCGTTCAAGGAAGCTCTGTTGGAACTCGCGTAGATCGGCCATGCGGAAATAGTACCAGAACTTGCGGAATTTCTACAATGCGCGGCCTTGTCTTCCGCGTACCTTCGACATTAACGCATTCATATTGTTTGAATAGTCATCGTGTCGATCCGGAAGATATTTGACTTGGTAGATTATTGATTCTCATTGTAGAACAACGTCTATTCTTCCGCTTCGACTGACGCTTCAAATGCCCTGGGAGTTCTCTCGATGCTGGCTCGTTTTCTTTCTATGTCCGGCCTTCTGGTTGGCCTGTCGATACCATTCAGTCTTCAAGCCGATGCGGCAGAAGACTCGCCGGAGGTGAGTTACTACAAAGACATTCGGCCCATTCTACAGGCTCATTGTCAGGGATGTCATCAGCCAGCGAAAGCGAACGGCAGCTATGTGATGACCGACTTCGCGAAAATGGTCGCGGGCGGCGAAAGCACATTGGAAGCCGTGGTGCCGGGGAAACCCGACGATAGCTACTTGATGGAGCAGATCGTTCCCGATGCCGACGGCGAAGCCTTGATGCCCAAAGGCAAACCGGCTCTCGCCGAAGTGCATATTGATCTTATTCGTCGCTGGATCGAGCAGGGGGCAGTCGATGACACCCCAGACAACGCCCGTGAACGATACGACCGCGACCATCCGCCAGTCTACACGCGATTGCCCGTTGTGACGGCAATGGATTATTCGCCGGACGGTGAATTATTGGCCGTTGCTGGCTTTCATGAAGTGTTGCTGCATCAGGCCGATGGATCGAAAATTGTCGGGCGACTGATCGGTCTTTCGGATCGCATTCAGTCTGTGGCCTTTTCACCAGATGGCAAGAAATTGCTCGCGACTGGTGGTCGTCCCGGATTGACCGGTGAAGTACAGGTTTGGGATGTCGCCAAGCAGGAACTTCTGCTCTCGAAGCCCGTCACTTTCGATACCGTTTACGGCGGCAGTTGGTCTCCGGATGGCCAACTCATCGCGTTTGGTTGTGCCGACAATACGGTCCGAGTAATCAAAGCGGACACGGGAGAGCAAGTCGTTTACCAAGGGGCTCACGCTGATTGGGTCCGTGATACCGTGTTCTCCGCTGATGGGAAGTATTTGGCCTCGGTTGGCCGTGACATGACCGTCAAATTAACGGAAGTCGCGACCGAGCGGTTTGTGGACAACATTACGTCCATCACTCCGGGCGCGTTGAAGGGAGGCGTCACCAGCATCGCCCGTCATCCCGAGCGTGATGAGATCGTCATCGGTGGCAGTGACGGTGTGCCGAAGCTGTATCGCATGCAACGGTTGACCAAACGCGTCATCGGTGACGATGCCAACTTGTTCCGCCGACTACCAGGAATGACGGGGCGAATCTTCGATGTCGTCATCAGTGATGATGGGAAGTGGATCGCGGCCGGAAGTAGTCTCGATGGTGCGGGCGAGGTGAGTATTTATCCATACTCATTCGATGGAACGCTGCCCGCGGACATCAAGAAGATCATGGAGAAGCGGGCCCAACAGTGGAACGCCGACGAGAAAAAGAAAGCCGAAGCCTACTGGACGAAAGATGTTTCTCGGCAAGCAGAACTCAAGGTGCCGTCGGGCATTTATGCGTTGGCGTTTAGTCCGGATGGACAGACGCTCGCGGTCGCAGGTGGTGATGGGACTATTCGACGAATACAAACCGAGACCGGTCAGATCGAATCGAATTTTCCCGCCGCTCCACTGACGACGAATGCCGTGACCATGATGGCCAACGGCGTGGAACCGAACCGCATCCGTCCCACAGAGACGACGGAACCAAAACCGCTGCCCAAAGACATCCGACTGAAATCTTTGGAAGTCGAACCCCTTGCGATTTCCTTGACCGATCCATTTGCTTACACACAGTTGCTAGTAACAGGGATCTCGACAAATGGAGACCGTGTGGATGTCACACGACTCGTCAACTCGAAACTGACGAAGCCATTGGTGCAAATCGATGCTTCCGGATTCGTGCAACCGATCGCCGAAGGTGACGGCTTTTTGAAACTTTCGCTCGGCGCTCTCTCTGTCACCGTGCCGGTCCAGGTTCGTGATATCGAGTTGAATGCCACCGCAAGTGATTACATTCGTGACGTGAACCCGGTGTTGTCCCGCTTAGGGTGTAATCAGGGGACTTGTCACGGTTCGCTCAAAGGCAAGAACGGGTTCAAACTTTCCCTTCGGGGATACGATGCCTTGTACGATGTGCGTGCATTGACGGACGACTTGTCCGGCCGGCGTGTGAATGTGGCTTCGCCAGATAACAGTTTGATGCTGCAAAAAGCGACCGGCGCGGTCCCACATGTCGGTGGACGCCTTATCGAACCGGGAAATGCTCACTATCTGACTATTCGCAATTGGATTGCCGGCGGTGCGAAACTTGATCTCGATGTTGCTCGCGTGACTGGTATCGAGGTTCTGCCACAGAATCCAACAGTTGGCCCGATTGGTGGACGGCAACAAATTCGCGTCGTGGCGACATACAGCGATGGTTCCAAGAAAGATGTCACTCGTGAAGCGTTTCTCGAAAGTGGCGATACGGAAATTGCGACCGCGAACAAGAACGGACTGATGTCCGCATTGCGTCGCGGCGAAGCTCCGATTCTCGCTCGATACGAAGGCGCCTACGCCGCCACAACGTTGACCGTCATGGGCGATCGCACGGGCTTTGTATGGAACGAGCCTCCGACATTTAACGAGGTCGACAAACTCACCAGCGCCAAATGGCAACGAATGAAGATTCAGCCTTCGGGGCTTTGCACCGATGAAGAATTCCTTCGCCGAGTTTACCTCGACCTGACCGGATTGCCCCCGACACCCAAACAGGTCGAAACGTTCTTGGCCGACAAACGACCGACCCAGGAGAAACGTAACGATCTCGTTGACACGCTGATCGGGAGCGAAGAGTTCGTCGAGTATTGGACGAACAAGTGGGCGGACTTGTTGCAGGTCAACGGGAAGTTCCTCGGTCGTGAAGGTGCGACGGCATTCCGAAAGTGGATTCGTGAGCGTGTTGAGAAAAACATGCCCTACGACCAATTCGCCCGTGAAATCCTTACCGCGAGCGGCTCAAACCGTGAAAACCCGGCGGCATCGTATTTTAAGATTCTGCGGGAACCCGTGGACATTATGGAGAACACAACGCACCTGTTTTTGGGTGTGCGGTTCAACTGCAATAAATGTCATGATCACCCCTTTGAAAAATGGACGCAGGACCAATACTACGAAACGGCCGCGTACTTTGCCCAAGTCAGCCTGAAAGCCGATCCAAAGAGCGGTAAACGCCGGATCGGTGGAACGGCGGTTGAAGGTGCGAAGCCGTTCTACGAGGAAGTATTCGACAAAGACGATGGCGAAGTTATTCATGACCGCACGGGGGAAGTCACCCCACCGGAATTCCCGTTTGAAGCGGAATACTCGTCGTCTGGTGAACAGACGCGACGTGAGAAACTCGCAGCTTGGATCACCTCCCCCGATAACAAATACTTTGCGATGAGTTATGTGAATCGGTTGTGGGGCTATCTATATGGTCGCGGTTTGATCGAACCCATCGATGATATTCGAGCCGGGAACCCGCCTTCGAATCCGGAGCTACTTTCATATCTTGAGAAGGAATTTATCGAAAGTGGTTTCGACATGCGGCATGTGCTGCGGCTGATTTGTCAATCACGAACATATCAGCTTTCGGTCGCGACAAACCGGTGGAACCAAGACGACACCATGAACTTCTCGCATGCGACGGCTCGCCGGCTGCCCGCGGAAGTTCTTTACGATGCCATCCATCGTGTGACAGGCTCGCAATCAAAGATTCCCGGTGTTGCTCCCGGCACGCGGGCCGCAGCACTTCCCGATGTGGGAGTGTCGCTACCTGATGGTTTCTTGGCGAACCTCGGTCGGCCAAACCGTGAAAGCTCTTGCGAATGCGAACGGAACAGCGACATGCAACTGGGCCCCGTGATGGCATTTATCAGTGGGCCCACCGTCTCCACCGCAATCAGTGACCCGAACAATGCGTTGCCAGAATTGGTCAAGAAATATCCCGACAACAAATTGCTGATCAATCGGCTCTTTCTTCGAGTGTTGAATCGTCATGCGTCGGACCAAGAGATCTCCGCGACCATCAAGCTCCTCGATGAGATTGCCATGGACCATCAGGCGCTGGTCGCCCAGCTTGAGAAGAAGGAAGCGGAGTGGAAACCAATCCGTGAGAAACTCGATGCCGAACGAGCCGAACGCATCGCCAAGGCGGAAGCGGCACTCAAGCCCGTCGCGGATCGGCTTGCCCCAACCATCGCCAAAAACGAAGCCGCTCGGAAGACGCGGATTCAAAAGGCCGAAGCGGAGTTGAAAAGTTACGAAGCCGACTTGCCCGAGCGGTTCGCGACTTGGCAAAAGAGCCATTCCGCCGAACTGGGTTGGCAACCGTTGGCTTTCCGAGATGCCAAGTCATCCAACAAAGCGAAATTAGTACAGGAAAACGACGCTGCAATTATTGCGTCTGGACCGGAAGGAAGAGCGACGTACACCCTCACCGCCGAAATCCCGGCTGCCGGACTCACGGGGCTTCAGCTTGAAGCATTGACGGATGATCGGCTGCCCAACAAAGGACCGGGCCGACCCCCGAACGGCAACTTCGTGCTGACGGAATTGGAAGTGTCAGTGGCTCCGAAATCCGATCCGACAAAGTCGAAGAAAATTCGGTTACGGAATGCGAAGGCGGACTTTAGCCAAGGAAATTACGACGTGGCGACCGCCATTGATGGTAAAATTGCAGCGAGCGGAAACGGCTGGGCCATTTCACCGCAAACTGGAAAAAACCATACCGCGGTCTTCGAATTCCAGGACCAACTCCCGGACGGCGAATTCGTGATGACGATCAAAATGGTTCAAAACTACTCCGACGGGAAACATACGTTAGGGCGATTCCGTTGGTCGGTGACGTCGGCACCATCACCGTTGTCCTTCGGTCTGCCCGATGACATCAAAAAGATTCTGGCCGTCGCGGAGGACAAGCGGTCGAAGAAGCAATCCGACCAGCTACTCGCCTACTACAAGAAGGAAGAGTCCGGTTATCAAAGTCGTCTCGCTGCTGTCAAAGCGGCCAAGAAACCGTTGCCGGTCGATCCCGAACTTCAGAAGTTGCGTGACCAACTGACGAAAGCTCAAACGGCCGTTCAAGATGACAAGAAGCTCGTCGAGTTGCGTCGAATTGTGGAAACGAGTCGTCAACAACTCGAAAACAGACGTTTAACCGCCGCACAAGATCTGACTTGGGTGCTAATCAACACCCCGGCGTTCTTGTTCAACCATTAGTCAAGCATACTGGCCGCGTCTTGGTGTCGATCAAGATGCGGCCCGCGGAAACACCTCATCCGATTCTCTTATTTTACTTCGGAAGGCGAAATCATGTTGACCATTCAGGGCCCTAGCGGCAAAGACCTATGTGATGACGGGCTTGGCCTCACGCGGCGGGACCTCATTCGGGTCGGTGGTTCGGGAATGTTGGGGTTGTCGCTGGCATCGCTGATGAAACTCGAAGCGATGGCGAAAGAGAAACCCGCATCGGGTCGTCCGGGGTGGGGGAAAGCCAAGAGCATTATCCTGGTTTACTTGCAAGGCGGACCGAGTCATCTGGATCTGTGGGACCCCAAAGAAAACGTTCCAGAAAACGTCAAAAGTCCATTTGCACCGATCTCCACGAAAACGCCTGGCGTGAAATTTACGGAGAATCTCCCGAAGCTCGCGCAGCAAACCGATAAGATGACCCTGATCCGGTCGATGAGTTACACGCCGAACGGTTTGTTCAATCACACTGCCGCGATTTACCAGATGATGACCGGTTACACGACGGACAAAGTGAGTCCGTCGGGACAGTTGGAGCCGCCCAGTCCGAAGGATTTTCCAAACTTCGGTTCGAACATCATTCGGCTCAAACCGACATCCGAACCCATGCTGCCGTTCGTGATGCTGCCACGACCGTTGCAAGAGTCGAATGTCGTCGGCAAAGGAGGAACGGCGGGGTTCCTCGGCAAAGCCTACGATCCCTACACGCTCTATCCGCCAGGCGACGACATGGACATGACGAAGATGTCCAAAATTCGCGTGGACGACTTGAAACTCCGACCGGATGTTTTCGCAACTCGACTTCAACGTCGCGCTCGTTTGCGAGACGTGATTAACGCGGGAATGCCTTCAATTGACAACGCGGTCGCTTCGTACAATCTCGACACGTATTACGATCGTGCGTTGAACCTGATTGTTTCCGGACGCGCTCGGGAGGCATTCGATCTGGAAGCCGAAAGTCACGAAACGCACGAGCGGTACGGTCGCAACACCTTCGGTCAAAGTTGTTTGCTCGCGCGACGTTTGGTCGAGGCCGGTACCCGAGTTGTCGAGGTCGTTTGGCCGAAAGTTGCCAACAGTAACAACCATTCTTGGGACCAACACACCGGGCTTCCCAAACGGATGAAGGAGCAGTCTGCTCCGATGTTCGATGCTGGCTTTTCTACATTGATTGCCGACCTCGACGAGCGGGGAATGTTGGAAGATACGCTTGTTGTCGGTGTGGGTGAATTTGGTCGGTCGCCGCAACGCGGTGTGTCAACCAGTGGCAATGGCAACAGTGCCGACGGTCGCGATCACTGGCCTTATTGCTACACTGCGGCAATCGCCGGAGCTGGCATCGGACGCGGTCACGTTTACGGCGAAAGCGACAAAACAGCGTCGGCTCCGCTCAAAGATCCGGTCCATCCTGGGGAACTGTTGGCGACGATTTACCACGCGTTTGGAATCGATCCCGAAACGATCGTTTACAATCACCTGAACCAACCACGCGAACTCGTCAAAGCCCAGGCCGTGACGAGCTTGTATAGCTAAAACAAGTGAAAGTTTTCTGTCTCCGTGTTGGACGCGAGACAGCTTGCATTTTCCAATCATTAAAAGACCGAAGCAGCGACGTTCAAAATTCGACTGCGTCGTCTTTAATCAGGACGTGATTCGCACCGAGCCCGTGGAGATTGTCGATCTCCACGGGCTTTTCATTTTGGATTCCAGCACGATGAGTTCAGAGTCAGTGGATGGTCACAGAAAGGAACTGTCTGGAGCGTTCGACCGATGGGACGTTTGGCGACAAGACGACAACGGCAACCAGTTTCTTGTGTCATCAAATCTGCCACACGACGCGGCCCAGCAGCAAGCCGACGAACTTGAATCGCACGGGCACAAACAATTGTATTGGATTGCTCCCGGCCGAAGAGACACGGCATAGACGGTATTCCGGCCTTCTGCGTTGTGGTTGAGTAATCCATACAACCGAGCGATTCACCGCCAACTTCCCCGGAACGCCAAGCATTCACCGCTTGCGCATCATCGGCAGTCGGGCTATTCGCCGATACCGATTGAGTCCTCGTGATAGATCCTAATCTTCTCCAAAGATCCCGTGTTATCGATGGGTATTTTGTGGCGTTGGTGCGTATCACATGGATGATGGTCGATTTCGAGTGCCGGTCCTTTCTGCAATTCCTTCTTCGGTCGCAAACAATATGTCTGCATCTTCATCGGGACAAATCAGTCGCGGTGCGCTTCGGCTACGCCAACGGGTCTTTCGACCGCAAACGTTGTTTGCGACTGCGTCGTTGGTGATGTTAGTGGTGTTCGGCCCACGCTTGATTCGTCATTTGCCAGAGCTGACCGAGCAAAGTGAGTACAAACTGCGGGCATCGAAAATCGACATCACGCCACCACCGCATTGGGTGCCTCACGATCTCGTGCGACAAGTAGTGGACGCCCAAGGTTGGGAGGAAAATGAGGTCAGTGTTCTTGAGAACGATCTTGCTGAGGAAGTTGCCAAGGCGTTCGGCGGTCATCCGTGGGTGAGTCGTGTCAATGAGGTTCGCAAACGACCGCCGAATGTGGTCGAGATCGATTTGAGCTATCGTCAGCCGGTCGGGTTAGTTGAGATTGGGCAGGGGTTGTACTATCCGATTTCCTCCGATGCGGTGTTGCTGCCGCCCGCGGACTTTTCACGAGCTGACTTTGGACGGTACCCCATTGTGCGTGGTGTGGAATCGGTGCCCGCAGGACCAGCCGGTACGGCGTGGGGTGATCCAACTGTTGTCGGTGCTGCACGTCTGGCCGAGCATTTGATGCGGTCGCACGATCACGATCGCTGTCACTGGGAAGCGTTTGGCCTCACCGCCGTCAATTGCCCCGACGAACCGTTACCGGAACGAACGATTGACGACGTCAGCTTCTCACTGACAACGGCACAGGGGTCGGAAATCCTTTGGGGTCGGGCACCGGGAACAGGACATCCCGGTGAACTCTCTGCCGAACAGAAAATCGGCCGGTTGCGACAGTATCTCGCTGACTATGGCAGTTTCGTGCATCCGAGTGGACCTCTCGAAATCGACATTCGTCATTGGCAGGAGATTACTCAGCGGTTGTTAAACTCACGAACGGCATCACGGAAGTAAAAGCAGGTGTTCAATGAACAAAGCCCAAGGAGTGCACTCCTTGGGCTTTGTTTGTTGTAGAAGCGGATGGCCGGATCAGCCAAACGGGTTTCGTAGGAACTTTTGATAGGGCAATCTGACGTCTCGGAATTTGACTTGGTCAGCCTTCAAGACGCCGTTCTGTTGTGGCAAGAATCCTTGAGCTCCAAGGAATGTGACCACGTCGTCCTGGTCCACACCGTCACCACTGACGCCGAATCCACCGATCAGTACGCCATCCCGGTACAACGGTGTGCTTCCCGGGAAGAAGACGATGCCGTTTTGGTTGTCCGGATCGTTGCCGGGGACATCGGCGAAATTGAAGTTGGTCGTCTGATCGATCACGCTGGGGTCGAACGAGTTTCGCCCAAGCACCGTGTCTTGGTACGCCTCCGCCGCTTGAGCAGCCCCGTTGTTTTCTGCGGTGTAGGGATTGATGAACGAGTTGTTCAACGTCGAGAACGGTCCGGGGGGTGACTGATCGATGCCCGATGGGAAACGACCCTCGGCCAAGAAGCGGAACGTCCGGTTCGTGAAGGCCGTTCCCTCGGGAACCCCTTCGAGTTGATCGGCTTCGACCAACTCGTCCGAAGCGTAATAAGTGACGTTTCGAGCCTTCGCGACGGCCACATCAATTGAAAAGATCGTGGCATCTTGCATCCGGAACAAACCAACGACGTTGCCGTCCAGGTCTGTGACCGAGAACACCATCCGCGTCCGACTGCTCGGATCGCCGGTGTCTGCTCGCAATCGGACAGCGGCCCGCACTTGCTCGGCGGCCGCAATGGCTTGCTCGATGATCTGTTGCACTTCGTCCGCAGTGACAGAACCAGCCGTAGAACCGTCCCGCGGTGGCACGATGAATCCATGAGGAACTTCACGACCATCGACAAAGTTGGCAGCGTTGGTTTCCTGTGTTGTGTCGACTTGGGTCAGTGTGCCGTCCGGCGCGGCAAAGGTCCCGTTGACTTCACCTCGTCCGATGGACATTCCGTGAGCGATCACTTCACCGACGCCTTGTCGATTCGCGATCGGTCCAACGACTTGCAGGGTGATTCCGACAAGGTCCAGTCGACCAAAGGGCAAGTCCAGGCTTTCGATGTTTTCCAATCCGGGATCAGCTGCGAAAATATCCGTGCTGGCCAATGGGATGCCGACGGCTGCCGCCAGTTGACTACCGCCAAGTGCCATCAAAGCCATGTATTCCGCTTCGAGCACTTTCGGTGCATTTGTGCGTTGTTCCTCGGTTTGACCGATTCCGGGAATGAAGTTTTGCTCAAACGTGGCAAATCCATCACGGCCGGGGAAAAACACTCCGATGCCACCGACAAGCGTTTCACCAACGCCGTCCCCATTGGTGTCGCGGAAAATGGGAATCCCGCCGGGCAATGTGGCCACACCACGCGAACGGGCATTCGGATCCAGTCCGCTGAGTTCGCCGAAGGAAAGCGGTTCACGAAGGGCAGCAACCAAATTTGGGTCGACGGCCTCGAAAGGAATGTTGAACCGAAGAATGTCTCCTGCACCAGGTGCGTTGTTCACATCTTGATTCGGATTTACGTCCGTTCGGTCAGCAACACGATCGCGGTTCGTGTGTTCAATCGCGAACAAATCGACCGGTGGTGTGAAGTTCACTTCAGGAGGGAAGTGACCACCGACACCGATCGGAGCGACGTAACCGGGGCCAACGAGGGTTTGATCAAAGTCGTCGCGTACGGTTGGTCGGCCTTCGACTTCGCGTTCTGTGATTGTGGTCTGACTGATGAATCGAACCAGCCGACTCGTCAGTGGTGCCAGTGTTCCGCCGGGACTGAATGAGTCCGTGTTATTGGGATCGCCGTTGGAGAAGATCGCCGCTGTTCGAGCTTTCGCAACCGCACCTTCGACGAAGAAGGAAAATGCTTCGCGTTCGGTTTGGGTGTCGATTACCATGTTCCCGTTGCCGAACGACGCGGTGTTCTGCGAGTCGTTGATGTTTCGCAGCACACCATCTTCCGCCAACACGCCCAGAATGCTTCCGGCACGGTCCACCACGGCAATCACGGCGTCATCGCTGGCAGTTGCGGCCGACGCACGACGGAGTAGTCGTTCCACTTCCTCGGCCGACAGTTGCGTCAGCGACATTGCGTAGACTTCGAAACTCGCATCCTGTGCGGCCAACTGCTCGATTGTCGTGTGGTACGAACCGTTGACGGCGGCATAGTCGATGGCGTTCGACGTCAGTTCGTTGTTGTAATATCCCCGCATGATATCAGGGTTTGACAGGCTGCCACCATCTTCCAGCCCGATGACGTGACCGATTTCGTGAGAGAGAACCGTGTAATAGTCCACGGTCTCCGCAACATCGCCATTGCCGATTTCGGTGTCCCAATTCTCTGTGACATCGAGCCAAGCGACACCGGCCACGTTGATGTCGGCATCCGCATTGACTTGAGTGATGGCACCGCCACCCAGACCCAGCGTTCCACCTTGCCCGCTATTGTGACCGAAGGCTTCCAACGCTCCGGTTCCAATATTCATTATTTCGTAGTTCTCTGCGTAGATATCGCGTTCGAACTGCAAAATTCCGCCGGTCGCGGAACTCCAGTCAGTTAGGGCTTGCTCGGCGACGGCAATTTCCTCATCGGTGATGTAGTTTTCATAATCGCCGATGCTTCGGAAGTCATATTTGATGGTGACGGGTTCTTCCAAGTCTTCCCACCACGCAGGATACCGGACTTCGGTTTCCGTGCTGCCTTCGGCACCGGCACCGTTGGCGGATTCGGTGTCGATCGTGGTGACATTCTCGATTCCGGTTCCCGTGGCACCACCGCTGACCGCGACTCCGTTTGAAGCCGCACCGATGTTTCCGCCAAACGCACCAAGCTGATCAGCGCTCGATGGCGATGCAGCGGAGGAGTTCGTTTCGGGAGTTACGAATCCGCTGGGCGTGTTCCCCTCGGATTGGCCGTTGTTGTCACCGATCGCCGGTGGCAAGACGGATTCGCTGAGACCACCGTTGATTTGGCTGCCAATCGCACCGCTAGGCGGTGTCGGATTCGGCGTTTCGGGAACCATCGGGGTCGATGGTTGCAGAGCAATTGGTTCCGAGTTCCCGACCGCTGGGTAGCCATATGCGTGCGACGCACCATAGGGATTCAATGGCGGTTGGGTTGTCGAGACACCCGCGTTGGTATTCGCCGGGGCGATCATCGCGGGTTCTTGTGGAGTCCAACTGCCCATCTCTGGAGCGTCGAATGCTCCGAGACAAAGACGTGGTTCCAGGTGTTCGATTTGCGACAAGGACGATTCGCGGTCCGGTCGTGCCTCGGCTGTTTTCTGCGCCGCAAGGCGGTTCAACGTCTTCTTCAACCACTTCACGAGTCAAGCTCCCGATTGCGGCAGAGAGTATGTGGCAACGTCGACACGCGTCGCCTCGGAATCAATCGTTTCGACAATCAAGTGGAGTCAAACCGCAGGCTCTCCAACCGCGGCCCGAATGACAGTTGTGACGAAATCGACTGGTGGTCCACTCATCGTAGGGATGAAATGAAAACCCATGATCAGTAATCGGAACAGATGACATGATCAGATTAGTCGAACTGAACGAAAAAACCGGATTAATCCGAAAAACCGGTAAAATCTCTCCAGTTTATCAACGTGGTCGGACGATCAATATGTTGCGGGCATGATCCAAGACCTGTTTAGCAGGGCAATCGGCTGAGACTGATGGTCTGGTGGGGTTTTGAAGATTTCCGTAGGCGGATCGGTTGGAAACGTCGTTTCCAACTGCATTCGTTGCTCTCCACTCGTCTCCTAGATGTTTTTCTACCACTCTCCGTTCGTGAGAAACGTTGCACCCATCCGTTCGGATACGTGATGTGAGTCTGCGTTCAAGCAACGGCAATTCGTGGGGCCGAGCAGTGATCCGAGCATTCCTAAATCGCGTTTTCGAGACGCGACGGACAAACCGACTTCCATATTCCGAAGACAATCGCTTCCGACGTCAGTGGCTTGCGTCTGCCACGGCAGGATTGCTAGCGATCGGTAGCGTGACTGGTGCGGTCGCGGAAGACCGATGGCCAGCATCGCCAGACCGGAACGAGACCATCTCGGGCTCCGGACTGACTGCGGGACAAGAAACGTCCACGCTTCTCGAACTGCTTCGGGATCCCGATCGTCGAGTACGGTTGGCGGCCATTGAAGCGGCACGAGCGGCCCATCCGGATTCTCAGTTGCAGTTGCAAATCGAGCACATGGCGATGCAGGATGCCGATCCGCTCGTCAAAGGAAATGCCCGGTTGCTGGCAACGGAGATGAAACACGGTCTCACGGGAAGCTCGACCGCATCCCAGCCAATGGCCCGATTCATCGATAAACCCGAAGAGTCACCGTTTGGTGCCGCAAGTGTACGTCCGGTGTCGGACGAAATTCCACAACCTGATGCGGTTTTGGCACCAGCTCCGATCGATCCTCGTTTCGTGGCCCCGGCTGAGAACGATCATCTGCCAACGATGCGACAAGAATCCGTGTTGTCGCCCGTTCAACCGTTCTGGCACATGGATTCCGCCGACGGTCACGATCCACGCGTTGCACGTCCGGCGGATGGTAGCCCGGTTCGGATCGGCAGTTACTGGGATCCAGCCGAGGCGTCGCCGATCTCCAACTACGACGGCAATCCGTTGATGGCTCCGAATGGATTCGCCGCAACGGATCCACCACCCGGATTCGCCGATGGAGACGGAGACGACTTGCTCGGTCGTCCGCTGACTCCACCATTTCAAGATGACGAAATTCCCTACTACGATCCGGTCTACGCCGACGAACCTCCATTCTTGCAGACCGCGTTCGAGCCGCCAAACGGTTTCTCCGGCCCGTCGAGTGTGTTGCCACGAGAAGGACAATCAAGCAACCACTTCGTGCCCGTCGAAGACCGTTGGCGTCTTGGGTATCCCGAATGGGACCGCTATGGACGCAACCATCCCACGACCGACGACTATCCATTCGTGAAAGGTCACTGGTGGGACCCGTACAATCAGAACGTGCTGAAGGGCGACTACCCGATTATGGGGCAGCACACCTTCATGAATGTCACGCTGCAAAACCGGTTGATCATGAACTTCGCCAACGTGCCGACGGCTACCACACCGTTTGAAAGCACGCGAGCGAGTGGTCAGGAAGAATTCTTCGGTGACGGAAATTTCGATTTCATCCTGAATACGACCTCGGCTCAAATCACATTGTTCCACGGTAACACGGCAGTCTTCAAACCGTTGGATTGGCAGTTGCGTGTCACGCCGGTGGTGGCTGAAAGTAACTTGTTCGTGGGCGAACTTGCCGGTGTGAATCCAGATGTTCGCAAAGGACGCAAGCGAATCCGGACGGACTTCGCACTCGAGGAATGGTTCGGTGAAGTCAAACTCGCCGACTTGAGTCCCGACTATGACTTCCTCTCCGTGCGAGCGGGTTCCCAGTTCTTCAACTCAGACTTCCGTGGCTTGATCTTCGCGGACATCAACCGATCGGTCCGCTTGTTTGGGACGAACTTTGGGAACCGCGATCAGTTTAACCTGATCTTGTTCGACCAAACGGAAAAAGACACGAACACGTTGTTGAACACGTTTGAAGACCGGCATCAAAACACTCTGATTGCTAACTACTATCGACAAGACTTCGTGTTCCCCGGCTACACTGCTCAGTTCAGTTATCACTTCAATGACGACCAACCGAGCACCGAATTCGACAAGAACAACTTCCTCGTGCGTCCCGACCCAATCGGGGTGTTCCAACCTCACCGCGTGACGTCTCACTACCTGGGTTTCGCGGGTGATGGGCACATCGGCCGGATCAACGTATCGAATGCGTTCTACTGGGTGACAGGGGAAGACTCTCGCAACCCGATTGCGGGTGAGAAACAGGACATCAATGCCAATATGCAGGCGATCGAACTTTCGATCGACCGAGACTGGGTCCGGTTCCGTACGTCGTTCTTCCGGGCGAGCGGTGACGATGATCCATTCGATGACGAAGCTCGTGGTTTCGATGCGATCTTCGACAATCCTAACTTTGTCGGGGGGGAATTCAGCTATTGGCAACGTCAGGCTATCCGACTGTTCGGCGTGAACGTGACCAACGTGAACAGCTTGGTTGCCAACATGCGGTCGAGTAAATTCCAAGGGCAGACGAACTTCGTCAATCCAGGGATCGACATTGTCAACTTCGGGATGGATTTCGAAGTCACGCCGAAACTGAAAGTGATTACCAACTACAACTACCTCTGGTTTGATACGACCGAGGTGTTGGAAGTGGTCGCCTTCCAGGACAACATTGATCCCGAAATTGGGGTCGACCTCAGCATGGGGATCGAATATCGACCGCTACTCAACGACAACATTATTGTCGTCGCGGGTTTGGCGAGTTTGATTCCGGGAGCCGGTTTCGACGATCTCTTCGGACGAGCCGACACGCAAAATGCTCTGGCCGGTGCTGGGGAAGAGAAGGTTGCGAATCAGTACTCGAACTTTGTTGAGTTGATTCTCACCTATTGATCCGTCGCCAAAGGATACTGTAACGGCTAAGAACGAAACGAAAACAGCCCCAGGGTGAAAACCCCGGGGCTGTTTCTGATACTGGTTGCTCACCGGTATGTCAAATTATTTGCGTCGATCTACTCAATCACTCGTGTGCTGGAAGCATTCCGAACTGGCACGGCGTTGACGGTGTTAGCTTCGACGGCGATTCGTTCGTTCTTTTGATCCAGGTAACGCCGGGCCGCTTCGCGAACTTGGGATTCGTTCATGTAGCGGAGGTTGCTCACTTCGACGAGCGGTTTGATGACGTTCATTGCTCGGCTAATCGCATTTTCGTTCAGAGCCAAGTCGACGAATTTGCGACGAAGGTCTGTGAGCGTGCGGAGTTGGCCATCGAGCTCGTCTCGCAAGTCCGAGAGGATTTCGAGAGACTGCACGGCGGTGATCACTTCTTCGGATCGCGATGCCAGATCGGATTGAATCTCGATCAGCGATTTCAAGTTCCGGTCGGCAACGATGTTGCTTTTGCCGTCATAGTTGAGCGTGTCGCGGAGCGAGATCAACTCTTCGGCATTGGTTCCGGCGAGATCGTTGTCGCCGCCTTGGGAAACCAGAGTGTCTTTGATTTTGACCAACTTCTGCACCGAATCGGCAGCGGTCGGAATGTTCTTCGATTGCATGTTGATTTGATTCTTCAAAGCCACGTATTCATCGTGTGTGGCGGCAGCGGCATCGATACCGTCTTGGCTTGCGATGACTTGGTCTTGAAGTTTCACCATTTCGCCGACAAAACCAATCGCGTCCTTCGTGTCGATCGAACCCGCGATGACATTGTCTTTCAAGTCGACCAAGTTGGCGGCTTGTTCTTGAGCAGCGTCGGTTCCGACCGATTGCACGATGATCGTGTCTTTCAGTTCGATCAATGCGTCGGCCGACTTTGCAGCGGCTTCGGTATTTCGGCCGGCACGGATGGTTTCAAGTTGCAACCGTTGCATGCCGTTCAACGCCGACTGCGTCGGAGCCAAACTGTCGGCTTGCTTGCGGACCGTATCCTTCAGGCTGACCAGTTCGGCCAATGTTGCTTTGGCTTCACTCATGTCTTCGCCAGCGGTCATGGCTCGGCGTTTGAACGAAATCAGTTCGTTCAGTCCGGTTGTCGCTCGCTCGTCGAATTCACCTTCCGCGAGAAGTTGCTCGTGGAGTTTCTGGATCAATCGCAGCGTTTCCACGGCGGATTCGGTAATACGGGATTGACCGGCCACCGAAGTCTGCAAGGCCGCCAACCGATCGAGTGACGCGAACGCCGCTGGTGTTTTTGCGGCTTCGGCTTCGACGTCTTTGCGGAAGCGAGCGATCGTGGGAACGATGCGTTCGGCTTGACTGACTCGAACGGCTTGCTCTTTCAATGAGGACAATAGGCTGTTTGTCCGCGACGTTTCGCCGGCCACTCCGACGAGCGAATCCATGTTGCGTTTCATGCGGATCAATTCACGATTGACCGATTCGAGCCGTTGATTCATTGGCTCAACGATCAACACATACACGCCTAGCAAACCAGCGAACAAGCCAAATGCCAGCATGCCCCAGTGGTGTTTGGGTTCTTCGCTTCCCGTCATGCGGGTTCCGTCTGTGTACTGCACGCGATTCCTCCTTGGGATCGGCGGGCGTTCAAAATTGAACGCCGTTCTTGAGGGGGTCAAAAAGTCGGTGGAAAGGAATCGGCAACTCAAGGCCATTGGATCGATCAGTCGCGTTCCAAAGCCGTCATCTCAGCGAAGACACATCGCCAATCGCCATGTTCCAACTAGACTTGATCTAGCGTGGATGAATTGCCTGATTCTCAAACTCCGTCTCACACACCCAGTATCGCCAAAATGCCAAGTCGGCCTGTTGTGAAAAGTGGGCGTTTCTGAGAGAGCAAGTAATTTCTGCCGATTTTGCGGGCTCAGTATGGTAATTCAGGCTCCGATGCATAATGGTGTCTGTACTGACCCACATCCTCCGAACGACCAACATCTCGAAAACAATGTCCTATACGATTCGTCCTGGTGCCGCCGAAGATTTTTCCACCATCGCCGACTTCAATATCCGGATGGCTCTTGAGACCGAGGACCACCAATTGAAACGCGAGTTGGTCGAACCGGGCGTGCAGGCAGTGCTTGCTGACGATCGACACGGTCAGTATTTCGTTGCCGAGCGGGACGGCGTGGTTGTGGGATGTCTGCTGATTACGTACGAATGGAGCGACTGGCGGAACGGCAACATCTGGTGGGTGCAAAGCGTGTACGTCGCTCCGGAACATCGTCGGCAAGGTGTGTTTCGTGCGTTATGCGAGTACGCAGAAGCCGAGGCAAAAGCTAATCCACATGCCGTCGGCTTGCGTTTGTACGTCGAGAAAGACAACCAAACCGCCCAAACGGTTTACGAGAAACTCGGTTGGCGTCGACCAGGATATCTCGTCATGGAACGGATGTTCGACCGGTAGATTGCGTTTAGTAACGCTCTGATGCATCGACTCCTAATTGCGTTTTCGCCACGCCGCGACTTTTTCCTTCACGCCTGGGATCAACCGCTCGGCGTTGCGATGATAGATCATTCGTAACACCGAATCCGGCAAGCCGAGGCCGTAGATGTTCCACAGACCCTGCGGTGGAAACGGGTTGTCTTCGTATGGAAAATTCTCGTCATAGGTTTCGAGGAATCGAAAATGTGGGATGAGTTCGGACATCGGCGGGACGCCATCGGTACCGAAGAGAATGCGATCGCCGTATTTTAAGAAGAACTTGCGAGCGGTGTAGGGTTGGCGACCGAGTTCCGCGACGCGGGCGGCAATTTCGACATTCATGTTTGGATACCGATCGAGATACGAACCCAGCTTCTTCAAATCCTCCGGCACATCCGCCATGTGAGCACAAATGAATGTCGTCTGTTTGTGCTTGGCAATCACGCGGTTGCGGGCATCGATCAATTCTTGATGCTCCGGAAAATCCTTCCCGTGGAAACTCCACTCGGGATGCCGAAACAATTCCTCCCAGCGTTCGTTGTATTCATTCGTCGGTCGGAAAAACGCAATCGGATCAGCCACGTGCCATAGGATCGGAATATTCAATTCACCAGCGCGTTGCCAAACGGGATCGAACCGGGGATCGTCGGGCACGAGTAATTTGCCATCACCGTCTCGCAGATACAGCCCTAGCATTTTCGTCAGCTTCAATCCGGACGCACCGAGTTTGACGGCTTCGGAGAGGGCATCCGCAGTTTTGAGTCCGAAGCCGGGTTGGTTCACGGCCCATGTTTCCGGTTTGTCTTTGTCGCCATCGCCAATGAAATCCATGCGGGCGAACACCACGAACCGATTGGGATATCGTTCCGTGAGTCGGCGATAATGCGGCCGGAATTCCGGTCCGACAACGCCATCGAGCGAAACCGAAACCGGGATGTTCGCCTCTGTCATCGCATCGACCATGGCGTCCAGCTCCGCATCGGTGAGCTTCTTGGGATGCGTGTGTACATTCACGCAGGGGAACTTGGCTTTCGTGAGAATGTGTTCCTCAACTTGCAATGACGGCTGTGGACGGAATTCATCCAAGTACAACCGCCGTGGTTGTTCGGTGCTTTTCGAATCTTGCCCGAAGAGCGGACATCCAAAAGCGACAACGAATCCAATCGTGAAAATTCTCAAAGTGTGCATAGCAAGGCCAGTTGGGAAATCGGGACGGACAACGCCCGCATCATAGTGAGTTTGGCCATTCAATTCGCCTGACGTGGTGAATCGATCCGTGGTCGGAAGCGTATAGCAATTCAAACCGATTGTTTTAGAGAGATGAAAATGAAGAATACAGATAAGCGACTGAGCAAGTTTCTCAGTTATGTTCTCCGTCACAATCCTGGCTCGATTGGGATTGAACTGGATGCCAATGGGTGGGTGGAGATCGACACCTTACTTGACCACGCAAACCGGCATGGGACACGGATCACACGGGACGATGTGATCCGGATTGTTTCTGAGTCGGACAAGCAGCGGTTCGCGGTCAGTGAAGATTCCCAACGTCTGCGAGCCAATCAAGGGCATTCCGTGAAAGTCGACCTCGATCTCAACAGCGTGCCCGCGCCCGAGATGCTCTTTCACGGGACCGTCGAACGTTTTCTGGATTCGATTCGCGTTCATGGACTGCTCAAAGGACAGCGGCATCATGTCCATCTTTCAGCTGACGAACAAACGGCGTCCATCGTGGGAGCGCGTCGTGGAGAACCCGTGTTGCTGCGGATTGCATCCCGTGAGATGGGCCAGCACGGTCACTTGTTCTATCGCACAAAGAACGGCGTCTGGCTGACCGACCACGTTCCGCCCCAATACATCGTATTCCCGGCAGAGTGGGCCGACTAACGGTTGATGCTTTCCACGTGGACGGCGGGTCGCTTCGCGTGGCGTATGTTTGCGTCCGAACGGACTGAACGGTATCCTCGCGTCAATCATTCCTCAGAACAAAACTCAATGACAGAGAAGACGCCAATGTCGGATGCCCAAGTCGAAGTGATGACCCGCGAGAACGGTCCAATTTTGATCACCGGACCGGTCACGCTGAAAGATCATCTTGGAAATACGTACAACCTGGGTGAGAAAGAAAAATTCGCGCTTTGCCGCTGCACGAAGTCGGAACGCATGCCGTTTTGTGACGGGGCTCACAAGGCATGTGGGTTCGAGGCAAAACACCTGGCACCGAATGAAGGCTGAGACTGGTTCTGGTTTGCAACGTCCGCCTTTTTCGGGAGTTTCAGAGTTATGAAGTCGTCCACTGCGTTTCCGGTCTGCCTGGCTGTTTGGCTCGGTGTCGCCTCAGCTCCATTGTGGTCTCAGGAGATCACTGCCGAGCAGGAACATTCACTGCGTAAGCATCTGACGACTCTGCGGACGGTGTTGGACGCCGAAAAGGCACGCCGCATCGAAGCTGCCGAGAAAGATGGGACCCGATTGGATCTTCGGTCTGTCGCGGATGTCGAAGTGTATGCCAAGGCCGTCGAATGGGCGTTGCGGTGGAATGAGTTTCCGAAGAAGAATTACTTCGGTGATGCTTCAAAAGCATTGCACACCGGCTTGATGCGGGCCGAACGGTTGAAGGTCGACAAGCCGGTTTGGAATGGCGTGAAAGCCAAAACCATTCGCGGCTATTACTCCAAGATCGATCAGTCCGTTCAACCATATGCACTGACACTGCCCAACGATTTCGACCCTGAAAGCACGAAGCGTTGGCCGTTGTATGTTGTCTTGCATGGACGGGCCAACCAAATGAACGAAGTCAACTTCATTGCACGGCATGACGGCAAACCCACGCCAGACGGGCAATCGTGGATTCAGCTCGATGTCTACGGCCGTGGAAACAATGCCTACCGATGGGCTGGTGAAACGGATGTGTTTGAAGCGATCGAAGATGTCCGCCGACGATACCGCATTGATCATCGCCGAATCTCTCTGTGGGGGTTCTCGATGGGCGGAGCGGGGGCTTGGCATCTCGGTTTGCATCATCCCGGCAAATGGGCATCCGTCGGAGCGGGAGCCGGTTTCGTCGATTTCTACAAGTACCAAAAACAGTCCGAAAAACTTCCTCCTTGGCAGCATTCAACTTTGCACATTTACGATGCTGTCGACTATTCCATGAATGCTTTCAATGTGCCAATGATCGGTTACGGCGGCGAGAAAGATCCTCAGCGAGCAGCAGCCGAAAGTGTCGCGGAGGCGGCGAAGTCGGTCGGCATCGAAATTGACCTTCTTGTTGGCAAGAACATGGGACACAAATTCGACGAGGATAGCCGCGAGAAATTCATGGCGTTCTTGGCAGAGAAAAACGCGACCGGACGCCCCGGATATCCGGGGCAGCAGGAACTTCGCTTTATCACCTACACGCCGAAGTACAATCGTTGTGATTGGCTTGAGGTCAGCCAACTCGGGCGAATGTATGAACCGGCCATTGTGGAAGGCGGTCGCAATAGCGAAGGAATTCTGTCGCTCAAAACGAAGAACGTTGTCGCTTTGAAAATCGCACGGGAAGTTGCGGCTCAAATCGAGATCGACGGCCAACCCCTGCCGCTCAGTTTTGCGGCCGATGGCCTGCTGCCAGACGTGTACTATGTGCATCGCGGTCGAGGATGGCGAGTGTTGAATTACGACGAATCTCGCAACTTCGACTCGAACACCGACTTGATGAAACGCCGCGATCTACAAGGGCCGATTGACGATGCGTTCATGCAACCGTTTGTCTGTGTCCGTGGAACAGGAACACCACGGAATCAGGCACAGAACGCATGGGCCAACTGGACTTTCGAACGCTTCCAGCGGGAATTCGATCAGTGGATGCGGGCGGAGATTCCGACCGTCAACGATGACGAACTCACGCCGGAAATGATCCAAGAGAAGAACATCGTGCTGTTCGGTGATCCTGGCTCGAATTCCGTGCTGGCGAAAATTCTGCCGGACCTACCAGTTCGATGGACCGATGAGAAAATTCAAATCGCCGATCAAACGTTCAATGCGACCACGCACGGTCTTTGCATGATCTTCCCCAATCCGCTCAATCCGAATCGGTACGTGGTCATCAACAGCGGTCACACGTTTCATGAAAAGGATTTCAAAGCGTCGAACTCGTGGCTGTTCCCCCGACTTGGGGATGTGGCTGTCGTCAAATTTGAGAAGACAACGGACAGCTACAAGGAAGAAATCGCCTGGGCGAACATCTTCAACAGCGGTTGGCGATTGCCGCAAGTTCGAAACACGGACGAATCAGAAGACAATCCCTAGACCCGCGACCGGCCCGTTGATATCGAATTCCCCGAGTTCGTAAGAATCGTACCCTGCGAAAATCTCGAGCGATCCGTAAACAAAACCAGTGGTGACCCGCCAATGGAAAAGTTGATCGCCTGAGATTTCTCCCCAGTCGATCTCCCCGGAAACCAGGAATGGTCGGCGAATGTAGAAGTCGGTTCCGTAAGTCATGTTGTAACCAACGTCCGCACGACCATCTTTGAGTGCGTACGCGGCTCCCCCACCGAAGCGAAGCGTTATCCGGCTGACGTCCATTTTGTAGACGAGGTTTGCATCCCCGGTCCACAGTTCGCCATCGATGTCGGAGTTTCGTGTTTTGTCGTACCACGTTGATTCCGCATCGAGACCGAATTGCCCGGTCAGTTGGGTCATTAATTGACCGTGAATTCGGACTTCGTCGTTGTAATCTTCTGAGTAGTCGAACCGTAAACGTGTTCCTGCACCGAACATGCTGCCATTCTGGGCGCGAATGACGATTGGCTCCGTGGCCTGGATAAAATCAATCTCTGTCTGAGTAGCACTGTCGAACCGCGGCGTTGGATTTCGACGAGCCGACTCATCGCCGGAATCGGCAATCGTAGACTCGGTGTCTAGCAAGTCGGTATGAGATGACGTGTCGAATCGGCAGAAAGGTTCGTCGGTCGGCCGGAATACCTCTGCCAAGTCCGTAGGAGAGCGAAACAATTCATCGGCCGCGTAGGTTGTGGCCGCATAGGTCAAGACGTGGGCGATGATCAGCAGTCTCGCGGATTGCCGCATGGTATTACCTACTGAACAGTTAACGCATCTCAGGCCGTGCCCAAACACATTCAAGTTCATCGGATTTGGCAGTACGGTGGACTGCGCAACATCCCACGAACACTAACGTTCGGGACGCGGTGTGAGCTGCGGAGATTGAGAGAATGTATTGAGAGAGAAGTGGCGCGAGTTCTACGAGGTGTGCCGAATTCTGTCAATCCCGCGCGAACAAACAGTGGTTGTGGCCCTTTGATCACCGCGTCCGGTCTTGAAGCCGTCTTGACGGAATTTTCAAATGGAGATAGCATCAATTTTCAGACAAACTGAATTGATTCACAGGAGATGAATCGATCTCAATCAGAACGCTAGTTTTTGACACCCACAGTCAATCTCGCGAATCGATGCAGTCAACAGGATGATGTAGCCATGCGGTTTCGGTCGATTGGCCATGCATTGGCGGTCGATACACCCGCCAAGCTCAACCTCTTTCTTCGCGTCATTGGACGACGAAGCGATGGGTTTCACGACCTTGAAACTGTCATGGTCGCAATCGATCTCTTTGATGCGATGGTTTTCGAGAGAATCGATTCGGCTCCGAGCGGAGAAACTCGTCTTAGCGTTGATCAATCTCAGATCGGTGGCGACCCGCTTCCCACGGATTCTCGGAACCTTATTCGCAAAGCTGTCGACCTCGTTCGGGAGCAATCTGGACGGTCCGAGCCGATCGGAATTCGTGTGACCAAGCGAATCCCGATGCAAGCGGGGCTTGCGGGTGGGTCGAGCAATGCAGCCGCAACGCTGGGGTCTCTGAATCGAATCTGGGAACTTGGATGGTCGAGGGACCGCTTGCTCGAACTTGGCGGCGAACTTGGCAGTGACGTCAATTTCTTTCTTGGACCGACATCAACAGCTTTGTGCAGTGGGCGGGGCGAAGTCATTCAACCGGTTCCGTCAGTTGGTGGTCGGCCGGTCGTCGTCATCCATCCGCCAACCGGATTGTCGACCGCGAAGGTCTTTCAGCAATGCACACCGAACCCAG
Source organism: Thalassoroseus pseudoceratinae (assembly GCF_011634775.1). Lineage (NCBI taxonomy): Bacteria > Pseudomonadati > Planctomycetota > Planctomycetia > Planctomycetales > Planctomycetaceae > Thalassoroseus > Thalassoroseus pseudoceratinae. The sequence goes on from NZ_JAALXT010000003.1 coordinate 416,252, forward strand.
ATGGCCCATCCGCATCGGAATTTGTGACGCAACTTAAAAAACAACCAGAGGTTGTGTTTTCATCGCATCTTTACAACACGCTGGAAACCCCAGCGCGGGCGATGAATGCAGACATCAACGACGTATCATCAACATTGGATCGAGAGTCCGTCATTGGCCACCTGATGAGTGGCAGCGGGTCCAGCTGCTTCGCGATTTGCCGATCTCATCGGCAAGCTCGAACGGTGGCCGCCCGACTCAGAGCAAAACGCATCGGACGCGTTTTTGTGGCACGCACCTTGTTTTAGAACACCGGAGAAGGAGGACGGCTGTGGAGATCACTGAAGTCCGCATCAAACTCATGGATGACCCGAACGATCGCTTGCAGGCTTTCTGCTCGATCACGTTCGATAGTTGCTTTGTCATTCGAGATTTGAAAATCATCCAAGGGTCCAAGGGGTCGTTCGTTGCGATGCCTAGCCGAAAACTAACGGACCGTTGCCCGCGTTGTCAGTGCAAGAACCATCTGCGTTCCCAATACTGCAATCATTGCGGTCTCAAGCTCGACGAAGAACGAGCGACTCGCAACACCGAAGGTCGAGCGAAACTCTACGCCGATATTGCTCATCCGATCAATTCCGCCTGTCGGGAGCTGATCCAAGAACGTGTGTTGACCGCTTTTGAGGAAGAGCTTGAGCTGTCGAAATCGCCGGACTACATTTGTACCTACGACGATTACGGCGAAGAGTCCTACGAAGATTACGAGTACGAATCGGACACCTCGGAAGACTTCCGACCAACGACACCGACTCGTACTTTTCAAGATGACCGTGACGTGCGTCACCGCATTGAACCGGCTCAGACCACGCCAAATGCCCCTCACCGTGGAGGGCCTCGATTTGGGAATTCTTCGAGTAACGGTCACGAGAAAACAGCGGTGTCTGGCAACTACCTCGACACAGTCTCGAACGACGACGGGCTTGGTTTTGGTGAGGGCGTTCTTTAGAAGCCTATGCCAAACGAAGCTTGAGCCATGCGAATCTGCGTTCGCATGGCTCATTCGCTAGGCACGATGGATTGACCAGTGGGAATTCGAGGAAGAACTAATTGAAAAGCGGTGTGTTCTGCATCCGGGATGAGTTTAAGCGTTCCCCCGTATGTCTCGACAACCGCTCGGCTCATCGGCAGACCCAATCCCAATGAGTTTTCTTTAGTGGTGTAGAATTCATCGAAGACTTGGGCGTGACCCTGCTCGGGGACCCCGGGCCCGACATCTTCGATGGTCAACTCCACACGGTTCTCGAGTGATTCGAGCCGGATCCAAATTCGAGGGTTTTCAATTTCGGCGGCCGTCATCGCTTCGACAGAATTCATGAACAGGTCGAAAATCACCTGAATCAAATGATTCTCATCGACTTTGACGGTGGGGGCATGTGTCGGCAAATCAACTTGGAAATCAATGTTGTTCTCCTGGAAGACTACGCGGGCAAGTTCCAATGCTCGGTTCACAATCTCCGAAAGATTGTGATCACCGGGTTCCCGAAGTTGCTCGGAGACAAACGATCGAATCTCCCGTAGTAACTCGCCGGCACGCAACGCTTCGCTCTGGATTTCTTCAAAGAGCCTCAGTTGGGAACTACCTGTCTCTTCGTTCCGTTTTCCGACAGCTGCATAGTTTGCGATGGCTGCCAGTGGTTGGTGAACCTGGTGTGCCCAACCGGCGGCGAGTTGCCGAATCAAATTGAAACGGCTCGCCCGACACATCGTCGCCTGAAGATCGATCAGCTTGGTTTGCGCTTCCACCAACTCGCGAGACCGTTCTTCAACTCGGGCCTCGAGTTTCCGATTGAGCAATTGGAGCGACTCGCGAGAGGAACGTTGCTCGCTGATGTCCAAAGCCAATCCCGACCAAAGTTGATCACCATTATCAAGGACGCGAGGACGCGAGCAAACACGAAACCACCGCACCGCACCGGTCTGTCTGGAGAACAATCGCAGCTCAATCTCGAAGGGGGAGAGTTTTCCCATCGCTGCGAGGGCCGTGTCGCAATATCGGGACCAATCCTCCGGATAAATTCCCTGCAATAATCGCAGCGGCGACTCGTAAATCTCGGCCGCAGACCAGCCGAGATAGTCGTCAACTCGGTCATTGATATATGGGACACGGAACTCAATCCGATCGGTCGGTCCGCATGTTTGGTAGATCAGACCGGGCACTTCAGTCGAAAGTAGTTGCCAACGCTCCTCGGCTTGCAGGTTCTCAAATTGGATTCGGTCCTCGTCCGAAGGAAGCTCCAAATCCCGGACCATCGGCGGAATTGCGGTTTCATTTCCCAAGCGAAAGTGGACGAGCTCACAGTCTCGACTGAAAAAGCTGATGGACTCGGAACGGACTTGGACATCAACCTGAGAGCCGTCTCCACACCGGATTGTCGCCGGTTGAAATTCGCTGTCGGGACTTTGCTGCAACGGGAATTGTTTGGTCCTCTTCGATGGAAATTCTGCAAGGGTGTCCCAGGGTGTTTCCACGAGGATGCCTGCCGGATAACGCAGGAGCATCATCGCTTGCAAGTTAAAATGTACGACTCGGTTGGTCGCACAATCGACAACAAGCAGCGGGTGTTGCGAATGCTCGAACTCTGTTCGATAGATAGAATCGATGAGGTCCTTCATAATTTTGCGATCGCAACTGCTGATCAGAGGAGACACGCCACACCGAGTGGGAGGCGAAGATTCCGACGGTTATTCAGAATCTTTGAATCATACCGCCGACATCGAAATTTGTAGGTGGGGATCTGGGCAGTTGCTGAAGTTTCTCAAAATTACGAGGTTTTCGCGTTGGCACGGAGAGCCTGCGTGACAACGTGACCGGCTACATCGGTGAGACGGAAATCACGCCCTTGGAAGCGGTAGGTCAACCGTTCGTGATCCAATCCCAGGAGATGGAGCACTGTTGCCTGGAAGTCGTGGACATGCACCGGATTCTCGACCGCGAAATATCCGAGATCATCGGTTCTTCCGATGACTTGACCACCTTGCACGCCACCACCCGCCATCCAGAGTGAGTAAGCATCGATGTGATGGTCACGACCAAGACTGTCTCGTGGTTCGCCTTGCGGTGTCCGTCCAAACTCGCCGCCCCAAATGACCAATGTGTCCTCCAGCAATCCTCGTTGTTTCAAGTCTTTGACCAATGCAGCGGAAGCCTGATCCGTCTCTCGACATCGCGCATCCAATGACTTACCAAGATCGGTTCCGGGATTGCCGTGGTGATCCCAGTCGGTGTGATACAGTTGCACGAACCGCGTACCTTGTTCGACTAAACGTCTTGCGAGCAAACAGTTTCGCGCGAAAGATGGCTTCGCAGGATCGACGCCGTATGAATTGAGGGTGGTCTCGGTTTCGCCACGCAGGTCCATCAGCTCGGGGGCGCTGGACTGCATTCGATAAGCCATTTCGTAGGCAGCGATTCGGGTGCGGATTTCCGGATCGTTGACGGTTTCGTGACGCAGCGAATTCATCTGATTCACCGTTTGCACAAATTTCCCCTGAGCCGAAGCATCAAAACCAGCCGGGTTTGAAAGATTCAGAATGGGATCCGCCCCATTCAAAAACGGAACACCCTGGTAGGTTGTGGGAAGAAATCCGCTTCCCCAGAGTGGTGCACCACCTCGGGGGCCACGCGGGCCGGATTGCAAGACGACGAAACCGGGAAGATTGCTGGATTCGCTTCCGATTCCATACGTCACCCACGCGCCCATACTCGGGCGGCCGAACCGTGACGATCCCGTGTTGGTAAATAATTTCGCGGGCCCATGGTTGAACACGTCCGTCTTCATCGAGCGGATCAAGCAGATATCGTCTGCGATGGAGGCTGTATGCGGTAGCAGTTCGGATAGCTCCATGCCGCATTCCCCCGCTCGATGGAATTTCCGGCGTGTGCCCAGCAGTTTCGCATTCTTCTTCAGAAACGCGAACCGTTTGCCTTCCGTGTAGCTGTCGGGAATGACTTCCCCATCATGTTTCTGCAATTCCGGCTTGAAGTCGAACAGGTCTAGATGACTGGGGCCGCCCGCCATGAAAAGAAAGATCACGTTTTTCGCACGGGCCGGGAAATGCGTGGGTTGTGTGGCCATCGGTTCCGTCAACCGATCCGCAACGGCGTCTCGTCCCAGAAGCTGTGCCAATGCCACCGAGCCTAAACCGACTCCGCATTCCGCGAAGAAGTGTCGTCGTGTGCGTTCTTGCAATTGATTCATCGTGTCTGCTCACTCTCAGATTGGCATTCCGACGGTGCTTTGCCGAGTGATTATATACAAAGGCTCAATCGAAGGCGAGAATTCAAGTCGATTGGAAACGCATACCGTGGGTTTCCGGCTGGCAAGTTGCTATTCTGCGCCGAAGCCCGATGCAACGAACTGAATTGAGATGTTGAAATGGAACTCCGCCATTTTGCGGAGCGGATCTTAAAGTCCGCGTCCCTTGAGAAAAAACTCGCTGTTCCCGATTCACCCTTGTCGGACCGCGAACCCGGTGAACCATGGTTCCCGACGGAGCCGGTTCGCCCTGCGAATCTTCAGTTCGCACCGGCTCGGACTGCTCCAAAGATGCCGCATCCGAACACGTTACGTGACCCGCAGCGTCGTGGAGTGGCTCATCACATCATGGCCAACCACGAACTGCAAGCGTGTGAGGTGATGGCTCGCACTTTGGTGGCGTTTCCCCACGCCCCAACGGAATTTCGCATGGGGCTTGCGAAAGTGGTCCAAGACGAACAACGACACACCAGAATGCATGCCCGGCATGCCGAACGGTGCGGCGTTGAATTCGGTTCCCTGCCGGTGAACTGTTACATTTGGAAGAAGTCGCTGGAGTTCAGCAGCGTGTTGGACTACCTCGCCGGAATTCCATTGACGTTCGAAGGAGCGAATTTAGACCATTCTTTGGAGTGGAAGACCGCGTTCGACGTCGCGGGCGACAAAAAGAGTGCGGCCTGCATGCAAGTGATTCACGACGACGAAATCGAGCATGTTCGTTTTGGGATGGAGTGGCTGCGGCAGTTGAAAACTGATGATCAAACCGAGTGGACCGCGTTCGAGGAACATCTCAATTGGCCGTTGCGTCCGGAGAAATCGGTTGGCAATCATTTCAACTCCGCACCGCGATTGGCGGCCGGGATGAGTGCCGAGTTCATCGAACTTCTACGTCACGCATGGGAAACCGCAGAGCCAATCGGTTCTAACACGAACCGCCCGAATCGTCAGTCCAGCGACAAAGAGGCCCAGTCCAACACAGAGTCCAAATAGATTTCGTCGAGACCCGCTGTCTGCTTCAATTGTTGATATTCACGGAATGCTTCTTGTTGATTCTCGCTCGTCGGCTCTCGACGCACCGCACGGATCAGCACGTTCTTCGCTGTATGTTCCATGTCGATGAATTCGACCACCTGCGTGCGATAGCCGACTGCCTCCAACGCTTTGGCACGCAGTGAATCGGTCAACAGGGTCGCAAGACGCTCTTGAAGAATGCCGTGTTGTTGCATGCCCGCGAGCCAATCTGGTGTGATCTTTCGGGCCAACTCGTGCTGACAGCACGGAACCGCGAGGATCACGTTGGCATTCCACCGCACGGCTTGTGCGATGGCATCGTCCGTTGCGGTGTCGCAAGCGTGGAGCGAAACGGCCAGGTGGACGGGTTCGTTGGTATCGAACGCGGCGATGTCCCCTTCTTCAAAACGAAGCCCACGAAGTCCAAGCCGACTGGCAATTCGTTGACAATCCGCCAGAACAGCCGTCTTGCGATCCAGGCCCACGATGGAAACAACACGTCCGTGAATTTTCGTCAAAAGGTGATGTAACGCGAATGTGAGATAGCTTTTCCCGCATCCGAAGTCGACCACATTTAACGGACCATCTTTTGGCAGGCTTGGAATGATATGTTCGACGAGTTCCAGATACCGATTGATTTGTCGGAATTTGCGTTGTCGGTTCGCCTTCACTCGACCTTCGGCGGTCATGACTCCAATGGCGGCGAGAAAGTCGCATGGTTCACCATCGGGGATCAGGTGTTGTTTGCGTCGGTTGTGATCCGTGACCAGCGAACTCGTGTGGGACGGCGGCGACTGACTGAGCTTCGCATGCCCTTTCTTGTTCAAACGCAATTGGTAGTCGGCAGTGGTCGTCATAAGATGACAGTCCCGATACCGGGTGCCGATCAATTCTTGCAACCGCTCGGAAACCGCTTCCGCCGTCACATTCTCATGAGTTTCTTCACGGTCATATCGGTGAGCGAATTGGTAAAGCAGCTCGCCGCGGATCTTCAACGGAGACACCGTGATCTTGCGGGCGGATTCCTGCCGATTCTTGGGCCGACTCAGCACGGCACTGATGAGAGTCCCCGCTTGAACTGCGTTTTCGAGATGTCCGGCGAAGGTTTCGGGATCGGAATTCGGGGCCGTCATCTTATTCCTCTCCACCGGATTGTTCGATGGACTGAATCGCTGCGGTTGTAGCGTCGCGGATACTAACGTCGGGATCGTTCGCCAAACGACGCAAGGTCGGCAACGCAGGTTGGGCGTCGGACCCAATCGCCCCGAGGGCTTTCACGGCTTGCAACCGGATGATGCTGCGAGGATCTCGGAGCACATCCGTGAGCAATGGAACGGCCTGTTTCGCGGTCGGCCCCATCTGTTGCAGTTTGACCAGAGAACCGACTTCGCGACGCCGGACAGACTCCATCAATACTTCCAGAGGTTCCACTCGGCTGGGATCGATTTGCACGATCGCGTAAGCCACTGCCAGTCGTGCCGATCGATCGTCCTCGCGGTTCAGTCGTTCGATCAACTCGGGAACTGCTTGGATTGCGGTTGTACCTTGTCGTCCGAGTGCGGCCGCGGAAAGTCGCCGAACGTCTGCGTCAGTGTCGTTCAGCGACTCAACAAGGGCGGGAATTGATTCCTTCCGTTCCCCCTTCATCTCCGCCAATGTTCGTGCACCAGATTGCCGAGTTTGAGTCTCATGGGACTTCAATTGCTCGACCGATTCCGCGACGTCACCGTTTCCACAGCCGAACACGATCAAACACGATCCTAGTGCGATCCAATACCGGGGGAATTGAGTTTCAAGTGCTCTCATTCGATTGCCGCCGACCGTAAGACTACATCGATTCCGGAGATTTCTCGCGATCGGGGGCGTCCAGGTAAGCCTGCAACATGAATTGAGCCGCCAGCTTGTCGAGACGGGCCTGACGCTTCTTCTTACTCAACCCGGCTTCCAACAACGCTTCCTCCGCACGAGCGGACGTATACCGCTCGTCCCAATAGCGGATCGGCAAGCCAGTGAGGTCGGCGAGCCATTGCCCGAACTCGCGAGATTCCTTCGCTTTTTGACCTTCATCGCCACTGAGATGAACCGGCAAACCAACAACCAACGCCTTGATCCGATTCTCCGAAACGACTTGCAAGAAGTGTTTCGCATCGAGCGGTTCAGTGCGTCGGTTGTAGTTTTCCAGAGGACCGGCGAATTTCTGATCCGGAGACGAAACCGCCAAGCCCACGCGTTTTGTTCCGTAGTCAACACCTAACAGACGACCGTTGGTGGGAAATTCAGCGGGGGTGGGAGTCTCGACTTCGGAATTCATCCTTACAAGTACCCCTCGAAACCGAGTTCCTTAAGTTTGCCGACTAATTCCTTGACGGCACCGGGATCGTCTTTCTTCGCGACGAGTGTGGCATCCGGTGTGTGCACGATGATGCAGTCTTCGATGCCTGCGGTACCGATGAGGTGATCGGGGTCCAGCGAACGAATGATGCACCCGGTCGTCTTGAGTCCGCAGTGTTGGCCGTCGATGGTGTTGTCGTTTTCGTCTTGCGAGAGCAATCGCGGCAATGCTTCCCAACTGCCAACGTCGTCCCATTGAAACGGCGCTTCGATGACAGCCGCATGAGCGGTGCGTTCGAGCACAGCATGATCGACGGAGATGGATTTCATCTCTGGGAAGAGTCGTTCCAAGGCTTCATCGAAGCCCCCTTCGATTGCGTGGGCGAGTTCCATCAACGTGGTGTGAATCGTTGGCTCGTATTCTTTCAACGCATCGAGAATTGCCTGAGCACGCCAGACAAAAATGCCACAATTCCAATAGTATTTGCCCGCCGCGACGAGTTCAGCAGCCCGTTCGGCATCCGGTTTTTCTTTGAAACCGGCTACTTGGAACGCCCCTTCGGCCGCGGGAATACTTTCACCACGTTCAATGTAACCAAAGCCGGTCGCTGGATATGTGGGGGGGACACCAAACAGCACGAAAGCGTCGGGGTTCGCTTCGACGATCGAGACCGCACGGCGAGCGGCATCTTGGAAGACCTCGACAGGGCCGATGACATGGTCCGCAGGCATGACCAGCATGACGGCATCGGGATCTTTCGCGAGCAGTTGAATCGCCGCCAATCCGATACACGGGGCGGTATTGCGTCCGCACGGTTCCACGAGAATTTGCGATGCCGGAACATCAGAAAGCTGCCGAGATGTTTCGACGGCCTGGCTGCGATTCGTCACCACCCAGGCATTTTCACTGGGAATCCAAGGCGTGACACGGTCGAGCGTGCCTTGAATCATCGTCCGTTCACCCGCCAACTTCAGCAGTTGCTTCGGACGCTCGTGACGACTTTGCGGCCAAAACCGAGTTCCACTGCCTCCCGCCATAATTACTGCATGTAGCATCGTCTCAGATCCCTTGCGACTTGTTGCCTATCGGATTCATCCCTGAACGACCGGTAGTTTAGCAACTGCCAAGGGGCGAGGCGAGAGTCACGCAGGTCTCATCGCATCGGAATCCAACGGTCTACACGGCCCCTTTACCAGAGATGACCACCCCGAATGTTCGCAGCAAAATCCGAGCATCGTTGCCGGGCGAGCAATTTTCCATGTAGATCAAATCGTAACGAATCTTGCGGCGAAAACCGTCCAAGTCGTTGTCGTATCCATTGACGACCTGAGCCAAGCCCGTCAACCCGGGTTTCAGTCCCAGTCGTTGTGGATAGTCGGGAATATCGGCGGTCAGTTTTCCAACAAATTCCGGACGCTCCGGACGTGGACCCACCATGGACATATCGCCGCGGAGAATGTTCCAGAGTTGCGGAAGTTCATCCAATCGAGTTCGGCGAAGGAAGCGACCAATCCGAGTCACACGAGGGTCGCCTTTGGTGGCGAATTGGGCACCATTTCGCTCGGCATCGGTTCGCATCGTGCGAAACTTGTACATGGTAAAAGGGCGACCGTAACCGAATTGTTGCCGACGGTCCGTGCGGCGACGTTCGTATGGCACGGGGCCCGTTGTCGCTCCACGCCGGCTTGCTCGACGCGAATTCAAGCCCACCCGCACTTGCCGAAACAGTACCGGCCCTGGTGAGGTCAGTCGAATCAAAACCGCGACGAGAAGCAACACAGGCGAAAGAACGACCAACATGCTTGACGCCAGGACAATGTCAATTGCACGTTTGAAGAAACGAGTCGTGGTCGAGATCTCGTCGAGGTGTCGACGTGGTCGATCGGTATCGATTCGACGGAGCCACTGGACCTCGGGATGAGTCGGTCGGACCTCCAACGATCGATCCGCAATCGGTTCGCAGATTTGCATTGATCACTTCCTCCTCACAGTTTGCGCGAGCGACATGAGACCAAGGTCCCCGTGGAATGTCACTCAACATACGGAGGGAGAATGACTACTGAAAAGTTCGTTTCCCCCGTTTTGCAAGGACTGTGAGAAATTCGCGTCGCGAGCCAACTGTTGCGATGTTTTGTTGCAGATCGGCAACATTCATCAGGAGTGATTCGCCGCAATCCGACTTTCGATCGCCACACGTATGCAGGGAAGGAATCCCGTCCAATTTCGCAAGCGGTCCCGTAGCCGCGGATGGACGAAGACACGGACACGTTTCACAAAGTCATCGAACTGCTCCCGTGCTAACGATGCGACCACGGGAGACACGTCGGCCAGCCATCGTGCGCGTTCTTCCTTCGGATAATGGATTTGCACGCGGAATTGCACTTCTCGATGCACAGGCGGAGCATCGATCACGATATCCGTTTTCCGAACTTCACACCCCAATTGCTTCGATGCCTCGTTCGCCACCTGCGAGCACACCGCGACCAAGTCGCCAAACGGTCTGCCAGCGAGCAACCGATATAAATCCTCGTGCTGGAAAATGCTGAGTTCGTGCACGAGCTTGTAGAGGACGCGTTGCGAGCCGAACAGTTCGTCGATCATTTCGTTTTTCGGAAGCTCGCTCGCGTGTCGTTTCAGTTCCTCGATGGCCTCCGCATCGCCCATGCGGAAGAAGGACTGCAGATCGAGTCGTGGCGACAGCTCATAAAAAATTCGCGCGAATTGACACGTCGCCGCTCGCACCGTGTGATGCCAATAGACTTCGCTGAACATCACGTATCGAGCGAACACCATCATCTCAGCGGCAGTGCGACCTTTCTCACTGATCGCCAGCCCGGTTCCGTCGGAATCGAGCATCAGTGATTGCATTAATCGGTTGCGGTCGAAGTTCCGTCCATACGGTACGCCGCAATGCAGGCTGTCTCGATGAAGATAATCCATCTTGTCGATGTCAATGGGACCGGACAACACGGAATCCGCCAACCGCAAGCCGGGCGACGTCGCCGAGTGTGTCAGCACGGACAACACTTCCTCCGGTTCGATCTCCCACCGCTCCCGCAACACCGTCGACAGTTCCGGTTCCAATAGGAATTCCCGCGCGAAGGCCTCGTGCGGCGGCAGATTCGGGAGAGCCATGTCCTCGATCGGATGGCAGAACGGCCAATGCCCCAGGTCATGCAACAGGGCGGAAGCCAGCAGCACGTCGATTGTGTGCCGGTCCGCGATGGCCTCGAATCGGGGATCTTTGCCGAGTTGGCGAAGGTATCGAATCGCGTTGTGAAACACACCCAACGCATGTTCGAACCGTGTATGCGTGGCTCCCGGATAAACCAGCGAGGTCAGTCCGAGTTGGGAGATCTGCCGAAGCCGTTGGAATTGCGGAGTATCCACGAGCGCTCGAACACGCGGCGTGAACGGGACGTCTTGTTCCACGGGAATTCGCACCAATCCGCGATCATCCCCACTCTGCGACAACTCCGGCACATCCTGTAAGACATTTGGCATCAGCGTAAAGATCTAATTTTTTTGTACGTGAATGGCGTGTTTTGGACTCACAACATCGTAGCAGGTCAAATCGTGACAACGGAAGTTGTGACAATTCATTCGCCATCGCTTCGACATCCCGAACCCACTTGGATACACTGATGCTTCAACCGGATATTGTTTTTTCAGAGTGGGAAGGATTCATTGCATGGGACGCCGATTGATTGCCGGAGCCGGTCTCTGCTGGGCTGTGATGGTTTGCGGGATTGCCTCCGTGAGTGAGGCTGCTGAGCCGTCCGCGACGTCGTCTCCGCAAGCAACAACGAACCTGCGACCCGGTCACGATTGGCCGAAATTCCTCGGTCCCGACGGCACCGGGGTTTCGCAGGAAACGAACCTCCTCAGTGAGTGGCCGGAGGGCGGTCCCAAAGTGGTCTGGAAGCAACAGATCGGCACGGGCTACAGTGCGCCTTCGGTTCGGAATGGTCGGCTCGTCATTTTCCATCGGCTAGAAGACGAGGAAATCATCGAGTGCCAGAACGCAGCGACTGGGGAATCAATCTGGAAGACGAGCTATCCGTCAACGTACTCCGACCCCTACGGCTACAACAATGGTCCACGTTGCACACCGTTGCTCACTGAGGAACGGTGTTTCACCTACGGGGCCGAAGGCAAGCTGGTCTGTACCGACCTGCAAACTGGCAAGCAACTCTGGAAGCGGGATGTCAAAGCGGATTGGAAATTGCCCCAGGCGTTCTTTGGAATCGGTTGCACGCCGATTTTAGAAGGCGACCGGTTAATCGTCTTGGTCGGTGGACAGCCAAATTCCGGCGTGGTCGCATTTGATTCCAAGACCGGAAAGACGCTGTGGGAGAACGTCGGCAAGTCGACTTGGGACGGCGTTGAGACCGGTTATCGTGATGGCGATACTTACAAGTGGACCGGTGAAGAACAAATCGTGAGTTACTCCTCACCCATTGCCGCCACGATTCACGGGAAGCGTCATGTGTTGTGCTTGTTGCGGCATGGTCTGGTATCGCTCGATCCTGAAAATGGTGAACTTCGCTTCAAACACTGGTTCCGCGTCCGCAATCATGAATCTGTCAACGCGGTCCGTCCGGTTGTCATTGATGGCGACAAGATTTTTCTGACGGCCGCCTATAAAGCCGGTTCCGTTTTGCTGAAAGTTGCAGCGGATGGAAAATCTGTCAGCGAACTTTGGAAAGATCGCGACAACCTTCAAGGACACTGGTCGACACCGATTGAAGTCGATGGCTACATCTACGGCTTCTCTGGCCGACACGAACATGAAGGCGAATTCCGGTGCGTCTCCGTCAAGACTGGGAAAGTCGAATGGTCCACGAGCGGATACGAAGGTGATCTCGACAAACTACCGATTCTCGCACTCAATCGTCGCACAGGTGAGGTCATTAACCGAACCACGAACGAACGTGTGACCCCGCCGTTCTTCGGTCGTGGTTCACATATTCGGGTAGGGAACCGATTTATCATCCTTGGTGAATACGGCACGCTTTCGTTAGCCGAGGTCAATCCAAAGAAATACGTGGAACTTGAACGAACCTATTATCCAGAGATCCATTACCCCGCCTGGCCGGCTCCCGTATTGTCACGCGGGCGGCTTTATTTGCGTAGCGAAGATTACCTCGTCTGCTTGGAGTTGTCGGCTGCGAAATAGCATTTGTGGTCAAGCGGATTCCGGCGGGGATGATTGGCAGATCGGGCAGTAAAAGGTTGATCGCTGGGCTTGCACGACTCGCTGGATCGGTGTTTCCTGGCAGGTCGGGCAAAGTTCCTCGGCACGAGCGTAGACTCGGTGTTCGTTTTGATACCCGCCTGCCTTGTTCAATGCATTTCGATATGTGCCATCGGAGAGTGTTGAACCTTCGTAGCGAATGGCGTCGGAGAGTATCTGTCGAACAGCATCGTGGAGCCGATCAATCTCGGTTTCGGTCAAACTCGAACACAATGTAAACGGCGAAATGCCGGACAGATGAAGGATTTCACTCGCGTAGAGATTGCCGATCCCCGCAACAATCTTCTGATCGAGCATGGCGACCTTGATGGCACGGTTGGTTTTCTGGAGACGTTGAGTCCATTCCTCACGATCGATCGTCAGGGCATCCGGGCCGAGTTTGACGGTACGCAACTCATCGAATTCCGCCGGACGATACAACCGCACCGTGCCCAAGCCACGCCGATCCCAAAACCAAAGTTTCGATTCGGATTCGCCGTCCGAAAGCGTCCAACAAATTCGCAAGTGTTCCGTGCTGGGCGGGTCGGCAAGCAACATCAGGCCGGTCATGCGAGGTTCGATGACGAAGGCGTCACCGGATGAAAGGTGCAAAACAACGCGTTTCGCCAGCCGATCTACGCTGGTGATTGTCTGCTCACGGGCGCGACGCTGCATCGTTCGAACGGTCGGCGTGATGCTGATGGGCTTACAAGGACACCGACATTCCGAAACCGTGCGGATGATCTTTCCTGCGACGTGTGGACGAATTCCGCGAACCATCGTTTCGACTTCCGGCAATTCCGGCATGGTGTTTGAGTCCAAGTTTTCTGAAGGTCGGTCTTGTAAATCGTGGTCGTAATGAAATCAGCGATTCCGCGGATTTTACGGTCTCCACGTTTCATTACGATGTCACAGTTCCGGGAAAACAGGTTCTCTGGGAAACCGGTATCCATTTCACGGCCCACTTGACGCCGCCCGATTCCCGAGGGATGCTCGATCATAGACCAAACTCTCCAAGTTTGTCGTGTTCCGACAATTCGCTGCGCGATCTTGCGTCTGAGCCGCATTCTCTTGGAGAGAGAATCAACGTATGAATCGAAATGTCGCCGACGTGCGGAGTTTCCGCTCGACCAATTTTCCCCGATGGGAGTGGAGAATGTTCAAAATTCAGCAAGCAAAACCGCGACCCCAACTTGGGACGATTCGCGGTGGAAACACCGTTTTGACCGTCCTGGGAACGGTTGCGGCGTTTTCGGTCGTTCTCGGAGCGGCTTGGTTCGTGATGGCTCCCAGCAAGCCAGTCGTCACACAAGTGCAACCGAGCAACACCGACGAATCAAAACCAATGGCTTCGGAAGTGATTCCAGCCACCCGACAATCGACACCGGATGTCCCAGCCGAACCAGTGAGTCAACCGGTTGCGGTCGTTGAAACCGAAGTACCCGCCGAGGTCAAACCGCAAGCACCGACTGCTGCCGAGCAAGTTGAAGCTCATTTGGCCGCCGGTGAGTTCGGATTGGCCACCGAGGTCGCTCAAACGATTGCCGAGATCAAGTCGCGAGACTTGCTACTGCGACGCATCGCGGACGTGCAACTTGAAGCGGGCGAATTCGCAGCCGCAGGCGATGCCATCGGACGCATCACCCTGCCACAAGTTCGAGGCCAAGCGGAAACCGCTCGGCAAACCGAACAAACTTTGGCCGGTGGTGGTTCGCAGGCGAACTTCAGCGAAATCTTGCAGTTGATCCAAACCGCGACTTCCGGCCCCTGGGCACCAGACGATCCCGAAAAAACCGTCACACCATTCGGTATGGTTTCCGGCGGGATTTCTGTCGATCCGCTCGGTCAGCTCGCGTTGGTCAGCAAGGCCGACACGAATAACCGGTTGGCTCAGATTGGTCGTCGCGCTCGCCGTGCCGATTTGAACGACGACATGGCTCAAGCCAGCAACTTGCGAATCGTTTCGCTGAAGCGTTTGGAACGCGAAGTGGCGGGGCGTTTGAACCGCTCGGAGCCTGTTCTCAAGACGATGCAACACTTGGCCGGTTTGTCCCGGGTTCAGTTTGTGTTTGTCGATTCCAAAAACCAGGATGTTCTCATCGGTGGCCCAGCTGAGGCGTGGGAATACGATCAACTCGGCCGACCGGTCGGTGTCGATTCCGGTCGACCGATGATGCATCTCGACGACTTGGTTACGGTTCTTCGTGTGTTCTCGCCAGCGGGCAGCAGCATTTTTCGATGCTCGATCGATCCGCGAGCGGAAGGCATGCAAAAGCTCAAGGAAGTTGTGGAACGGTCCAACGCACGGGGTTCACTCTCGGCAGGTGCCGGTACACGCAGCTTCGTTCGCAAGTGTGGCGAAGCCCTCGGCCAGCAAGATGCTGTCTTCGCAGGTGTGCCAGACAACTCTCGCGTGGCTCGCGTGATGTTGGAAGCCGACTACAAGATGAAGCTCATCGGAATCGATAAGTTGGACGCTGGCTCGCAGATTCCATCGTTCTTCGATCTGCTCGACGCCAAGACCGTCAAGCAAAATCCCCCATCACTGGATGCTTTGCGATGGTGGCTGACGATGAAATACGATTCCGTCTTGCACGATCCAAATCGTCAAGTTTTTGAAATCCAAGGCTCGTCCGTGTTGTGCCGATCCGAAAATGAACTCGTGACCGCGACGGGCGAACGAATTCACACGGGTGAATCAACGACGACGAACTCTCAGTTCGCTCAAAAATTCACGGCCAACTATTCGGAACTCGCTCAACGGGAGCCAGTTTTCGCGGACCTGCAAAACATCTTCGACTTGGCATTGGTCGCTGCTCTGGTTCAGCATGAGAACTTGGTGAGCTACCCCCAAGGCTACGGTGTGTTTGCACCCAACGGCCAATACCAGCCGGAAGAATTCGCCGTGCCGAAAACCGTCGATACGGTCGTTAATCACCGAGTGTACGGCGGACGTGATGTGATCGTCCAGGTCGCTGGCGGTGTGCGAGCAGACTTGGCATCGGTTCTTCGTGACCAATCGGTCTACCGAGTCGCCGAGCGACTCAGCGGCATGACTTCCAAAGTCGACACCAACGCCATTCCTGACGGTCGATGGTGGTGGGACGCGAAGTAGTTGATCAATTGATGCAATAAACGAAGAACGCCTCTGGAGATTCCAGAGGCGTTCTTTTTTGATCGAGCTGAATTGCAGTCGATTACAGCGAGCGAAGATTGTATGCCTTGCGATACCATGAGTTGAACATGTAACCCTTCATGTTCCAGTCGACTCGTTCGGGCATGGCTTCACCGGCGGAATCGACGGCTCTTGCGTAAACAATGCCGCGAATGCTACGAACCGGGATTTCCAGTTTCCACAAAGACCATACATACGGGTCCGGTTCCCGCTCGAATTTGGCCACCTGCCAGGACCTTCCGCCGTTGACGGAAACTTCCACTCGCTTCAGTGTTCGGCCATTTCCGGGCGGCAATGCGTATCCCGTGACCTCCATCAACTCTTGCGTGTCGGTGGAACGAGATGCGATCCGAGCAATGCCGCAGTTCATCGGATAGCGGTACAGTGGGCCCGCTTCTGCCCATGCGGTTGGCGTGTTCTCTTCGACCAGTTTGTAAGCGTCCTGGACGTAATGATTCGGCATGGTCCGATTGCTAACCACGATCTTGCCCAACCATTTCACACTACGAGCGCCGATGTAGCCCGGCACAACCGTGCGAAGCGGATACCCGTGATCTGGCGTGAGCGGCAAGCCATTCATTTTGTGAGTGAGCAGCGCGCCCGGCATGGCTTCGGTGTCGTCCATCGCTTTCGACAACGGAATTGATCCGCCGAAACCGATGGTCTTGCCTTTTTTCTTGATCTCATCAAGACCTTCGAACCAGACGTGTTTGGCGTCGGGTTGCACGCCAACGGCCTTGAGAACTTCGGACAACGGAATTCCCGTCCATGAGGCATTTCCAATCGCCTGCGATTGCCATTGTACGCCGTCGACGGCACGGACCGCACTGTGTTCGTTTCGTCGATTCCCGGCACAGGTCATTGAAGCAATCACCGTCTTGGACGGGTACTTGTCCATCAACTCTTTGAGCGAAATCTCGCCGGGGTGATTCACCATCCCTTCGATTTTCAAACGGAACTGATCCGCATCAATTTGTGGCGACGCCGCATGACTTCGAACGTAGAAGAACTTCTCTGGCGTGATCCACGTCTTGACCAACTCTTCGATCGGCGGTTCCGCGTTGGGCGGCACTTCCGTGTGATAGATGAGCCCACCGCCGGCCGATTCCTTCGAGTCTGCCCACGTCGGACACAACCCGTTTCCAATCGCAGCGGCGGCCAGGAAACCCTGCCCAGCGGTTCGCAAGAATTGACGGCGATTCGGCTGAATTTGCATTGGCGAGCTTTCCATTTCTGCAGGAGAAAAATTCAAGTCTCAAAGATCGTCGTTTGACTCGTGTTCATCGTCCGCAGTCGCCGAAGGGGTTTCCGCACTGTTGCGACGGAACACCGCGCAAACGTCTGCAATCGGGACCACGAATAGCACGTTGTCCGGTTCCAAGTCGACAGGAATCGCGTTCTTGGGGTGGAACAGGACCTTGTCGTATTTTCGGATTGGAAAGTCCTCGTCACGATCAATTTGCACGCTAATTTCGACAATTCGACCGGTAATCGTGGGGATCTCCGCGTCATCGGGGAGAACAATGCCCCCTTTGGTGGTTTGCTTCGCTTCGTCTTTACGGATCAGAACGCGATTCCCCAATGGTTCGACAAATTCCGTCAACGTTGTTCCCTTCGATTTTGATTGACTAATGTCACTTCGATTATCTGAACGCAAAAAATTACGCTTGGCTCGCGACTTGCCGGACCGCTTTCACCATTCCGGCCGCAAACTCTCCGACCTCGCGAATGACATCGTCTCGACTCGTGAATTTGTCGCTCAGTTTTTCCAAGTACCGCACGATTCTTGAGCCAACGATCACACCGTCCGCATGCCCTCGGAGAATGTCAACTTGCTCAGGGCCGCTCACACCAAAACCAACCGCCAACGGCAGATCCGTTTTCTCACGCAACCGATCGAGATGCTCGGTCAGCTCCGGTGGAAGTTGATCGCGTGCCCCTGTGGTGCCAGCAATGGAAATGCAATACAGGAAGCCGCTCGCTGCCTCGATGATCTTCTCAGCACGGTGGACCGGCGTAGTGGGTGCGATCAGTTGCACCAAATCCAAGCCGTGTTGACGGGTTCGTTCGGCGAACTCGCTTGCTTCATCACCGGGTAAGTCTGGGACGATCAACCCTGCAAACCCGGCGGACTTGGCATCGGCGAGAAACCGTTCCACACCTACCCGAAAAACGAGCGAATAAGCAACCATTGCCACCAACGGAGCTGATCCATTTTTGGTTTGCGCGGAGACCATGTCGAAGATGTCACCGACACGAATACCCTTTTGGAGTGCTCGCGTGTACGAGGCTTGGATCACCGGACCGTCCGCTATCGGATCGCTGTACGGAAAGCCGACTTCGATCAAATCTACCTTTTGACGGGAAAGTTCTTGAATCAATTCTCCCGTCATTTGGATGTCGGGATCACCGGCCGTCACAAACGGCATGAACGCCATGCGTCCCTCGGATCGCGTTGTTTCGAAGACCTGGCTGATCGCTGAAGATGACACGAATTGATCTCTCGCTGGAAACAAATAGAAGCAGATGCAAACGAGTTTCGGACGACGCTAAATTTCTTGTCCCAAGACGCGGGCCACTTCTTGTACGTCTTTGTCACCTCGACCCGAGAGACAAATCACGACGTTCTCACTGCCCGATCGTTGGTCTTTGGTCGCCAAGAGATGCGCGATTGCATGAGAACTTTCGAGCGCGGGAAGAATCCCTTCGAGAGTTGCCATCGTTCGGAACGCATCAAGGGCGGCATCATCGGAAACGCTCAGGTATTGGACTCGTCCGGCATCTTTCCAATAGCTGTGCTCCGGGCCCACACCGGGGTAGTCCAGACCGGCGGAAACGGAATGAACATCGAGTGTTTGACCGTCATCGTCTTGGAGCACGTAACTGTAACTTCCGTGCAGGACACCTTTCTCCCCATGCGACAACGAAGCTGCATGGTCTCCCGCGTTCGGTCCACGACCGCCGGGCTCGATTCCGGTGAGTTTGACGTCGTCATCAATGAATGGGTAGAACATGCCCGCTGCGTTCGAACCGCCACCGACACAGGCGACGATCTCATCCGGCAACTTGCCGAACGCCGCCTCACATTGCTTTTTCGCTTCTTTGCCGATGACCGATTGGAAGTCCCGAACGATCAACGGAAACGGATGCGGACCAACCACGGAACCCAGGATGTAATGGGTGTTTTCGACGGTGGCCATCCAATCTCGCATGGCTTCGTTGGTGGCATCTCGTAGGGTTCGCGAACCGGACGTGACCGGCCGAACTTCTGCTCCCATGGTTTTCATTTTGAAGACGTTCAACCGTTGACGTCGAATGTCTTCCTCACCCATGAAAACACAACACTCAAGCCCGAATCGGGCACACGCGGTCGCGGTCGCTACACCGTGCTGGCCGGCACCGGTTTCTGCGATGACACGTTTTTTGCCCATCCGCAAACACAACAACGCCTGGCCCAAACTGTTGTTGATCTTGTGTGCACCGGTATGATTGAGGTCTTCCCGTTTGAGGTAGACGTTGCAACCGGCTTGCTCGCTCAACCGCTCCGCGTGGTACAGCGGATTCGGCCGCCCCACGTAATTCATCAGCAAGTCATCCAACTGCCGATTGAATTCAGGATCTGCTTTCGCGGAGGCGTAAGCTTCCGTCAGTTCCTCAAGGGCGTGCATCAGCGTCTCGGGAACGAAACGCCGACCGAATTCACCGAATCGCCCAGCGGCATCGGGCACTTGGCTGAGGGGAACGCTACTTGTGGACATGAATAAACCGTTTGGGGCAAATTGCAGAAACGTCAAATTCCAATTGTTTGATCGTCCGATTCTAGGCGGAAGATGTGAAAACGCCAAGCAACTCAATCCGGATGACGAGAATTCCTAACGTAATTTGTTGAAGAAGCGTCTAGAATCCGTTTACTCGTCGAAGAGCACTTTCCCAAATCCAAAAGAAGACTGATATGTGGTTCACCGAAACGGCTTGGCCGCCGATTATGATTGCCGCCACCATTGGGGTTGCGTTTCTACTGAAGTGGTATTCCGTGCAGAGACCCATCTATCTGATCACCGGTGGCCTGTTTTTGGTGAGTTGTCTGGTTATCTACGGGGTCGAATTGTCTGTTGTCACGGAAGGGGAGGTTGTCGAGGGACATGTCCAAGGTTTGACGGGAGCCGTCGTTGACGGCGACATTGAGAAGGCTCAATCGTATTTTGCGGACAACCCTTACGGCACAGCAATCAAGATTGCGCTCGATCGATTGCTGTCGAGTTACGACATCGAGAACGATTTGGCCATCACCGATTTCTATGTGACGACGGATGAACAGGAGAAAGAGGCCGTGGCCCATTTTCGTGCGAACGGTTCTGTCGGTGGTCGTGGTGAAGTCGCGATGCGGAGCGGTCCGACACGTTGGGAACTGACGTGGGAAAAGCAATCCGACGGCCAATGGAAGGTTGTCCAAGTCCAGCAACTCAACCCGGTCGATGGCACGCGTGTCGGTTGGTTCGACCGGTATATTCGTTAATGCATGATGATACGCTCCACCGTCGTGAATTGATTGTGAGAATACACTCGCCGCGGCTGTGGTATTCATCTTGCAGCGATATTGGTCTCCGCATAAAACTCGATTGTTAGAGCCGATCGACGTGGATTCAATGGACGAGTGAGATTGCCGGATGACGAATTCATCCCGACAGCCAAACGCGAATGGAAAACCGTTTCTTGGGCTGCACTTGCGGTGCTGCAACGTCTACACCCGTATCTACATCAATGCCCAAAAGGATGCGTTCGCCGGTTGGTGTCCGCGGTGTGCACGTCCCGTACGGGTGGAGATCAGCAACGATGGGAGTGGTTCCAACTCGCGGATGTTCTCCGCCGGTTGATTCCATCAACGTGCACGACGGTCGTAGACTTTCTTGCCATCCAGCCAAGTTTGCTCAACCTGCGTGTCACGGATGTCGTCAGCAGAACACGTGAGCAAGTTGCGATCGACGAGGATAAAGTCCGCCCGCTTGCCGACTTCGAGGGAACCGATTTCTTCCTCTGCTCGCATCAACCAAGCGTTGTTGCTGGTGTAAAACCGGATCATCTGTTCGCGGCTCAGAGCTTGTTCGGGGTGGATCGGAGAGTCATGCCAACGGGCTTTTCGCGTGACGGCGACCCACATTCCCAGGAACGGGTTGTAGGGGTTCACGCTGCGGAGCGAACCGATTTTCTGCATGTGATCACTGCCACCACCAGCGATGACGTTCGCATCGAATAGACTCCGCAACGGAATAAAGTACGACAACCGTTCCGAACCAAATTGATTAACCAATGTGCGGGCATCGAGATACAACCACGCTGGCTGCAAGTCGACGCCAATGCCTAGTTTCGCAGCCATATCAATGGCCTTGCGACTCATGAAACTCGAATGTGTGATTGACGAGTGAGTTGGAGCAATCGGAATGTCGGCGTTCACCTTCTCGTAGGCATCCACCAACGCCTCCACAGCGGCGTCTCCCTGACAATGAGCCGTGAAGGCCAATCCACGTTTGGCACAGGCTCGCACAAGGGTTTCGAGTCGTTGCGATTCGATGTACCGCATACCTCGGTACGCTGGGTCTTCAATGCCGTAGATGGTGCTGATCCCCCATGGTCGACGAAAGAATGCACTCCCAGTCAGCATGCCGCCATCTTGAAAAACTTTGACACCAATCACGCCCAGCATCGGGTGGGGCTTCTGGAACAGCGGATCGGATGCGAATTCATCGAGACGTTTTTCGATCGCATCCAGCTTTCCGTTCGGACTCAGTCCGCGAGACATCCGCACGCGAACTGTCAGGCGGTCGGCTTGCCACAATCGTTCGTATTGTGTTCGTGAAGAGTCGTTACAGTTCCGGTCAATCACGCCAGTGATGCCGGAACGGTTGTAGTCGGAAAATAATTGCACGAGCCGATCATCACGGTCGGCTTCGGAAAGCCTTTTTCGATTGGAGTTTGCTTTCGATTTCAACACTGAAGAGAGCCGCCGCAGAATGCCGTTGGGTTCGCCCGTCTTCGGGTCGACCATCACGTTTTCCGGGTGCTCGGCTGCGAATTCCTTGTTGATCCCGTTTTCGGCAAGGGCCAACGAGTTTGCGCTCCCATCTGGACCCGTGCGGAAAACAACCGGGTGCTCGGGTGCGACGGAATCGAGTTCCCACCGCGTGGGGTACCTCTGTTCGCGAAGTCGAGTAATAAACACCTGTGATAACCGAATCCATTCGCCCTTCGGAACCACACGTGTTCGTTGCCGCACGTATGCGAGTACATCGGCGATGGTCTCGAACGTGGGGATCTCGTGATCGGCCTCGAATTGGCTTGCAGACACCGGGTGCGTGTGCGAGTCAATCAAACCAGGCAACACCATTCGACCATCAAGGTCAATCACCTTTGTCGATGGTTCAATTGCGGATTCGATGTCGTCATTGGTTCCCACGCCAATGATGCGGCCATCTCGCACAGCGAGCGCGTTGACGACTCGAAATTCATCATCAACGGTAACGATGCGCCCCCCACGAATGACCAAGTCGGCGGGTTCCGCCGACCAGACCGAGATGGGAAAGATCAGCGAGAGAAGAGTGATTCGAAACATCGCACACGAGGCCTTAAAGATGGGAGAGTGCAGCCATCAACGTAGACTAATGCGTTGAAAGGCAATGAACAACTCAGCACACCTGCGAAGTCGTCAACGTCGGCTCGATATCTGCGGTTCCAACCTGAGTGTTCGTTCTTGCAGTGAGTCGGTGCAACATTCGGCTTGAGCCAACTTTGTTTTCACGCTATCTTCCGCCTCGCTCGACGACTGGGGGGCCGGACCGGCGAGCGACATGGAACATGGATTGGTTCCACCATGGTGCACCGCTGTCTTGAACAGTGGTCAACCGAAACTTCATGATGAAGGTGTCATTTGTGATTTCGGAATCGCAAGCAATCTCCCCACCCCCAGAATCCCTCCCTATGTCTGCCGACCGGCGGAAACGACTTCTCGTGGTTGATGGACAGGCCGAAACCACCGAGGTTCTACGCGCGATTTTCGAGCCACGCGGGATGGAAATTGACCGGGTTAAGGCGGAGACAAACCGCGTAAGCGGCAACGACCAAGAAGCCAACCTAATTGTGCTCCACGAACAGACCGATGCCTCATCGAAGTCTGATGACCAACGGTCCGCTGTGCCACGGGTGATCATCGGTCGCATGGAACGTTCGCAACCTCGACAGGCATCGAAGCCAACTCCGGAATCGGGTTCGTCAGAACGATACCTCTCGGAACCGTTCCACTATGGCGAGTTGGTTCAAGCCATTGAGGATCTGCTCGCGGACGCGGACACAGACCAACAACGGGCGGCTTAGGGACCAATCGGAGCGGATTGGGGCGATTGACGAATTCATCGGCAAATTCGTATTTTTCCCGCCCTTGCGCTGCGGTCATGGGGCCACCTTGGTACAGTTAGAGAGTCATTACATCCCCGAGATTGCTCAAAAGTTGTACAACATCAATGGGTCACCATGCATTGGGCCAGCATGGCTTCCGATCTCGGACTTGTCACACCGTGATGATTCGTAACACCGAAGAATTGCCGTTCGCATCCCCTAAGACGCGTATTGGGGTGCTGATCGCAACGTACCGAGGGATCGTGTCGTGACCAAAGCGACATTACTGGTTGTCCAAGGAGTCGACCAGGGGGCTCGATTTGAGGTTGGTCGTGAACCAATCGTGGTCGGTCGGGGCACCCGAAGTGGAATCCGCATTCTCGATACGGAAGTCTCGCGTTCGCACGCCCAATTCCTGTACGACGGGGAAAAGTGCGTGGTGGAGGATCTTGGCAGTTCCAATGGAACACTAGTTAACGGCACGCCGATCCGACGGAAGACACTACGAAACGGGGACCGTGTGCAGATCGGTCGCACACAACTGGCCTTCCGAGACACAACCGCTGACGAAAGTGCGTTCAAGGTCGATCTCCGCGCTGAGCCGGAACCGCAATCGAGTATCGTTTCGGAGTTGGAGCAGAATGCCGGAGACACATTGCTCCGGCAGGCACGCGGGTCAGACAGCCGAACGGTGGCTCGGTCGCTACAAAATCTGCGGACGCTCTACCGCATTAGCGAAGAAGCCGTTCAGTCTTCTATGTCGCTCAGTCAGTTGTTGCGGCGGATGCTCGATCTGACCTTGGAAGCCGTCGGAGCCGATCGCGGCTGTATTCTGCTCGACTCGCCCACTGAAAATGGGAAACTCGAGCCACAAGCCCTGAGTTACCGCTCGCAATCCGCTGATCCCAGTAGAATGCCGGTGTCCCGGAGTATTGTTGATTACGTGCTCCGCAAAGGTCAAAGCGTTCGCACCTCCGATGCCCGCCGCGATCGCCGTTTTCCACGTGGTGAAAGCATTGTCCGAGCCGGTATTCGTGAAGCCATGTGTGTGCCGGTTCCTGGTCATCATGCGACGCATGGTGTTGTCTACGTGGATATTACGTCGACGGACGAGCACGTTCTCTATGACGATGGCGACCAGTTTTCCGAAGATCAGCTTCGGTTATTGGCGGCTGTTGGTCGTCAGGTGGCGTTGACGGTCGAGAACAATCGGTATCAAACTGCGTTGTTGAAAGCCGAGCGTCTGGGGGCGATGGGCCAGACGATCGCGATGCTGAGTCACCACATCAAAAACATTCTGCAAGGTGTGCGTGGTGGAAGTTATTTGATTGATACCGGCCTCAACGATCACAACGAGGACTTGGTCCGCAAAGGCTGGGGGATCGTCGAAAAGAACCAAAACAAGATCTATCACCTCGTGATGGATATGTTGACGTTCAGCAAGGATCGGCAACCGGCACTCGAATTGGCCAATGTCAACGAGACGGTGGCCGATGTCCTCGAACTCATGCAGGCGAGAGCCGACGAAGTTGGTGTGAAGTTCGACGTTCATCTCGACGAATCCCTGCCGAATGCCATGTTCGACGCCGAAGGCATTCATCGAGCGGTGCTGAATATCGTGATCAATGCAATTGATGCAGTCGAAGATCGCCCCGGCGCCGCAATTCGGGTGCAGACAGGTTTTGATGCAGATAGTGAGTCGGTATTCATCGCCATTGCGGATAATGGTCCGGGGATTCCGGCGGACCAACTCGAAAAGATTTTCCAACTCTTTGAATCGACCAAAGGCTCGCGTGGGACCGGCTTGGGGTTGGCCGTCTCCCAGAAGATTCTCCGCGAACACGGTGGAGAAATCACGGTGCAAAGCAAACCAAACGAGGGGTGCCAATTCGTCTTGGCTTGGCCTCGACTCGATGACGAAGACCGTAACGAAGACGGTCTAGCCACAATCGGATAGCGGCTGTCCTTCGATTTTCCGTTCTCTGGGCGTGACTGCCGTTCTTGGCTCCCGCCATGCCCGCCTCCACGGCGAATCCCTGCTGTCTCGCGGTATCGCATTGCCCGACCAACCATGAAAAAGCGGGCTTTCGGACTCGATGCTCATGCACCTCCGCCGAATTGATCAGCACACGCCGATCTATGTTGACCGAACGCCGCGACTGGGTCTACAATTTCAATATCCACACTTTTTTGGCACTATGTTAATATGAAATTAACAGAAAGCGTTTCGGGGGCGTGGTGGGCTGAAAGGTTGCGACAATGAGCCGATTTAACTTGGTGGCATTTGCTCTGTTTGGATTTGTTTGGGCAGGATATTCGGCGTGGTCCAGCGGTTATCAAGCTGGCTACGACGACGGCAACGAAGAGGCCTGGACAACCGCCCGAGCCACATTCATGCCCCAAGAATCGGATCAGGTGAGTTTGGTTCTCACAGATTCCGAACCGTCCACACCTGACCCACAAACGGCCCAGTCAAAGTTGGAAACCAAGCCGACATTTTGAGTTGCGAGGTTGCCAGACGAGTCCGTGTTTGCAGATTCCTCCGTATGAGTTGGGGCGGAATGATGCTCTTCACTTTCGGGCAAATTGAAGAACGCGATTCCAAGAATCACATATACCGCAAGTAACAGCAGCCCTTCAAACCAGTTTGATCGTCCATCGAACGCCACCAACGCCACCACCAGCACCGAGAGTGTGACCGCAACAACTTCCAACGGTGCGAAAATCAGGTTCAACGCGGGGAAGCCTGGTAGATAACTCACCAAAACGAGCACTGGTGCCACGAACAATGCAATCTGCAATGACGAACCGATGGCGATCTGAACCGCCAAATCCATCCGGTTCTTCATCGCCATGAGAATTGCGGACGAGTGTTCCGCCGCGTTCCCGACGATCGCGATGACGATGACACCGACGAACAACTTCGTCCATCCGAACGCCTCCCGAGCGTCTTCGATGGCTCCGATCATCGCTTCACTGACGATCGCAACGGCCAGCGTCGACACGAGCAACACCGTGACAGCAACCGATTGCGACCAATGTTCGTCGGCTTCATGTGGAATCGCAGGGTTCGCGGAATCTTCTTCGGTGGGATGATCCGATGAAGCTTCGCTCGGTGAGTGCGCTCCCGCGGAGTAAAGATGCTTGTGCGTTTTCAGACTGAATACCAGATTCAATCCGTAGACAACAAACAGCACGATCGCGATTTCTAGGCTCAAATCCCGTTCAAGTGCATCGAGGTGTTCCGCGCCTTGTCCGACGAGAATGCCATGGAAGACGGCAGGAACAATCAGGCCGATGGCAGCAAGCACCAGCAGCGTTGCTGACATACCGGCCGCAGTCGCATTGAACTTCTGCCGATTGTATTTCAGACCGCCGGCGAAGAGGCTCGCCCCCAACACAAGCAGGATATTGCCCAGAATACTCCCCGTGAGTGAGGCCCGCACAACTTCGATTTTCCCGGCGCGAAGGGCAATGACAGCGATGATCAATTCCGCCGCGTTCCCGAACGACGCGTTCATCAAGCCACCGATACCGGGACCGAACCGTTCCGCGAGCATCTCGGTGCTCTTGCCCATGAGGCCAGCTAACGGAATGATGCCAAGTGCCGCGGTCACGAACACCCAAGTTCCGGACCCTCCCACCCAGTGCAGCACCAGGGCCACAGGAACGAAAACCAGCATCACATTGAGCCAACCGACGCGTTTGAGCCAGTCCATTATCCACTCACAGAAAGTGTGTCAAACTACGAAATGAAGTACACGAGGTTCATTCACAACCTCACGCTGCTAGTTGCGTAGGCTACTGACGAGTGTGGACGGTGTCCATCGTGGCCATGGACTTTTGATTGTCGAGTTTAGCGCAAAAAAAGAACTCGGCCTCCGGTTGGAACCGAAAGCCGAGCCTTTGTGTGTCTCGTATCAAGATCGAGATGTCTTCGATTCCATTTCCCTGGTCAAGCCAGCAGGAAAAACGCGGAATCGGAAACAAAAGGAGACGATCCGGATGCGAGTGAATGGTGGCTGCCGAACGGCAACCCGCCGGTTACCGGCGTTCAAGCGGCGCCACCTCCAGGTTGGCTACTACAATCACAAGTCACTCGATCACCTCCTTTCTATATAGACACCCCGTTTCGATCAGCTCGCCATGTCTGACCACCTCACGGGCGATAGTCCTGCGTGCTGCGTTCGCACGCCCAACACCTTCATAATTACAAATCTTTCGGCGTCGGCAAGAGTAATTTGCGGTACGTTTTTGGAATTTTTTCAGAATCGAAATTTCAGGGGGAATGTTAAAAGACGATCGACGACACGCCATCCGCGTGGGAATTTTGGTTCGCTCGCTGAATCGGGACGGATCTCGTAGAATGCTGAGGTGCTTGCTGAGGTCGTACTCAGCGTCGTTCAGTCTTTGCCATCGCCGTCGGGAAGGATTCACCGTGGCTGTTCGTAATTTGTGTTCGT
Organism: Thalassoroseus pseudoceratinae; assembly: GCF_011634775.1. Lineage (NCBI taxonomy): Bacteria > Pseudomonadati > Planctomycetota > Planctomycetia > Planctomycetales > Planctomycetaceae > Thalassoroseus > Thalassoroseus pseudoceratinae. The sequence continues at coordinate 444,150 of NZ_JAALXT010000003.1, forward strand.
CGTGGCTTTTTGTGGCTTGCTTGATGACAAATCACCCATCCTCTGCGGAATCGTTGCGTTATCCGGAAACTCGAAAAGTCGACCAGACTGATGTTTATCACGGTGTGACGGTATCCGATCCGTATCGTTGGCTCGAGGACGACGTTCGGACGTCTGAAGATGTGCACGATTGGGTCGAGGCACAAAACAAAGTATCGTTCGGATATCTCAAAGCGATTCCTCAGCGGGATGCCATTGAGAGCCGATTGACGAAGCTCTGGAATTACGAGAAATACTCTGCACCCTTCAAACGTGGTGGACGGTATTACTACTTCAAGAACAACGGGCTACAAAACCAAGACGTGCTGTTCATGCAAGACCGTCTTGATGCGGAAGCCACGGTCTTGATCGATCCCAATGAATGGTCTGAAGACGGCACGGTCGCACTGGCGGGATTGGCGTTTAGCGATGATGGTCGGTATCTCGCCTACGGTATTCAGGAAGCCGGTAGCGACTGGCGAACCTGGCGAGTCATGGAGATCGCCACCAGGAAGGTGCTGGAAGAAGGAATCCAATGGGTCAAATTTAGTAGTGCGACTTGGACGCGGGATTCCAAAGGGTTCTTCTATGGTCGCTTTGATGCACCGGAAGAGGGCGAAGCATTTCAATCGCTGAATCTGAACCAAAAAATCTACTATCACCGAATTGGCACGTCGCAAGATCAAGACGTGTTGGTGTACCATCGCCCGGATGAACCGACTTGGGGATTTGGAACGTCGGTGACGCAAGATGGTCAATTTCTTGTCCTCACCGTTTGGAAAGGCACTGACGATCGCTATCGCATTTTGTATCGGGATCTCACCGAACCGTATGCAGCCCCGGTGGACCTGATTGATAATTTTGAGCAGGAGTTTAGTTTTGTCGGCAACGACGGACACGTCTTCTACTTCGTGACCGATTGGGAAGCACCCCGCAAACGGTTGATCGCAATCGACATTCGCAAACCGGCTCGCGAGAATTGGCAAGTCATCATTCCCGAGTCGGACAATGCCCTGAATGACGTGAATCTCGTCGGCAATTTGTTCGTCGCCAGTTATCTGCAGGATGCGAAAACCGCTGTCAAGATTTACGATATGCAAGGAGAGCATGTGCGTGATGTGGAGTTCCCCGGCATCGGGACGGCACGCGGATTCAGCGGACGCCGCGGAGACACGGAGACGTTCTATTCGTTCTCCAGTTTCGCGACTCCGCCGAGCACGTACCGCTACGACTTGATCACGGGAAAGAGCACCAAACTTCGGCAAGCAGAAGTCGACTTCGATCCCGAGCTGTACGAAGTCAAACAAGTCTTTTACAAAAGCAAAGACGGAACCAAAGTCCCGATGTTCATTGCTCACAAGAAGGGACTGGAGCTCGACGATAACAATCCAACGCTGCTCTACGGTTACGGCGGGTTTTCGATTCCGCTCACGCCGAGCTTTTCGATCAGCCGACTCGCTTGGATGGAAATGGGCGGCGTGTTCGCAATGGCCAACCTGCGGGGCGGCGGCGAATACGGCGAGGAATGGCATAAAGCTGGAACGAAATTGACGAAACAAAATGTCTTCGACGATTTCATTGCGGCGGCGGAATGGTTGATCGATAACGACTATACCAAGTCCTCGAAGCTTGCGATCCAAGGGGGATCCAACGGAGGGTTGCTCGTCGGTGCAGCCATCACGCAACGCCCCGACCTTTTCGGAGCAGCACTTCCGGCAGTGGGCGTGATGGACATGCTGCGGTTTCACAAATTCACGGCCGGTCGGTTTTGGGTCGACGATTACGGCTCCGCTGATAATCCCGAAGAATTCCAGGCGTTGTACAAGTATTCGCCGTACCACAACCTGAAAGCGGGAATCGAATACCCACCAACCCTCGTGACAACCGCCGATACCGACGACCGCGTCGTGCCCGGACACAGCTTCAAGTTCGCCGCCCGTTTACAGGAATATCACGAAGGTGATGCACCGGTGTTGATTCGTATCGAGACGAAAGCGGGACACGGATCTGGCAAGCCGACTTCCAAAATCATCGAGGAAATCGCTGACCAATGGGCGTTTCTCGTGAAGAACCTCGGAATGGAAATCGAGTCCAAGTGAGAAATCACTTCAGCGATTGATTGAGATTCCCCAGTCGTCCTTTGAGGCGTTGCAGCAGGATTCGTTGATCACGCAGGGAATTGCCATCGGGGTCGCCGGTCATTTCTCCCATGATCAATGAGCCGACCGCTCCCAACTCGGGAGCGGTTTGCGAGCCGATCTCAGCGTGCTGCTGCTCGACCGTTTGGAGGGCCGCCTCGAGTTCGGGATCAAGTTCGACGTTGGCTGGGGATTGTTCCCGCAGTTGCTGGCGAACTTGGGGCAACAATGATTGGCTTGGCGTCACAGTGGACTGTGGTGTTGACGTGATGACGGTTCGTGACGGGGGAACAGCGTCCGATTTGTAGGCCACCGCGATTCCACCCGCCGCCAACATGACGCTGATTCCCACACCAACGGCAACGGCGAATGGATGTCGATTCCAAAATTGGATCCATGCATTCGGCTTAGTCTCGGTCAATGCTGTTGGCAGCGAGACCGAGGTTTGTCGTTCTTCCAAATACTCCGTCAATGCATCGGCTAAGTCTTGGGCGGAGGCGAATCGGTGGTCCGGATCTTTCGCCAAGCAGCAGATGCAGATCGCTTCCAAGCCTTCGGGGATGGTTTCGTCAATCGTTCGTGGCAGTGGCGGTTCGGCGTTGACGACCTGATACAACAACGCCTGTGTCGAGCCACGGAACGGTCGTTCGCCGGTCAACATTTCGAACAGCATCGTGCCGAGTGCGTAAATGTCGGCGCGGGCGTCCGCCTCGTGTGACTGGCCGGTTGCCTGCTCGGGAGCCATGTATGCCGGCGTGCCCATGACCACACCGGCTGCTGTCATCGAGGTTTCACCAAACTCTCGTTTCGCCAGACCGAAGTCGGCAATGTGCGGTTGTCCGTCTTCATCGAGTAAGATGTTCGCCGGTTTAAGATCGCGATGAATCACGCCGCGTTGGTGAGCGTGATGCAATGCCTCCGCAAGTGTGCGGCACAGTTCGGCACTCTCTTGATGAGTCGGTTGGTAACTCTCCAGCCAGTCGTCCATTGGTTGGCCGTTAATGAAGTCAGTCGCGATATAAACCGAACCGTCGCTCATCCCGACTTCGTGCACGCCGACGATATTCGGATGTCGAAGTTGGGCCGCAGCTCGTGCCTCTTTCAAGAACTGCGACGTTTCTTTCTCGGTCAGTTGTCCGCTGCGGGGTAACTTGATGGCTACCGCACGGTCAAGTTTCAAATCGCGAGCTTGATAAACGCAACCGAAACCGCCTTCCCCCAGAAGTTTCTCTAACACAAAGTGCCCAAGACGTGTCGTTTCCGAACCGGATGAGTGCTTCGTTGCAGCTGGATCGATGATCGGGTCATCTGCGGCAGCAGTTTTGGAGTCGAGCAAACCGGCGCCGTTGGAAAGACTCACGGCAACCGTTTCCTGACCAGTGCATCCGGCCGATTTCTCAACCGAGTTGACGAACGTATGGCCACAATTCCCGCAGGTTGTCGAAGCCGCCGCGGACGTTCCGAAATCCACACCGTTTTGACAGCTCGGGCAGGGGACCAGCACTGATTGATGACTATCAAGAAGCATTTCAAGACTCACATCGTAAGAGATCGTGGGAGATCAATTTGCTCGAATGGAATTCGATTCGTCGGAACTTGTCTGGTGACGCGGTCGGACATAAACCCATGAGTAATTGGGGCTCATGACCGAAAACGACGATCCCGCATGCCTTCCATCCTTCAATTGATGGGATCTGGCAGACGACACGGGACGGGAAAACGCCTCGGAACGCTCAAGTCACTCGAAGCTGGATGCGGAACCATCCCACAATTCCGATAATTTGGGTTTCGACGTTGTGTTGCCTGTAGACAACGTGTGAACGGATGACCGGTGGCGTTCTTCGCGTTGCGGTCAAGTCCGATTGACGTCAAGACCGATGTTTTCTATTCTTTATTCTGCAAGACTACATTTAATATGGCGTAAAACCGCCGACATCTGTTTATTTGAAGGGCACTGTGAGTACAGTCAAAAAATCGCGAAAGACTCGCTCCCCAAAAAGCCGTTCGGCTTCAAAACCACCCAAATCAGGGTTTGCCGCTTTGGGGTTGAGCAAAACGATGCTCAAGACATTGGCAAAGATTGGATACGAAGAACCCAGCCCAGTTCAGAAAGCTGTGATTCCCATCGCTCTGACTGGTGCCGATTGCACTGGTCAGGCCCGAACTGGTACTGGCAAGACCGCCGCATTTGCGATTCCCATTCTGGAACAGTTGGACCTCGACTTCAAAGGCGTCCAAGCGATCGTGCTCGCTCCCACGCGGGAACTCAGTGAGCAAGTCGCGGAGGAATTCCGGCGATTCGCTCAAGACTTTGATTGCGAAGTCGTGACCGTCGTGGGCGGACGTTCAATGGGGCCGCAGATCAATGCTATTCAACGTGGCGCCCAAGTCGTCGTTGGCACACCGGGACGTGTCATCGATCTCATGCGGCGTGGCAATCTCAATCTCCGAGATATCGAATTCGTGGTCCTCGATGAAGCCGACCGAATGCTCGACATCGGTTTTCGGCCAGACATCGAGAAAATCCTTCGGCAATGTCCGACGGATCGGCAAACACTCTTGCTTTCGGCAACCATGCCGCCATCAGTCGAGCGACTTGCTCTACGATACATGCAGGACCCACAGCGAGTCGATCTCTCGCAGGATGGAATTTCGGCTTCCGAAACGATCGAGCAGTTCTACGCAACTGTCGACGAGGAACGGAAACTTGGGTTTTTGGTGCGGCTGTTGTTGAAGGAACGTCCGCAGCAAGCCATTGTGTTTGCTCGCACGAAACGTGGTACCGAGCGAATCTACAAGCACTTCGCCGACAAACTTCCCGGCGTGGCGATGATGACGGGCGATCTGCAACAGTCGAAACGTGATCGTGTGATGAAGCGATTTCGTGAGGGCAGTGTCCGGTTGCTGATCGCGACCGATGTCGTTGGCCGGGGAATCGACATCAGCGGAATCTCGCATATCGTCAACTACGACATTCCCGAGTATCACGACGACTACGTGCACCGCATCGGACGTACGGGGCGATTATCCTCTTCGGAACGCGGTCGGGCCATCACGCTGGTTACACGCGAACAAGGTGGTCAGCTCACGAGCATTGAAGTGCGTGTTAATCAATTGCTCAACGAGTATAAACTACCGGATTACGAAGCGTTCCAGTCACGTGGACCACGACCGAAAGTCAACGATTCCCGAAATCGGGGAAAGTCTTGGACGATCGACTAGAGCAGGTGTGAATGGGAAGAGAGACAGGTTGAATACGAAAAAGCCCCGCGATTGTTGTCGCGGGGCTCTGTTGTTAGTTGGGATCGCCTGTTGCGATTATTCACCTTCGCGGAACTCTTGAAGTTGCTGCGAGGAATTGTTGAGAAGGTCGGCTCCATCGCCTTGGAAGAAGTCGTTGAGTGAAATCATCGCCGGTCCGAGCAGGAACAGAAACACGGCTGGCATCAGACAGAGCACGGTCGGAAACAGTAACTTGAACGTCGCCTGATTGGCTTTTTCGTCCGCTCGCTGGCGGAGTGTTTCCCGCATGTTGTCACTGTAGTCGGTGAGTGCCGCCGAGACGCTGCTTCCCATTCGCTCGGTTTGAATCAAGAGCGTCGCGAAAGAGTGGACTTCCGGAAGATCGACACGTTCGGAAAAGTTTCGGAGGGCTTGCTCAAGCGATCCGAGGTGAGCTTGCTCCACGACGATCTGAAGTTCCCGTGACAAGGCGGGATACACGGGGCGAATTTCCTGGCTAATTCGCTTGAGAGCCGCCGGCACGGTCATTCCCTGACTCACGCACATATTGAGCATGTCGAGCATGTCCGGCATCCCACGAGCGATTTCGCTCATGCGGTCACGAGCTTGGCCACGAATCACTAATCGCGGAATGGCCCAACCCATCAATGGGATCACGAGCAACATCGCGATTGCGAAGACTTCCAACTGAGTCGGCAGAACAATGAGCAGAATCCCGATGCCGATGAGCGGCAGCATGATTCCCAAGTATCGTAACGCAGCCAAGTTCTCGTAAGCGTGCGGATTGTATTGTCCGGCGTTGAGCAGTTCCCGTTTGATCGTGCGTTTCTTGGCATCACTCTCGGGGAGCATGGCCGCGAAAACGGGCGTAACCGGGCCGAGCATGTAGTCGGATTGATCGGATGTCGGTACGTCGCCGGCTTCGAGTCGGGGCAGCGGATTTTCCGTGCGATCTCGCTTTGTTCCAGTCGATCCATCTCGGAACAAATGCCGATCGTTCCACGTCACCGGACCAGCCGGCGCGTAGGAGATGTTTGGATCGTCGAATTGGATTGCGTCGGCGGGAACCTCTTCGGTCGTGCTTGCCGAATCAGATTCCGTTCGCAATTTTCGTTTGCGAAAATAGCGAGCGAGCAGCAGGACGATCGCCAAACCGAGAACGACGTAGAAGGCGATAAGCATCCAGGGAGGTAACATGGCAAATCCCTTTGAAGGCGATATTCAGTGTTCACCTTGGGGAGCATCGGCGTCACCGAAGGCCCCCATGGAGTCTGTATAAGTTGTGACTACGTTCGTTTACTCGATTGCAGAATTCGCAATACCCAAATCGTGCCGAGCAATTGCAACACGACGGCGGCCAAAGTCATCCACCAACCCCAGCCCGAGGCCATCAAGTTGGTGAAGTATTCCGCATCTCGGATGATGAAGAACATCAGGATCGCCGGAGGCAGAATCAGCATGAGAATCGCGGTTGCCCGACTAGCGGACGTCGCGGTCTTCAGTCGGCCGAGGAATGTGATCCGGTCGCGAATGGTCGCTTGCAGTCGTTCGAGTACAGTGATCAAGTCACCGCCGGTTTGATGGTGCACCGAAAGGGCGGTCACCAGAACGTTCAAACTGACCACACCGGTTCGTTCCGGCAGTGGCTCGATGGCTTTTGGCAGGGAAATCCCCATTCGCATTCGGCGGTCGCACAGTCGCATTTCCGTTCCCAGCGGCGCGGGCGTGTCGTCGGCGACGATCTCGAAACACTGTTCCAGACTTCGCCCCGTTCGAGCCGCTCGGGCCAACTCGCCGATCATTTCCGGCATCTGTCGAAGGATTTGTGACTGGCGTCGGCTACGCAGAAACATGGTGACTAACACTGGAACGATCAGCCCGATGATCGTCGCGAACGTAGTGCTGAGGATGTTCTCTTGGAAGACGAACATCGCTCCGCCTAAGGCCAAGCCGGACAAGGCACACAACGCGAGGAGCATCATCGGTGACATTTCCAGCCCCGATTGAATCACCAGTCGTTCAAACCAACCGTTGACCCGATCGCTAGTCGTGTGTGTCTCGCCAGTGGTGTACGTCACGTCATCCCGCACGATGTCGGCAAAACCGGGCTGCGGAGTGATTGGCGGATAATGAATTGTGTCAGTCGCCATGCCTGGCTCCTCGAACGATCAATTTGAATGGGGGATCGGATTGTTTCCGTGCAATCACCAACGTGGTTGACTCGCTGTGAGTTACTCGACACCGTCGCCGAAGTCGGATTCGATGACCGAGTCGCTATCGCCGGAGTCCGAATCGAATGAATCCATGGACTCATTCCGAAGTTCCCGCGGCGAGAACATTTCGGTCGGCAGTTCGATCCCGGCGGCGGCCAATCGTCGCAGGCAGTCGGGTTCGTAGCCGGTCGCGTAAAACGCACCTTGAGCCCGGCCGTCGTCGTCATAACCAGCCATGCGGTAGACGAAAATGTCTTCGATGTTGTAGATGCCGTCACGTGATTTCGCGAGTTCGGAAATCCGCATGACTTTCCGCTCCCCAGACGCCAATCGTGTGATATGCACGAGGATCTGAATCGCGGATGCGATGTACTGGCGAGCCACATTCGTCGGCAACTCGACCCCGGACAACGCGATCATCAATTCCAAACGGTCGAGAGCGTCACGGGTATCATTCGCGTGAACGGTACTCATGGAACCGTCGTGACCGGTGTTCATTGCCTGGAGTAAGTCCAAGACTTCGCCGCCCCGAGCTTCCCCCACGATGATGCGATCCGGTCGCATCCGCAGGCTGTTCTTGAGCAGTTCCCGCTGATCAATTTCGCCGCGTCCTTCAACGTTAGCCGGTCGCATTTCGAGTGAAACGACGTCCGGTTGTTGAAGTTGCAGTTCGGCCGTTTGCTCGATCGTAATGACCCGTTCGGTAACGGGAACGAATCGGCTGAGGTTATTGAGCAACGTGGTTTTCCCGGCCCCGGTACCACCGCTGATCAGCACATTCAGGCGGCCTTTTACGATTGCCGACAGGAAGTCAGCCATCTCCTGGGCGAGTGAGTGTTTCTCGACCATGTCTTCGAACAGGATTCCGCGACTGGCGAATCGACGAATCGAAACCGTGGGACCGGCGAGCGCCAGCGGCGGGATCACGGCATTCAATCGCGAGCCATCGGGGAGTTTCGCGTCGACCATCGGCGAGACTTCGTCGATTCGTCGCCCGGCACGAGAGACGAGTCGTTGGATGACTTGCAGCAAGTGGGCTTCGTCGGCGAACCGCACATCGGTCGGCTCGAGCATCCCGCGTCGTTCGACAAACACCCGGTCCGGTCCGTTGACCAACACATCGGTCACGTCCGGGTCGGTCATCAGGGATTCCAACGGGCCGAATCCGTAGATTTCGTCCATGATCTCGCGGACCATCGACTCTCTTTGTTTCGCCGGCAGATGCACCTGCTCCAGCGAACACAGATGCGACGCCAAATTGCGGAGTTGCTCACGAAGCTTCTCTTCTTCGAGTTCGCCCGCTTTGGATAGATCGATCGCATCCACCATGCGGCTGTGCAATCGCGTTTTCAGTTTTTGGAACTCGCGACGATTGTCCGCACTCGAACGAGTTTCGCCATTGGTCGGCGTTTTGACGTCAGTCACCATGGTCTTGTTTCCAACTCAGTGAGTGAGAGAAATTTTGTAGATGTACGGGTTTTCCAACGCAGCGCGTTCCGCGTCGGTCAGTTCGCCGACCGAGTAAACGCCGTCCGCGCGAACGGCGGTTCGGGTTGCGATGACGGCGGGTTGAAAGGTGATTTCACAGCTGTCGTCTGGTTTCCGGATGATCGCCACGATTCGCCCGGCGGCAAAACCGGCGATGCGAACGGTTCCGAATCCATTGCTGCCGGATGGGGTGATTTGGTCGTAGAGCAGCACGATCCGGGCTTCTCCCTTCACCAGATCGAGCGACTCTTGCACATCATCGTTGATGACTGCGCTGGAAACGGCTTCAATTGTATCGTCCGCGAGGACCAACTGACCGCCGAACTGTTCCAGCGCCTTCGCCGTCCAACCATCTTGAATTTGGTGGTACAGCGGAAGGTCGCTCAGTTCGGTGTTCAAGTCAACGAGTTGAAGGTTGGCTTCGGTGGCATCTTCATCGTTGGCTTTGCTGCGGATGATGATTTCCTTGATGCCGTCCGGTGTGTTGGAGACCGACCGCGTGACCGGGTCGTAACTCCAATTGTCTTCACCCAGACCGAGATCAATTGCCGATTCCCAGCTGAGTCGGTCGTCGTATTCCGCATTCAAATTGATCGCCAATGGCAGCCCCGGCACTGTAGTCGCGGGGAGCGGTCGAACACCGATTACGAAGTTGTCGATGCTCGCCTCGGACCGGATTTTCAGTTCGCCCGTTGCATTGCCAACCGCATCTTGCAGCAGCAAACCAATTGGGTTGCCCTTCTTGAGTGACTGCCGACCATTCACCACGACGGTCCGCGGTGCGGTGTCCGTGCTGATGAAAGTCGTTCGGCCTTCGTCATTCGTGACAAGCCGACCGAACCAAAGGTCGCCGTCTTCACTCGTATCCAATCGAAGTGATCGGCCACCAACCAGATTCAACCGAGCAATTTCCGCGGCCGACTGCCTTGCTGCTTCCAACCGCGTGACCCAATTGGGATCGTCCCGAAGGAGATCATCATGAGCCAACTCCGCGGCTGCGGCCAAAGCTGCCGCATCGGTGGACTGTTGCAGTTCCAACTGCGCGTTGTCCAACCAAATGCTGTCGATGAGCAAAGCAAAGACGATCATCAGGATGAGCAACACGATTCCGACCGCCGGCGTCAGCAAGCCGGACCGGTGATGGGTCCGCCGTGCTGGCCTTTGGGTTTTCGGATTCGAACGAAGGGAAATCATTATTGCAGTCCTGTGCGACGATTGATCACTGACCGATGTTGTCTCTGACGATACGATTTCAGATCGCTTCCATTAGCGGGATCGAACGAAGCGTTGCAACGCGACGGTTTGACTGACCGGTTTCTCGGCCGGTTTGGTTTCGGGTTGCTCGTTCTTGACCGTTAGTGGTGTGTCTTGTGGCATCGGTTGGGTGTCTCGTGGGTCCACCGGGTTTACATCCGTTCGTTCCCCTTCACGAAATCGCAAGACATCGCGTGCTCCGCCTTTGAAGATTTCCGTGGCGAATGGGGGAGTCGGTTCCGGGATTGGTTCCAGATCGAGAATTTCCTCGAGCGAAGCCCGATCGTCACTGCTGACGCTGACACCAGTTCCGTTGCGGCCGTCTGGATTGAGAGCCAGCGTGATGTTTCCACCACGTTGAACTTCCGTCAGGATGATGGCCTGTTGCGGGGTGACTTCGAGAGTGGCTGTGTTGCCGCCTCGGTCCACACGGTTAGTGCTTCGCATCGTGCGGTTGAGAGCCAACACCTTGATTCCCTTGAGCAGCGTCAAAGTCGTTCCACCTTGCATCCGTGGATCGTTGGTGTTGTCAGGAGAGAACAGCATGTCGACGTACGTTCCGACGCGGACCAAGCCATCGACCAAGTCATCGTTCGGTCCGACGACCACGGTGACGGCTCGCATGCCATCGGCGACTTCGAGTGCCGGACCTTCGTTCGGCGGAAACAAGTTGCCAGAGCGAATCGCGGTGGCTCGCTTGATTTCCGTTTTCGCAACGCGGCCGACAATCACGCGATTGTTCAACAGTGTGTCGCGTTCCATTTCATCTGTCAGGACGGGGCCTTGGCCCAAGTGGGCTTCGGTGATGAGTGTTCCCGACTCGATGTCGGCAATGGCCATTGGCACGTTGCGGGTGCGTGGGGCTTCGGCGACATCATCACCGGCGGTGAGTTTCTTAAAGATGTACACCCCGATCAACAGCCCGACGACGCCGAGCATGAGCAGGGTCACAAGTGCTGGGGTGAGTTTTTTCACGGTCAGCTTCTCCGGTTGGCAATGACGAACCGAAACGAGATCGTGTTCGGGCCATCATCGAGTGTCCCGGGGTCCCCGGGGTGTCGGTAAAATTCAACCGCCATCGGACGGTTGTTTTGCACAGATGCCTTCTCAGGCTTTGATTGCCGCTACGTGTTGGCGTAGCCGCTCCGGTGTCGCTCCCTGCAACGTGATCAACCCGCACAATTCCGAGTTGAAGCTCCTTATTGAGTGCTTGAAAGTTATTCCATAACCGCATGGGCTTCGGCATACAGCGGACGTTGGTCGTCCAGGTCGAAACCGATCGGCCAAAGTAGGTTCGGGGCAATGTCCGCAGATGGAATCCATACGCCAACGGCCACCGGTTCGCCGGTGAACTCGCCCCAATCGACGCCCACGATCGCGTTCGCCGCCAGTCGCGGTTTGAGAGATCGTTTGACGACTTCATTCACTTCTTCTTCCGTCGCTCCGGGCATGGCCGCGAAACGAGCTCCCAAACGAACGGCTTCGATGGCATCGCCGCGTGCGTAAAACAGCAGCGAGAACTCGAACATGCCCGCAAGGATGACCATGAGAATCGGCAACAACATTGCCAGTTCCATGCTCATCACACCGCGACGCCGCTTCGGTTTTCCATCGTTGAGTTTGAGAGTTTGGACGTTCATGGTTTGATTCTTTTCTTCACTCGCTCGCATCGTGATTGCTTCTGCTGACGACGCTCAAGCGAAGGGATTGGTCCGGTACAGATGCCATCCCACCACAATCCAAGTTGCGATGGCCGTCGCACCGGCGAAAGTCATGAGGCGACGACCTTGCTTTTCGCTGATTGTTTCCAGCTTGCGTTTGGCCGCTTCCCGTTTGCTGGTTTTTCCGGTGGCGATGTATTTCTCTTTTGTCTTGCGTGGTCCGCGACGGAGCACGCTCCACACCAGCTTCAGCACGGAGAGGACCATCACAACAGCCGTTCCAACGGCCAGCACATGGAGTGTCATCCAGAAACCTAGCCAGACACTCAACGCACCCATGAGTTTCACGTCACCGCCACCGCCACCGCCGATCATCCATAGTACGAAGATGATGCCGAAGCCGATCACGAACGCCAGCAACGCACTTCCCAAGCCGGCTCCGCCGACCACCACCCGACCGATTTCCGGTTCACGCCCGCTCCATCCGTTGAAGATGAGTTGAAATACCAACCCGGCTGCAAACATCGGAAGGGTAAACTTGTTCGGGATCTTGAGATGAAAGATGTCCCAATACGTGGTCAACAGCGTGAACCCCGCAACCGCGATCAGGAAGACAACCAAGTACGCCGGCATGGTCCGAAGACTCTCGATGCAAAGACGAAACAAACTCTTCCTGAGTGCAAATTCGATAGATCCGTCGAGACAACCATATCACCCTATTTTGAACGGGCGGGGAGCAATGTTGCGAAAACGCCTCATTCCAGCCAATGCCCTCATTTCATGCATTCTTTGCGGGTTGTTCCAACTGTGTAATCTCCGTAGAGGCACTGTTCGTCAAAGACGTCATAACTGCTACAGTTCCCGCAACTCGATCCATCGAAAGTGCATTGACGGTGACGTTTGAGCACATTGCACCTGGGCATCGGCTGCATCGATCTTGACCAAAAGCCGAAGATCGCTTTACCATCCCGCGCTGGTCGTCGTGGCAGACAGTTTCGGTCGAGGTCCGTCATGCGTTGGGTCGAACGCCATCCATTGCTGACGGTGTTGTTAGTTGCAGGCAGCCTGCGACTAACGGCGGCGTTCGGCGTGCAGTGGTATCTTGATGATGTCGCACACAGAGCCTATCTCATCGCCGGAGATGCGGACGGCTATTGGCAGTTAGCGGAGACCATCGTCAATGGAGAGCCCTACGAGATTTACGATCCGCCACGCCGAGTCTTGCGGATGCCTGGATTCCCCGTGATTTTAGCGGCGGCGATGAAACTCGGCGGCGGAAGTCCGTTGTTTGTGCGGATCGTATTAGCGGCGATTGGAACGGCGGCGTGCGGTCTGACGTTCTGCTTGGGCCGAGAACTCACCAATGCCACAACCGGACTTCTCGCGGGTTTGTTGGTTGCGCTCTCTCCGCTGCAAGTTGGGTTCAGTGTTTTGATCCTCAGCGAAACCACCTTCGCCGTCCCCATGATTGCCAGTCTGTGGGCATTCACAATTCTGCTACGGACCGACTGGAGTGATCAACCGGTCCGGGGGATTTTCGTCGCATCCGGAGTCGGAATCTCAATCGGTTTGGCGGTGTTGATTCGTCCGACGTGGTTGCCAATGGCGTTGGTGTTCGCGGGTGTCTGTGTACTGACGAAACGGTTTCGGCCGTCGAGCTTGCTTCACGGCGTTGTCGTCATCGGCAGTACCGTGTTGGTTTTGTTGCCCTGGACGATCCGGAATTGGCAGGTGACTGGTCGCCCCATCATGACGACACTCTGGGCCGGTCCGAGTCTGTATGACGGGCTGAATCCGCATGCAACCGGCGCAAGTGATATGCGGTTCCTCGAAGATGATGGTTTGCTTGAGAGTTTGAGCGAAGACGAATTGAATCGTCATTATTGGCAAGCTGCTTGGCAGTACGCGCAAGAGAATCCCGGCAGAAGCGTTGTTTTGGCGTTTCGGAAAGTGGGACGACTCTGGAGTCCGTGGTTAAACGCCGAAGCCGCACAACGTTGGTTTGTGCAAGTTCCGGTCGTCTTAACTACCCTGTTCCTGTTTGGTTCCGGCCTGGTCGGTTTTTGGGATCAGCGGCGAAATCTTTTGCTCCTGGGCATCACCGTCGGTCCGGCACTATTCCTGACTGCGGTTCATACGCTTTTTGTGGGGTCGGTTCGCTATCGATTGCCGATGGAATTCCCCCTCGCCGTCTTGGCAGCGATTGGAGTGCAATCCGTATATTGCTCCTTCCCAAAGAGACAACCGGAGGTCGCCCAATGAGACGAACCGCGAAATGGGCTGTCGGCCTGCTGTTGCTCACACTACTTAGTGGCGGAGCATTCGCCTATTGGATGTACACTCGGACCGACGAGCTTCTTGTCCAGAAAATTCTGGAAAAACAACGGGAAGTGCTGCCGGATTGGGAAGTGGAAATCGATCGTGCCCACTTCGATTGGCATCGACGAATTCGCATTCACAATATGTCGATTCGTCCACGCGGCCGAAAGGAAGTCGTGATTCGGCTGCCGGAAGTCGTTGTCACAATCAATCACGAGGTCTTCAAAAAACGACAGCAGATCGTGGTTGATCGTGTGCGGCTAATTCGCCCGCAACTCGATCTGGTTCGCGATGCCCAAGGCGTTTGGAATTGGCAAGAATTGCTGCGATTGCCACCTTCTGAAAAGAGCATGCCCGAATGGACGATCGAACAAGGGCAAGTGTTTGTGCGTCTCGACCAAGCGGACGGTGCCCAACCGGGTCGCATCCGTTTGGAGAAAATTGCCGTCCAGGCGATCCCTTCCGGCAAACGTCAGTTCCGCTTTCATAGTGAAGCGAACGTCAATGAAGCTGGAACGCTGAAGACCAAAGGTTTTCTCGATATCGACGCACATCGTTGGTCCGTGACGGGGCGGATGGAGAACCTCGTTGCGGATGGTGCGTTACTGAATCTTGCCGCTGGAACATCTCCGGAGCTACGAACGCAACTGGCACAGGTCGACAAGAACCTTGCCGACGCCTACACGAAGTTGGCCGGGTTGCCACCGTCGCCGGTTCGCGAGCCGTTCCAGGTGGCCTCGCGTGAACCGGCTCAATCAATCCCGCACGCCGGAAGTTCCACCGATACGCCACCGCCGATGTCCGCCGCTCGTCCCGTGACCGTCCCGGATTTCGGTTTGGAGTGTGCGTTGGATATGGAGTTCCATCTTGCGAAGGATTCCAGCATCGAGGAAATGGAATTTCGCACGCTCATCGAAATCCAACAGGGCCAGATTTCCAATCCGGTTTTGCCGTTCCCGCTGCATGACTTGTCGGGAGAAGTCTACTGGGACAATCGACAGGTAATTCTTCGTGACTTGTCGGCGCGGAATGGGGAAACGCGATTGCAAATCGACGGGCTCATTCAACGTCAGGCGATGAATACACCCGCACGGATGGAAGTCCGATTGACGGATCTCCTGCTCGATGAACGGTTGCGGTCTCGGTTGCCGTTGGAGTATCGCGACAAGTACGATCTGATTCATCCGGAAGGGCCAATCAATGCGGAAATCACGCTCGGGACGCTTGACGGACGTCGGTGGCGGATTGATCAACTTCTGTTGACCGCTCGCGGATGCAAAATCACGAACGCGAAGTTCCCGTATCCGGTGGAACGGATCACGGGCACGCTGCGACAACAAAATTCGGACTGGGTGATCGATCTTGTCGGCCACGCGGCCCGGCAACCGGTGGTCATCACAGGGATCATTCGCTCCCCGTCAGCGAATTCGGAAGTCATTGTCGATGTGCGGGCTCAGCGATTTCCAATCGACAATCGATTTCTGCAAGCGGCTCCCGATGGTCTTCGGAAGATGGTTGAGAGTTTGCATCTCACCGGTTGGACCGACGTCGATTTGCGGATGCACCGCCCGCCAGGTCGAGATCGAAAGTTCGAACTGACGATCGACGCCCGGTTATCGCATTGCGAGATCCAACCCGAGTGTTTTCCGTATCGACTTTCGGAAGTTTCGGGCCAGTTGACCCATGACAGCCGTACGGACCGCTGGAGTTTTGACGATTTCCGC
The DNA here is from genome assembly GCF_011634775.1 of Thalassoroseus pseudoceratinae. Classification (NCBI taxonomy): domain Bacteria; kingdom Pseudomonadati; phylum Planctomycetota; class Planctomycetia; order Planctomycetales; family Planctomycetaceae; genus Thalassoroseus; species Thalassoroseus pseudoceratinae. The sequence continues at coordinate 460,208 of NZ_JAALXT010000003.1, forward strand.
GGCGAACATGGTGCCATGACGTTGACGGCCCAAGGGGCGTTTGGTCGCGAGAGTCTCGATGATCCGGGACTCTTGCAAATGAGCTTCCAAGCCGACAAGGTGCCGTTGGATGAGTCACTCCGACGAGCACTGCCGGAGAAACTCCGTTCGCTTTGGGACGAACTCCGGCCCAACGGTCAGGCAGAAGCGTACGCGACTCTGAAATGGGTGCCCAACGGCGAAATGGACGTCAAGCTGCCTTACGCCCGAGTCTATGGCGGAGCCCTGCAACTCCAAGCGTTTCCGTACTTGATTTCCGACGTCGAAACGAAGTTTTCCGCGACAAGCACATCGGTAACGATCGACTCTTTCGTCGGCAAGCACGACGAGACCTTTGTTCGCTGCGAGGGTTGGGCAAAAATCAATGATCAAGGCGAGTGGCGATTGCAGTTGAACGATTTGCACGTCGATGATCTCAACCCCTCTCGCCAATTTCGCCGCGCGTTGCCACCGGACTTGCGGTCGGTCGTCGAGGAACTGGATCCGCAAGGATTGGTTTCCGTTTCCGGGCAAGTGCAGCTCGCAAGCGCCGGCGGAGCGGACGCGGTGATCAGGTCGGGGTGGGATCTTCAATTCGCCTTCAACGGTAATCGTGTGACGGTCGGTGTGGACATCGAAAAACTTTACGGGCGAATCGACTACCGTGGTAAATGGAATGGGAAGGATCTTCTCAGCGAAGGCCGAATCGATCGGTGTTCCTGTGAAGTTTGGGGATACCAACTGATGGAGGCAAAAGGACCGTTTAGCGTGAACGGATACCGAGTCACCTTTGGGAAGCCGTCGTTGTTGCAGTCGACGGAGGTGAATGTGCCGGATGAGGAACGCCTCACCGCGAAAGCGATCGGTGGTTTGCTGCTCTTGGATGGCGAAGCCGACGTGGTTGACCCGGTTGCATGGCGGCTGCGAGCAATCATGCGGAATGGTGATCTGGAACAGTATTCCAAACGCTATTTGCCCGGCGTACGAAGTTTGCGTGGCGTGTTGAATGGTTGGATCAATCTGTCGAATCAAACACACGATCCAAACCGAATTGCCGGCGAAGGCCAAGTTCAAATCCACCCCGCCGCGTTGTATGAGATGCCGGTGATCGCACAGGTGTTCCAAGCCATGACGTTCACCCCGCCGGACCGCGAAGCTTTCAAGCATGCGTTTGTCGACTTCGATGTGGCTGGCGAGGAATTTCGATTGAATGAGATCGACCTCGTCGGTGACGCGATTACATTGCGAGGACAAGGATCGGCTCGGATGAGCGGTCGATTGAATATCGACTTCTACTCGTCCCTGCCAAAGCGCCAGTTGGCTCGGATGCGATTGCCGTTGCCGGTGGTTAGCAACCTCGTCAATGGTGCTCTCGACGGTTTGACCAAAGACTGGGTCCGTGTGGAAGTTCGCGGAAGCACATCCGCTCCGGAAGCCCGCATGGTTCCGATGCCGGTCGTCGATGATGCACTGAAAAAGTTCTTGGGAGCCATCGGCGGATCGCAAGGGGCCCGCACGCTTAAGAAAATTCCTCTCCCGCGAATGCCCTCTCTTCGGAGCCTCCGTGGTTGAGCGGTTGCCGTTGTCGTCGTGTCTTGGGACGCGAATCTCGTATTGACCGATATTGCACCGTTCGGTAACTTCCGCGCGACTGTGAAACCTTCGGTGATTCGAGCGATGGAGCGCAACCGGGATGTGTGGAATTGTCGGCTATATCGGACAGCGGGATGCGGCGAAGTTCTTGGTCGAAGGTTTGCACCGTTTGGAGTACCGTGGGTACGACAGTGCTGGGGTCGCGGTATGGCAGGAAGACGGCATCGCGGTTCGTAAGAAGGCGGGCCGGGTCGACGAGCTCGCCAAACTTGTCGCCAACGAGCCTGCGGATGGATCGGTCGGCATTGGCCATACCCGATGGGCGACCCACGGCGAAACGACGGATATTAATTCGCATCCACATACCGGCGGAAACGGCGAAGTTGTGTTGGTGCACAATGGGGTGATCGAAAACTACACCGCCATCCGCGCTCAACTACAATCGCTCGGCTACGTGTTCCGCACACAAACTGATACGGAAATCGTCGCCCACCTAATCGCACATCATCTCGAAGAGCAAATCCGCTTGGGCAGCGATCCAAGCGAAGTCCAGACCTATGTGGACGCCGTTCAAGTTTCGCTTAAGAAGCTAAAAGGGACCTACGGACTCGCGATTGTTTTCCGAGATCACGACGACTTAATGATCGTGGCACGCTCGGGTAGCCCGTTGGTGATTGGTGTTGGCGAAGGCGAATACTTCGTAGCCAGCGATGCCAGTCCGCTGATCGGCTACACGGATGAAGTCGTGTATTTAGCAGATCATGAATTGGCCGTTCTTCGGAAGAGTGGGTTGGAACTTTCTCATCGAGACACCGGGATTCACACGCCGGACATTCAAACGCTCGACCAAGTTTCCAGTGATATTGATTTGGGTTCGTTCGATCACTACATGCTCAAGGAAATCTTTGAGCAACCGCAATCCATTGAGAACGCTCTTCGCGGGCGGATCAACGAAGACGAAGCCACCGCGATCTTCGGTGGTTTGAACATGGACCCGCAACAACTTCGTCGGATCGATCGGATTGTTCTAACAGCATGCGGAACCAGTTGGCATGCGGGACTTGTCGGCGAGTATCTCCTCGAGGAATTCGCACGGATTCCAACCGAAGTGGAGTATGCCAGCGAATTGCGGTATCGAAATCCGCCTTTGGGCACTCGCACGATGGTCTTCGCGATTACACAAAGTGGAGAAACCGCAGACACGCTGGCCGCGATGCGGGAATGTCAGCGAAAAGGTCACCCGACGCTCGCGATCTGCAACGTCGTTGGTTCCACGATCGCCCGGGAAGCCGACGGTGGAATTTATCTTCACGCCGGGCCGGAAATCGGTGTCGCATCGACGAAGGCGTTCACGTCGCAGGTCACGGTGTTGACACTGCTGTCCTTGTTCTTAGGACGAATGCGGCACATGTCGTATCCGGCTGGTCAACGAATCATTCGTCAGTTGCTCGAAATACCATCGCAGATTGAGAAGACACTTCAGTGTAATGATGTCGTCAAAGAAGTCGCTGCGAAGTACGCCGAGGCGAACAACTTCCTGTATCTCGGGCGGCTGTACAACTTCCCGGCGGCGCTTGAAGGTGCATTGAAGCTCAAAGAAATTAGCTATATCCACGCCGAAGGCTACCCGGCGGCCGAGATGAAACACGGCCCGATCGCTCTGGTCGATGAGCACACGCCGAGTGTGTTTATCGTGCCACGTTGCGGGATCTATCCAAAAGTCTTGAGCAATCTGGCCGAAGTGAAAGCCCGTCGTGGCCCAGTCATCGCGATTGCCTGCGAAGGTGACGAGAAGATCGCGGAGTTGGCTGACGACGTGATCTACGTACCTGACGTCGAGGAATGTTTGCAGCCGTTGGTCACATCCATCCCGCTGCAACTGCTGGCGTATCACATTGCCGTCCTGCGGGGCTGTGATGTAGACAAACCTCGTAACTTGGCCAAAAGCGTGACGGTCGAATAAATTCGCTAACCGGACCTAAATTTCCTTGGGATCGGTTTGGATTCACCGAAAAACATTATTTTCTCGCCTGTGCTTGCCACATATAGTAAAATGCAGGTGTGGAAAGTGCGCGACGTGAGTCGTAATGGTTTTCGGAGAATCACTGGATGGCGATTTATCTTGTCCCAATTGACAATGGGCGACCGATCGTGCTCGACAAAGCCGTCGTGTTCGTCGGTCGGCACCCCGAGTGCGATGTCATCCTCAAAGACAGCCGAAAAGTCTCGCGGAAGCATTGTTGTCTCGCCCAAGTGGACGACCGCATTGTCGTCCGTGATTTGGGCAGTATGAACGGCATTCGTGTGAATGGTCGTCAGGTCCGCAAGGAAACGACGATCCATCTCAACGATGAGTTGTCGATCGGCGATGTCACGTATCGCATCAAATCGCGTCGTCAGATGCTCGATGGGATGCAGTCCGGTGATGTTGAGCAACTTTCCGAACCGTCGCCCCGGAAACCGGCCAGTCCTCCGCCATCCCCATTGATTCGGGCAATCAACGAAGGCGATGTGGACATCAGCCAGGACTTTCCTGTTCCACTCTCGGACTCACTCGCCAACGAATCCGAACTTCCGTCCCGATTCGTCGACGGCCGCTCCTCGGAACCTTCCGAGTGATCGAGCACCTACCGGCCGGTCGCTCATTGAACAAACACCTGCTGTGCATTCCCGAGTCGCTACCGAACCGGCTCGAGAGTTTGATAAGTGTTTTCGCATATGACGACTTTGGTCCGCCATTTCGCCAGAACGAAGTTGACAAATTTTGGGATCTGACGAAACTTTGGCTCAAGTTTCGGCAGGACGCTGAAACCTGTGATCAAATGATCTCATACTTCGGTCGTGGTTGGATCCTCTCGTGACCCCATCAACTCTCTACCTGACTCTCGTGTTCGGTGCGGCTATCCCTGGCAACACGGACACATCTCTATATCAAGTGGATCAATCGTTTGAGACGGTCATCCGAGGGCAATCGCCCGTCGGGACAACGAACGTCGTGACGACGCCGCTTGGCATGGAAGATCCTTGGCGACCACGCTTGGCTCAATACGGAGCGCCGGTTCAGGACCCGTTTCTTCAACCGCCGGGTGGCTATGGTGCCGGCGGCTACGGTGCGGCTCCACCGGGAGGTGCACAGCCCTGGTGGTTACAAGAAGCTCCGCCGTTGTATTCCGGCATCAATGGACCGCAGCCGTTCAAGTTCGGTTGGACCTCGTGGTTGGATGCCACCTACATTCCCGATCAAGGGATTAGTCCGGGTACCGGTGAATTCGGGATGTTTGGTTTGGATATCGGCGCGAATTACACGTCGCAGATTTCCCCATCGACCGTACTCACACACGGACCCGATGCCGGTTGGCGATCTTGGAAGAGTCCACGCCTGACTTCCGGAGAAAGACTTCCCGCCTCAGCATTTCATCTGGGCTACAACTTCGAAACCGTGACGCAAACTGGTTCACCATGGGCCATCGTTTTTGGTTTCTCGCCGTCGATCAATTCCGATTTCGAACAAAGCATCGGATCGGAAGCGGTCCAACTCGATGCTAAAGTCGCCGGTGTCTATAACGCCGGACCAGGATTGCAATACGTAGTCGGGGCACTGTATTGGGATCGTGTGGACGATATCATTTTGCCATATGGCGGTCTGGTTTTTACTCCGGATGACCGCAGTGAATACCGCTTGATGTTCCCGGAATCTCGGTTCAGTTACTACGTCGGGCGTGTGGGTGAAGACGATAAATGGCTGTACGTGTCCGCCGGATATCACGTGGAATCCTACGATATCGAGTTGTCATCCGGTCCCACCGGACCACGCGGAGACCAAATTCAATTCAGTGATTGGCGCGTCATGTTCGGCCTTCGGTCCGACAATGGACTGATGGGGCTTGGTTCATACATTGAAGCAGGCTACGTGTTTGATCGAGAAGTCGAATTCAAAGGTAGCACTCCAGACTTCGACATCGATAGCGGCTTCATCCTCCGTGGCGGACTCCGATACTAATCGGAGTCCAGCGGCAAAAATTGTCCGATATGTTACGGGCTCCAATTGCCGATAGGTTTCGGGTGGATCGTTGGTTCGGTGGCTTGCTGAGTGGCGTTGATCGATTGCACTCGAGCGGACACGTCTTCCGCTCCGGAATGGACTGAAAGATTTAAGCGACATTTTCGCGACTGACCCGCTTCCAAACTGATCACGCGGCCTTGTTCACGCTCGAACGTCCGTGTGTTCGGCAAGCATGTCGCGGGTTCCAGGCCGCACACGTATCCGTCGGCCTCGGCTCGGGTGTTTTTCCAAAGCACAAAGTACGGCAAGCTGAATTGATCGAACTGCACGCTCAAACCTGCACTGTTGTCGGCATTCTTGAGCAACACTTCGGCCATTCCATTGTCGTCGGGAATCGGCTGGAAAAAGTAAGCCTGTTCGGTGTAGCTAGCCTCGGGGCCGGCGAACCGATTCCATTCCGAAATTCCTTCCGCAGCGCGGGCATCACGGGGGGCCATGCTCTCGAACGCAGCCACGCAGGTGGCTCCCTCACCAAGTACCGGCGGACCGTTGTTGATGTGATAGAGCAATTCCACATCGGCTGGCGTGCCTCCCATGTTCGTGATCTCATCGACGATCGAGATCGCACCGGAATCCCAGCTAGTCTCGACACGTGATGTCAGTTGCAGTCGCGCGTCGAACAGAGAGGATTCCTCCACGATACCGACGATGGCCAACGTTCGAGCATCTTCGTCGATCTCCAACCAAAGTTGATGAGCTGGTTGATTCGAGATTCGCCCGTGCAACGTGGTTCCTTCTTCTGGCTCCGGTGGGCCGAGGAACGATAAACCGCATCGGCACAGCCATTCGTTGAATCCATCGAGCCAGCCAATTCCACCGCGACGCTGCAGATCGACAAATTTTGGATGCACCGGCAATGAAACTGGTGCGTCCCAACCGAGGCGGATACCTTGATATTCCCCTCGCCAGATTCCCATTCCCCGCGTGGGCAGAATATCGATACTGAGTTCGCCGTTGTTCAGCGTGACGACGTCAACACCGTCCGAAAGTCCGCCACGCATCCGCCGCGTTGTGACGCTCCAATTTCCCGACTGTCCGGCTTCGGCGGCGTCGATTCGCCAATTATCGAGAAAGACCCCGTCTTTGACGTCGACGAGAACATTTTTCGATCGGTTCACTGGTTCACGCTCCGTTGCCAATCTACACCAAAACATTGCAATCCCGACTACCTGCCCACCAAAAGCGGTATTGGCCGAAAGATAGACTGGACATCATCGGTCTGTTCGATAGACAATGCCATCTCCACATTGAAAACCGATGAACCCCATTGAACTGAACAGGGAAAGACCGGTCAATGCCGAGCCAGGAATTTGAAACCGTTACGGACGAACGACCTTATTCTCAGCAATGGTACAACAATCTTCGCCAGACCCTCGGCGAGACAGCGTGCCGACAACTCGGTTTTTATGCAATCCCAGCGGATTTGCTGCTCTCAGTGGTGATTCCGGTCTACAACGAAGAACAAACGCTGCGGCAAATCGTTGACAGCGTACGGTCCGTGCCGATCCGCAAAGAGATCATTCTCGTTGACGATTGTAGTCAGGATTCTTCGCGTGCGATCATAGAAGAGTTGCAGTCTGAAGAGGATGTTGAGAACCGAATCCAGACTGTGTTTCATGATCGGAACCAAGGCAAGGGGGCCGCATTGAAGACCGGGTTCGGAAAAGCAACCGGTGATGTCGTGCTGGTCCAAGATGCCGACTTGGAGTACGACCCGTCGGAGTATCCCCGATTGCTTCGTCCCATCGTCGAGGGCAAAGCCGATGTGGTCTACGGCAGTCGATTCCTGGGAGATCAGCCGCACCGCGTGCTGTACTATTGGCACTACCTGGGGAACCGGTTTCTCACGACTCTCTCGAATGCGTTTACCAATCTGAACTTGACCGACATGGAAACGTGTTACAAAGTCTTCCGAAAGGAAGTGATGGAGGAAATCGAACCTCGGCTCAAGCAGCGACGGTTCGGTTTCGAGCCGGAAGTCACCGCTCGGGTGGCTCGGCGACACTTCCGAGTTTACGAGATGTCAGTGAGTTACTCCGGTCGAACCTACGAGCAAGGCAAGAAGATTGGCTGGCGAGACGGTTTGCAAGCTCTCTGGTGTATCGTCCGATACGGAATTGCCGACTGACACCGGAGTCCCTACGATACATAGTCCCCACCCACCTGATCATGACTCCACATCCTGTGGTTCAATGGTTACACGTCGTCGGTTGCTTGCATCCGAGGCGAACTTGGTGACGCAACAGGTCGGATGGTTTCAATTTGCGTCGCTGGAAACTAAAGTTTCCCAATTGCACCAAAATACTCAAACTTGAGATTTCATAATGTCTGACCCGAAACCGGAACGTCGTCCGGAGCGTTCCCCTCAACGACCCAATCGACGTGAATCCGGTGACGACGCTCCCAAGCCGAGCTTCAGCGGCGGTTGGCTAATTGTGGTGGTTGTCATCGGTTTGCTGATCTACTTCATGTACCAGCAGAACCCGCTGAACTCCGGTGCGAAAGTGCTGTATTCCGAGTTTCTCGACCAATTGGAAGCCAAGAACGTCGAAGAGGTTCAGTTTCACGGCGACGTGATCACCGGGAAGTGGAAGCAGCAAATCAACGGCGAAAAACAGTTCAACACGCCGGTTCCGCTGCCTGCCCTCCAAGATCCCGACTTGCCGAAGAGAATCCGCCGAAGTGGTGCCGTCATCGCAGCGGAACCCGCCGACGGTCAGTTCGGTTCACAGCTGATCCTGTGGCTGATCGGCCCGGTGATGATTATCGCGTTCTTCCTGTTCATCATGAGGCGATCGGCTGACCCCATGGGTGGCGGGATGATGGGCAATTTCATCCGCAGCCAAGCGCGTCGCTTCAATGCATCGGAACAGCGGACCACGTTTGACGATGTGGCCGCCATGCAGCAAGCGAAAATGGAATTGCAGGAGATCGTGGAGTTCCTGAAAAACCCTGCGAAATTCCAGCGGTTGGGGGCACAAATCCCGAAGGGTGTGCTCTTGATGGGGTCACCAGGAACCGGGAAAACGCTTTTGGCCCGTGCGACTGCGGGTGAGGCGGGTGTGCCGTTCTATTCGATCAACGGGTCTGAGTTTATTCAAATGTTCGTTGGTGTCGGTGCGAGCCGCGTGCGAGATCTCTTCCGAACCGCCAAAGACAACGCACCCTGTATCGTCTTCATTGACGAGATCGACGCTGTCGGTCGGGTCCGTGGTGCTGGTGTGGGTGGCGGACATGACGAACGCGAGCAAACGCTCAACCAAATCCTCTCCGAAATGGATGGTTTTACGCCGAGTGAAGCGGTCATCGTCATCGCAGCGACGAACCGGCCAGACGTGCTGGATCCTGCGTTGTTGCGTCCCGGACGTTTCGACCGGCACATCACCATCGACCGGCCCACACGTGAGGGACGGTTCCAGATTCTGAAAATCCACAGCCGAAAAGTTCCGTTGGGCGAAGATGTCGATTTGCAGGAAGTCGCCAACGCCACGATCGGATTTTCGGGTGCGGAACTCAAAAATCTCGTCAATGAAGCCGCGTTGAATGCAGCTCGGACGTCGCGAAGTGCTGTCAATCAGGACGACTTCGACTACGCACGGGATCGTGTGTTGATGGGGCCGAAACGCGAAGAAGTGCTCAGCGATCATGAAAAAGAAATGACCGCCTATCATGAAGCCGGTCACGCATTGCTTGGGTGGTTGCTGCCTGATGCGGATGCCGTCCACAAAGTGACGATCATTCCGCGAGGCCGTGCTCTTGGCGTCACGCAGTTCCTACCGGATGAAGAACGCTACAGCATCGGTGAAAAACGCTTGCGAACGCAACTCATCGTCGCACTTGGCGGACGAGCGGCGGAAAAACTCATCTTCGATGAATACACCGCCGGCGGCGAGAACGACTTGAAACAAGTCACACGGATTGCCCGGCGTATGATCGCGAACTGGGGCATGAGCCAAGCCATCGGTCCGGTGTATTTCAACCAAGGCGAAGAGCATCCGTTCCTTGGTCGTGAAATGCACGAACAACGACATTACAGCGACGAAACGGCTCGTCAAATTGACGAGGAAGTGCAACGCTTCCTGAATGGAGCGTCTGCTCAGGCCATCGAAATTCTGACCGAGCAACGTGAGCATCTCGATAAGATCGCTGAATCGCTACAGGAACACGAAGCGATTGATCGCAAAATGCTCGAAGAAATCTGCGGCAAACCTAATCAATACTCCCTCAATGGCCATGCCACGAAGACGGAGTAGAGTTTTCGCGGTGGGCGTGGGCTAAGGACGTTTGAAATTCCAACCATGCCCACACAAAGCTGTGGGGGCCGTACGGCTCTCGAGAATATCGAAATCGGTTGTGTCGCGGCCTATCGTCTTTGGGCGATGAGGCCGCATGCGACTGTTCTCGGATCAATGGAAAGCGAAGGGTTATTCGACATGCCCCACGAACTTCCAATCCCACCGGCAGCTGAGACTGATCCGCAATCGTTGGAAATGATTCGAGTTTGGTTGGCCGATCGCAAACTTCATTGCGTTTTGAACGTCGGCTTTTGGGAATCGCGTGGACTCGATGAAGCGTCGGCGTGGGGCACGGTGCTGGCGGACGTCGTGCATCACATTGCAAACGCTCACGAAGCGGAATACGGCCGTGACCCTCGCGAGACGATCAACGCGATCGTCGATGCTTTGAAGTCAGAACTGGCTCGCCCAACCTCAAAGCGGCTTGGACAATTCCACGTCGATCGTCAGTCGGATTCCTCCGATTAGACAAACTTGACTCGCCGCTGCCGTGAAACCGCTCCATCGATCACAGTCGGAAGTAGAACGTTTTGCGGACCCATCGCCAGAACCAGTCGGCGGCGGTGCGGCGTTCGACGAGAACTCTCGCTTCACCACGGGTGCCGGCTCGGAGGCTTTCGGTTTGCTCGGCCAATTGCACGGTCGCTTCGTAAGCAATGCTGGTGAGTTGCTCCTCACCATTCTGGCCGCTGACCGTCGGAAGCGGTCCACCGTACTTGTTGGAGAGGGACGGCGGAGCATTCTCCAAGTGTCGATGCGAAATCATCGAAATCTTCCCGTCAAATACCTGCCCTGGCAGGTGATCCAACCGGAACTGCACCGGCAGGTCGACCGAGATGTCTTCCCGCTGTCCTTGATCGACGACTAGCACGGCTTCCATCGTGTCCTTGGGAGCGATGCTAAAGAGGTGGGTCTGAGTTTCGAGCCACACCTTGTCATTCTGCGAGTCCATTGGTGTGCCATGCCACGGCGGAAGTCGGGGGTCGGACGGATCACGTGGCGGCATCGGTTTCCGGGGTGGAGGCACAATGCGACCGTCGATTTTCGCAACAATAGTCAGTTCCGAAACCTGCCGACGCAACTCGCGGATTTCCTTCTCCAAGCTGACCTGCCGTTCGGCGGCTTCGATTTCGCCGGCAGCGTCGTTGGTTTCCAACGCAGTTTCCAGCCGTGCGGTCCACACATGGTGTTCGCTTTCGAGTTCCTGCAAACGGTCACTCAATTCAGGATTCTTCAGAACTGCAAGCACGTCCCCTGGTTTTACGCTGTCACCCGGTTGCACACTGATTTCGGCGACTTGACCGGGCGTCGTCACATAAACATGCCGAACGTCTTCCGGTTGCACGTACATCGGGCTTTCCACGTACCACGGAAACGGCACGCTCAACGCTAGAGTGACTAACACTGCAACCACAAACAGGAAGAAACCCAACCGAAACTTATTCAACGGTTCACTCCTCGGCGTTTTGAAGATTCGGACGGTCCCGGCGATCATCGAGTAGAAGAACGTCGAAAGCGACACGAACGCCATTGTCGCTCCGATACTTTGAAGTCCATACGGTTTGAGAACCGTATACAGAAACATGGCGATCCCGAACACAATCAGCCAGCGGTACAAATACGACGCGACCGAGAACAGCAACAGCCAGCCGCGTCCACTTTCGGGGCGGAAGGGGTCGGGACGGAGTTCGATTCCCAGGCAACACTTTGCGAACGTCTCCCGTAACATGCCGTCGGCTTTTTGACGGAGATTCGGAATCTCTAGCAAGTCGGACAGCATGTAGTAGCCATCGAACCGCATCAACGGATTCGCGTTGAAGATGACCGTGGTAATCGTCGTGACAAAGAACACATTGAGCGCGAGATAGTTCAACAATCCCGGTTGTGTGAACCACCAGACGTAAATCGCCATCGCGGACAGGATGACTTCAATGTACATTCCCGCTCCACCGATGAAGAATCGCGGCCATTTGCTCCGGATCATCCACGAGTCGGTCACATCACAGTACAGACAGGGCGAAAACACCAGCAGCATCACACCCATCTCGTGACATTCCCCCCCGAAATGGTGACATGATAGCCCGTGTCCAAATTCGTGGATGACCTTGGCACATGCCAGCGTCACCCACATCCAAATGAGGTTCGGCCACCCGAAGAACTGCTGAAACTCGGGGAGTTTTCGTTGAAAGGTGTCGAAGTTGATCAGCACCAGCAACCACGCCGATGCGACGAAGACCAGGCACGTCAGCACAACCCAGGGATTGAACAACCAACGAGTGTACGGGTACATCTTGACCAACGTGCGTTCGGGATCCCAGCCCGGTAGCCGCAGATACATGATGTTCCGTAGGGAACTCAGAAGTTTCTTTTTCTTGTTCTTCTTGTCCCGCTTGAGCATCTCGACGCCTTGCCCCGGTCGATCGGACTGGACAAGGTTCTTGGTGTGCAAGTCCTGCACGAGATGCTGAACATCCGCGAGAGACGGACGAACGTGCGGAAATTCCCGGCTCAAACCATGCTTGATGTCTTCCAAACTTCGCACGCCGTCCAGTCGTTCCAAGGCGGCGTACTGTTCGGGACGCAATCGGTGATACTGCAACCCCACCGGGTCTTTGATCACGTAGTGCGGTTCCCCTCGATAGTCGATGCGTTTGACGACCAAATCAGTCCGCCGAATCAGCGGAATCGGTCGACGATCCGAAGGGAGTTGCGACGGGGAAACGGGTTGTGCGGGGGCGACGCTGACCAAAACAATCTCGACTCGAAATATGTTCTTGGAAGATTCGGGCGGATGGTCTCGCTGCAAGCGACAACCAATCGGCCCATCTCAAACCGCAAATGCAGTATCAAAGAATGCCAATGAGGGCACTGCTTGAAACTCGACAGAATTCAAGTTGTGTTGGGAGACAGTCGTTCCCACATCCACATACTATGAGTATAATCGGTATCATCCGGCGAATCGGCAAGGAGTTTGCCGGTTGTTCGTGACCTTTTCACCGAACTCATGGGGCGAACGACGGACGACACTTGGGGTTTGCGACCGAATCGTTGATTGTTTCGGTAAGCTAGGTAAACATTCCCGAGGAGATCGGTTGGTTCGGTTAACAACCATCACAATCCGCTTGTGATCGCCCACTCGAAAATACGATGGAACGTAAAACACCACGATACGAGCCAACAGCGTCTTTTGATTTCAATTGCGGATGCGGACAGACACAGCCGGCAACGGTGTCACTTTTTGCGAGTTGTCCGCCTCGGTTTTACGAATTGATGCTCCAACAGTAATGGATGGTCCCCAGTGAATCAGCCGAATTTGGAAGCCGTTCGCGAGCAGGTTCTCCGTATTGCCCGCCAAATTGAACAGCTTTGCCAATCCGAAATCGCGCCGGACGAGTTTTTTCCGCAGTTCCTGCGTCTCTTGGGTGAAGCGATTGCCGCTGAGGCCGCGGTGTTTTGGCAATTGGACGAGAACCGCCAGATCGGTTTGGCGCACGAAGTCGGTTTGTCCCAAATCGGGCTTTCCGATGCACCGGCGGCACTTACGAACAATCAACGTTTGCTCGCCGACGCATTGGGGACGGGGCAAACGATTTTACTGCATCCCGAGAACCCCATGGGGCGGGAACTGCCGCTGAACAAGCAGATCATTCTGTCGCCGCTGAAGATCGGCCGCGATTGCGTTGGGGTGGTCGAAGTCTTTCAACGAACCGAAACCGCGCCGGGCGCGCGACGTGGTTTCATGCAGTTCGTGGAGCGGATGTGTGCGGCAGCTTCTCAGTATTTGGCTCGTCGTCAGAAAGAGGAAAGCCGACCGGAGACCGACGAAAGTTATCTCGAATCGTTCTCACGGTTTCTCTACGGTTTGCAACGCGGACGGAATTTAAAGGAAACCGCTTCGGTCGCGGCCAGCGACGGACGGATGATCCTCGAAACCGATCGTGTCAGCGTGATTGTTCGCCGGGGTCGCAAGACGGAAGTTCTCGCGGTCAGCGGGCAAGAGCGTGTTCACAAGCGGGCGAACCTCGTTCGGACGATGCGGACACTCGCGGAGAACGTGGTCAAGAGCGGTCAAACGCTCGTGTATACCGGCTCGCAGGCGGAGTGGCCGCCGGAAATCGAGCAGCAATTGGCTCACTTCGTCGAAGAAGGTCGGGCCCGAATGATTTTGATGGTGCCGATCAAAGAGCCACCGCCACTGATCGGCTACAACGACGAAGAGGACCAAGATCAAGTCAAAGACGCCGAGGAAGGCCGCACGTTCGGTTGTCTCGTCGTCGAACAGATGTCGGAAGGTGTCTTGTCACCGCGACTTCGAACTCGCGTGGATCTCGTCGCCGGTCACGTCGCGGCAGCATTGCACGCCGCTCGCTCGCAGGAACGGATTTTCTTGCTGCCGCTTTGGCGACGAATTGGAAGCGTTCGGGAATGGCTCGTCGGTCGGCGATTGGTGAAAACGCTGATTGCGATGGCGATTATCCTGCTGGTGGTTGGCGTGATGGTGTTAGTCCCTTGGGACTATCGTGTGACTGGTGAAGGCCGATTGATGCCGGTCGAGCAACAACACGTCTTCGCTCCCGAAGATGGTGATGTCGAAGAGATCAACGTCAAAGGTGGGCAGCGTGTCAAGAAAGGGCAACTGCTGCTCACACTTCGCAACGATCAACTTGAGTCGGAGTACCTCGCACTCACGCACCAACTCGAACAACAGAAGAAACGCAAAACAACGTTGCTGGGACGTGTCGAGCAGTTTAGCGTTGTGGGCGAAGAATCAATGGCTCAACGCGATGAACTACTCGGCCAACTAGAAGAGACTCGCATTTCCATCGACGACCTCACCGAACGCGTCCAGAAACTTTCAGAGCGTCGCGACCAACTGACCGTGATCGCTCCACGAGACGGCGTGGTGGCAACCTTCCAACTTCAGCAAAAGTTGCGAGGGCGGCCGGTGTCGCGGGGTGAAGTGCTCTTGGAAATCATGAACGATCAAGGCGATTGGCAACTCGAACTCGATGTCTCCGCCGATCGGCTAGGGCACTTGCTCGATGGATACGAACGACTCGATACGAAACAACTCCCCACGGAATACATTCTCGCCACACGGCCGGAATTCACGTACGACGGTGTTGTTGAAGACCTGGGAACCCGTGCGGAAGTTTCCCAAGAAGACGGGCTCATTTTGCCAGTGATTGTCGATATCGATGCCGAAGCGTTGTCCGCTGAGGATCGACGAATCGGCGCCGAAGTCCAGGCCAAGATCAGCACGGGCAATCGCAGCTTGGGCTATTGCCTCTTCGGCGATGTGATTGAGTTCTTCCAACGCACGTTCTGGTTGTAATCGTCGAGCCAATCCCACGGTTGATTGGTCTGGCAAGCGGTGTTTTTCCAATCGATGAGGCGACGCAGCACACCACGTCGTGATCCCCGAATGGGAAGTCGACCGGTGGTGTGATCTTGAGGAGACTTTTCGATGCCCGCAAATCGGGTGCGAATGCTGCGATACTGGCGTGCGGTCGATCAAATCCTCGCCCGTTCCAAGCAGATGCGTGACTGGGGCGACACCAAAATCCGCGAGCGAGCGCTCGAGATCCGCTGGCAAGCACGCGGTGGAACCCCGATGAAAAAGTTGCTCGTCGAGAGCTACGCGTTGGTGCGTGAAGCGTCTCGTCGGGCCACCGGCAAAGAACACTATCCGGTGCAGATTCTTGGTGGCGTCGTGATGTTTCACGGCCACATTGCGGAGATGCAAACCGGGGAAGGGAAAACGCTGACCGCCACCCTGCCGGCGTTCTTACGGGCTTTGCCCGGTCGCGGATGCCATGTCATCACTGTGAACGATTACCTCGCACAACGGGATGCGGAATCGAACGAAGCGGTCTACAAGCTTCTTGGGTTGACGGTCGGTTGTATTCTGACGGAGCAAGAAGACGATGACCGTCGCGAGAACTACAAACGCGATATCACCTACGGCACGGCGAAAGAATTCGGTTTCGACTTTCTCAGAGATCGGCTGAAAATCGGTGGCGGAAACGAGGAGATCGATCGGCATCGTCCGTTCGGAACCCAGGGCGGAACTGGCGAACAGCCCGTCCAACGCGGGCAAGAGTTCGCACTGATTGACGAAGCCGACAGTATTCTGATCGACGAGGCGCGAACGCCGCTGATTATTGGTTTGTCGGTCCCACAGGAAACGAGCACGGTTGAACTGCTGCGTTGGTGTCGTCGAACCGCTCCACGTCTGACTCTCAATCAGGATTTCATTTTTGAACCGGACCGACGCAGCGTTTATCTGACGGACGCCGGTTGTCGCCATGTGGTCTTGATGCCGAAGCCATTGGTTCTCGATGGTGTTGATACCGAGACTATCTACGAACACGTCGAACGGGCGATGACTGCCGAATTGGCCTTCAAACGTGATCGCGATTATGTCATCCAAGAAGACGAAGTCGTTATCGTCGATGAAGGTACCGGTCGTTTGATGGATGGTCGAAAATGGCAGGATGGTTTACACCAGGCCGTCGAGGCGAAGGAACTTTTGCCGATTACGTCCGCAACCGGACAAGCCGCTCGTGTGACCGTGCAAACTTACTTCCGCCGTTATCGGCATTTGGCCGGGATGACTGGGACCGCAGTCCAAGCCCGTCGTGAATTGAAACGCGGCTACAAACTTTCTGTCAGTGTGATTCCTACCCACCGTCCGTGCTTACGAGAGGCATTGCCGAATCGGGTGTTCGCCACGCAGGCGGCGAAATGGCAAGCGATCATGGAGGATATTCGGGGCCTCATTGAGGCGGGACGGGCCATTCTTTGCGGGACTCCTTCTGTTCATGCATCGGAAGCGCTCAGTGCGATTTTGACGGAAAACGGCATTGAACATGAAGTCCTCAACGCGTATCAACACGAACGCGAGGCGGCCATTGTTGGCAAAGCCGGTCAAAAAGGACGCGTCACGATTGCGACAAACATGGCCGGACGTGGAACGGACATCATCCTCGATGAAGACGTGCGGAAGGCGGGCGGTTTGCACGTCATTGCAACGGAGTACCACAGTTCCAAACGGATTGACCGCCAGCTCGTCGGGCGAGCGGCTCGGCAAGGGGACCCGGGTTCATTTCAGTTCTTCTTGTCGCTCGAAGACGAACTTCTGCGGTGTCTGCCGGATGCGAAGGTGAAGGCGTATCGCGAGTCTGCCCGTCCCGACGCCAAGGGCGAAATTGGCGCGACTTGGGTGAAGATGTTTCTACGCACTCAGCGGTTCCTCGAGAAACAACATACCAAGCAGCGGAAAGGGTTGCTCAAAGCCGAGAAGGACCGTCACAAGCGGCATCGAGAAATGGGACTCGACCCGTTCTTAGAGCTAACGGAGTAGTCCGCGGTCAATCCTTGATAAACTCAGCCAGAGTGAGATCCGCCATATGCGGCAATGTGCGTGTACCGGTTTTCGGCCACACGTGCAAATGATTGACCCGGCCGGACTTGTTTAAGTCCTCGATAAACGGTTTCCAACCAATCAGATACTGCCGCTCGCCGGAATCCATGTTGGATACAAATCGTTCGGCGGAATCCTCGCAGTACGCCGGGGTGTCAAGGAAACAGAAAAGCCCTTCGCGATACAGACGATACACGCAGATCGATCGGCCTGGGTCTGCGACCGATTCACAAGTCGCGGCGATTTCTTCCAACGGCGATCGAGGATCTCTCGCCGGCATGACCCAACCGATTTGGATGATCGTGCACACAAAAAGGTTCAGTACTGTCGCAGTCATCGCTTCAGGCACTCGGCCATTTCGGAGGAAGTTGAAACCGACGGTTCCAATCGTCGCGAATGCAATCCCGGTCCACACACCGGCCCAACGGAGTTCGGGTTCTCGCATCCAGAAGACCGATGCCAATGCGATTCCCCCGCACCATGTTGCAACGATCAAACCGCGACACCAAGAGGGACCTAACTGTCTTCGTTGCGTCGCGAAGTCCGCCGTGAGACGGACCAAGCCTCGTGCGGAGAGCAGTGAAATTACTGGCAACGTGGCCATCAAATACTGCTTGTGTTTGTTTGCGGAGAGCGACAACACGACGAACTGCGTGAGCAGCCAAATCCAGAGGAATCGCTCGCGGCGGTCCCGACCAATCCACGCCGACCGCCAACTTTCACGAACGACAAGCAACGCAAACGGTGTCCAAGGCAACGCCATCCAAAGCAGTTTTGGACCGTAGTAATACCAGGTGTCTTGGCCGAGAGTTCCGACCGCTCGTCCGAGCGTTTCCCGTTGCCAAATACGGTGGGCGTCCGGCAATTCTTGCAGGACCAAGTAGGGCCAAATGAGCATTGCCGCCGCCAAGAACGCCCATCCCAACGGGTTGAAGAAGCTCCAGAGTCGACGCCAATTTCGTTCGGCGAGAATCGACATCAACACGACTGGCAGCACCATGCCTAGACCATAATGGAACTTTGCCAGCCATGTGACGGCTAGCATTCCAAAGATGACAGTCCATCGAATGAACGAACGGAGACCGTCTTCGTCTTTGGGTTGTTCAATGACTAGCAGCAGCGTGCCGGTCGTGAGTAGACACAGCAGCATATCAACTTCTGCCTTGCGACCGTAGATGAGCACCCAGATGCTCGTCATCTGCACCAATGCGGCCGCCAAGCCGACCCACCGGGAATACCAGCGGTTTCCCCACCATCCGAGCAAGGCCGCGAGCAACACCGCCGCCAGGGCAGTGGGAAAACGGGCGGTTGCGGCGGAAACGTCACCGCAAACTTGGCCCCAGCTGGCCAAGCACCAGTAGATCAGCGGTGGTTTTTCCAATCGTGGGTAGCCACCGTACATGGGGACGACCCAATCGCCCGTCTCAAGCATTGCACGAGCTGGTGCGACGGCAAAAACTTCGTGCGAGCCGAGAACTCGAAAGTCACCCAGCCGAAAGAAGAACATCAACCCGGCGGCAAAAATGAGACCGAATACCGCGATCCGCTGCCAATATTGTTGGCTCGTTCGGGCGTCTGTTTTGGCAATTGCCGGTGGTTGCAACGGACGTCGCAACGGCAAAACAGAGTCGGCTCCGAACAACATGGTTTGAGCATCCCGCAGTCAGATTTCCAATTCAGTTTTGATTCACAATTGCTTGGACGACGGTCATCGTTGATTACGCGGCTGATCGAACGTTGCGGTTCTCTTCGATGGAAATATGTTGGTCGAAGTTCAACATGTGACGAACGGCATAGGGCTGGCGTCCTCGCACTTCGTAGTACATTCGTGATCCGAGTTCGCCCAGCATTCCGACTGCCAAAAACTGACCGCCGACCATCGTCGAAAATACGGACAGCAATAAGAGCGGATTGCCGGTCATGTCGAATTCGTGGAACATCTTCAGAAAGATCGTCGCTGCGCCGGAGAGTCCACCAAGTGCGAGACACATCAACCCCACGAACCCAAAGAGTTTCATCGGGCTGACGAGGTACTGAATGAAGTACTTCACCGTGATCAGATCGAGCAACACGCGGGTCACACGGGAGATGCCGTACTTGGACTCGCCGAATCGGCGGGCATGGTGCTTCGTGACAACCTCTGCACATTTCGCACCTCGCCAATGCGCGAGAATCGGAATGAAGCGGTGCATTTCGCCGTAGAGTTCAATTTCCTGAGCCACTTCCCGACGAATGGCTTTCAGGGTGCAACCGAGATCATGCACTGGAAAGCCGGTGGTTCGGGAGATCAACCAATTCGCAGCCTTCGATGGGAGCTTCCGATTGACGAGGGCATCCTGACGGTTCTTCCGCCAACCATGCACGAGATCGTAACCCTCCTCGATTTTCGCAATCATCATCGGGATGTCGGTCGGATCGTTTTGCAAATCGCCGTCCAGTGTGACGACGACATCGCAGCTAGCGGCTTGAATGCCAGCACTCATCGCGGCCGATTGCCCAAAGTTCGCTCGCAATTCGATGACTTTGACGTGCGAATCTTTCGCTGCGAGCTCTCGCAACACCGCTTTGGACCCATCTTGCGAGCCATCGTCGACGAGGATCATCTCGTACTCACGATCAAACTTCGTGAGCACATCGTTCAACGCATTGTAGAGCAGCGGTAGGTTTTCCACCTCGTTGTAGATGGGAACTACGACGGAGACGCTGTCAACGCGATCGACATCCATGAACCGAACCTTCTCACTGGCAACGGACACACTATCCGCAAGAATCCCCATTGGAAATGACGCGGACCTTCCGCGCGGAAGTCTTGCAGAAAAAGAAAATCACGTCCAGAGGGGTTTTTCTGGTGGACGATTGCGGTTCGCAAGTCGCAAGGATTCGACGGCGATTACGTGGAAAAGGCCTTACCGACCGCATCCTGCATTTTTCGAAGACCGGTTTGGGCCACCTCGAAGGCGTCCTGTTCCCAATACTTGGGGTTGAACAGTTCCAGCGAAAGCACGCCGTTGAATCCGATCGAATGCATGAGTTGCAGAATGTCCGACAACGGTGCCACGCCATCGCCTGGGAAGACGCGATCACGGTCACCGATTGTCTTTCGAGGCGGCGTTGCGGGGTAATCGTTCATGTGAAAGACATGAACGGCTTCAGGGCCGAGCATCTTCAGACCGGCAAAATCCGAGCCACCTTTGTAGATGTGGTAGACGTCCGGCAGCAGACACGCCGATGGATGTCCGGATTCAATGGCGACAAACACCGACTCGCCCAGTCGCGAGAGAGACTTTGAGAATCCCCACACTTCCACCTGCGGCACGACACCGGTTTGGTCACCCACCTCGCAGAGTTTGCGATAACGTTCGGCGGCGGCGAACAGATCGAGATCGGTTTGCTTGGTTGCTCCTACGGGAGGGGCGGCGATCCGTTTGCCTCCGATCGCTGCGAGCATGTCCATCTCGCGTTTCGCTTGTTCGAGTCCGCGGTTCCGTGTGGCTTCATCGTCCACAATCCACGGTGCAAATCCGATTGCACTTTCGACCGTTAGCTCGGCGTCTTCGATGCGTTTCCGCAAGTCCGTGAGCGAGCCGCCCTCTTTCTGATAGGCGTCGATATCTCGGACCCATGGCTCAATCGCATCGTAACCGGCTTTCGATGCCAACTCGATTTCCTGCACGATTCCGAGTTTCTGACCGCGAATCGTGCTGGTGTTCAAGCAATAGTGAAATGTCGGGGCATTAGTCTTTGATTCTTCAGCGGCTTCGGTGCGTGCAAGCGCTGCCGCAGAGATCACCGCACCAGTTCCAACTAACCATTCTCGACGGGAAAAAGTCGTCATGCGAATCTCATCGGGGGGGACTTCAGAAGCATTCTAGCCAGCAACGGCGACGGCATCCTTAACGGTGAGCGTGCCCTCGTACAGTGATCGGCCGACGATCGCACCGATCAAACCGGGGTGCTTGGCGCTTGCGGCCGCCAATGCTTTGACGTCGTCCACCGTTGTGACACCACCACTGGCGATGATCGGCACGTTCAGCATTGTCAGAGCAATCATGTCCTCAATGGTAGCCGCGTCGATGCCCTGCATCATTCCGTCGTTCGCGATATTTGTATAGATAATCGCGGCCAACGGAAGATCAGAGTACCGACGAGCGAGATCGAATGCGGTGACTTCGCTGACATCGGTCCAACCCGAGACCGCGACCTTGGAATCCCGTGCATCAAGCCCAAGGGCAACGCGACCGGGGAATTTGGTCGTCACCTCGCGGAACCAATCGGGTTTCTTGATCGCCGCCGTTCCGACAATCGCCCGACTCACACCGAGATCGTTGAGTGCGAATTCCAGTGCAGCGTCATCACGCAATCCGCCACCGAGCTGACATGGTACCCCGGCCTCCTGAACAATCTGGCGGATGATTTCGCCATTGACCGATTGACCTTCGCGGGCACCATCCAAGTCGACCAGGTGAAGCGATGCCGCACCTTGATCAACCCACTGACGGGCCATCGCGACGGGGTCCTCACCGAAGACGGTTTCTTGGTTGTAGTCGCCTTGCCTCAATCGCACGCACTTGCCGCCGCGGATGTCGATTGCCGGGTAAATTTCCATACCGATCTCGTTTCGAAGGTACCGCTCGATCGCTTTTCGCAATCGAGCGGTCGCAAATCTGAAATAGTTGATAAGTCGCGCGGGAGCCTTGCAACGATCTGGCTACCGCGATTTGGCTCGAATGTCGTAGCACATCAGGGATTGTTGATCCCGCAAGTACAGTCGGCCTTCATGAATGACCGGATGCGGCCAACTCTTGCCGTGCACAGCGGCGAGTTCAAAACTTCCCTGCAGACGATATTCCTCCGGTGTGGCCTCGATCAACGCCATCACTCCATTTTCATACCGGAAATACAAATTGCCGTCCGCAAAGACCACCGCCGCCGATCCACTTCCGGGACCACGAACGGAATCCCACATGACTTTGCCGGTTTCGAGTTCCAGACACATCGGGAATCCTTTGTTGTGTCCGTGACCGCAGTAGATGTAGTCACCCACGAGGACCATACCGCCATGATGATTCTGAAACGTTTTGGAGTCGAGGAAATACTGTTCTTCCGCTCGCAGTCCGTCCCCATCACGAACAATCTTCAGCAATGCGGCTCCGGTGCCGTAACCGGTGGAGCAAAAGACGTAGTCGTCTTTGACGATCGGCGTGGGAATATTGGCGGTACCGTTGGCGATTTTATTATATGTCCAGAGGACGGCTCCCGTTTCTGCATCGACGGAAATGATGCCCCGTCCGGTGAGTTGCACGTATTGTTTTCTGTCGGCGGCATGGCTGATCACGGGTGACGAATACCCGGCGCCGTCACCGCCGCGGTCGCCAATTCCACCGGCCGCGGATGCGGACCAGATCACACGTCCGGTTTTCTTGTCCAGAGCGGCTAGCTCGGCTCGTGTTGAACCGGGCGTGCAGATAAGCTTATCGCCGTCCAACAATGGCGACTCACTGTAGCCCCAACCGGACATCATTTTACCGCCAAAGTCGTCGCGGAAACTCTTTCGCCAAACAACTTGACCATTCGTAACCCGACAGCAAACCAAGTCGCCTTGCCGACCGAGGGCATAAACCAAACCGGCTTCGGGGTCGACGGTCGGTGTGCAGTTTGGATCGCCGTCACCGACCGGTGTCGCCCAGACTCCGCGTCCGGTTTTCAAATTGAGGCACATCAACTCGGCCGGTCCCTTACGTTTTCCCATTGTGAATAGCAAATCTTTGGAGATCGCGACACTTGAGTAACCGCGCCCAAATTGGTCGATTTGCCAAAGCAGTTTCGGACCGTTGGCTGGCCACTTTGATAGCAGACCCGTTTCCTGGGAGAGTCCGTCACGATTTGGGCCGCGCCAAGTCGTCCAATCTTCCGCACCTGCGGGCAATGCGAATGCGGTCAGAAGTGCGATGCAAAGAATTGGAAGCAACCGGTTCATCGCGCGATCCTTTTCAGGCAGAGAAAACAGCAGACGTGAGCTTTGAAAAGACGTGAATCTACCGAGAAGTATAAACCGACACACTGAGCCCCACAATCGAGTGGCTGTCTCACCCCCATATGATGGGCCGAATTCCCCTAATGGGACCGCCAAAACGTGGGCACAAACAGCACGAGAATCGCGAACAACTCCAGTCGTCCCAACAGCATCAACATGGTCAGCAGGAATTTGCCTTGGGGAGAGAAGTCCGCGTAGTTCGAATGCGGTCCCAGCACACCCAAACCCGGACCGATGTTGTTCAACGAACTCGCGACGGCGGAAGCGCAGTCAATCAACTTGGTCGAGTCGCCGTTCTCTTCCAGGGCAGCCCATTGCGTGTCGGGTTCGATGGCGGCCAACGTCATCCAACTGCTGGCGAACAAGAAGAAGACAATGCTGAAGTAGACCACGACACCATGCCGGAGTGAGTTGTCGACCTTCACGCCGAACACTTTCAGCGGACGAACCACGTGTGGCCGGTATGCCTGCTCGATTTCCAGCCGGATGGTTTGGAAGAACAACATGAATCGAATCACCTTGATGCCGCCACCAGTCGAACCAGAACATCCGCCGACAAACATCAACAACAGCAACAAACCGCGGCTGAAATCGCTCCATTGATTGAAGTCTTCGGTGCCGAAACCGGTGGTGGTCATGATGGAGACCGCCATGAAGCTTGCATGACGGAATGCGATGGCGATACTCGGATAGACCTGAGTCCACACCAGATCAGCCGTCAGGAGCACAGCTGCAACCAGCAGAATGCCAGCATACACGCGGAATTCCGGGTCGCGATAAATCGGGGCCAACCGGCTCAGTCGCCATTTGGTGTCCCTGTCCGCACCGGGAGATCGATGCAACACCAGGTAATACAGTGAAAAGTTTGTCCCGGCGGCAATCATGAACACGCCGATCGTGACTTCGATCAACACGCTGTCGAAATGTCCGATGCTTGCGTTGAATGTGCTAAACCCACCGGTGGCCATTGTTCCGAACGTATGGGCAAGTGCGTCGTAGAGAGACATTCCTTCCAGCAACAGCACAACAGTCAGGATGACGCTGAAACCGACGTAGATTAACCACATCAAGGTCGCGGTTTCTCGCACACGCGGCCGAACGGTCTCGTTGATGGGACCAGGAACTTCCCTCCGCATCAACGCTTTGCCAGCCGCCCCGAGTTGCCCAAGGATCGCTACAAAGAGCACGATGATCCCCATGCCACCAAGCCAGTGCGTAAAGGACCGCCAAAATAGCACGCATCGGGGAATGAGCTTCTGAACATCGGGATTCTCCGCCGTGGGAGCCTCCAAATGGGTCAGGACCGAAGCCCCTGTCGTGGTGAACCCTGAGACCGACTCAAAAAATGCATCGGCCATGTGCATTTGTTCATCCGCAGTTCTCATGGTTCCCGAGAACAGATACGGCAGACCACCAATAATGCCAGCGAGGATCCATCCCAACCCAACGGTGGCGAGTGCCTCTTTTCGAAGAAGTGGGGCGTTGTCTCGTCGCCCGACCAGAAACATGATCAATCCGACAATTAGACCGCAGGCGATCGCGCCGACCAAACCCCAGAATCCGCGAGTTTCAAATTCGGTTGTCTGTCCGCAGATGGGAAATGCCCAAGGGAGGCTGAAGACCATGGAGCCTCCTACCAACATGCAGAGCATCCCCAGCATTCGACAGAGCAACAACCAATTCATGGTACCCGCAACCCTCGTGACGTTCGCATCGTGACCAAACTCATTCGACCGTGAAAGTTTGTGCTGACTCGCAGCGAGATTCTAACCTCAACGGCACTTCCCGCGAACCAACATCTGGGCCGAAATCTCATCGAATTACGAACTTCTTGGTAATAGCCCGAACTCAGATAGAGGGATTTCCGGTTGCAATTTGCCGCCGACCCGGAATTGGCTTCTCGCCTTACTATTTTATCTAGATTCCCTCTTTTTGTTTTGGAAAGATCGTCGTTCACTGGTATACTCTGCCCCGTGGCCACAATCTCCCTAATTGACCCAAAGCACCCAATCGGAACACTGTTCGCAACAGCACACCGTCAGGGGAGAGGGGGAAGGCGACGTTGAGTGTCCAGGATTTGAAAATTGGCAATCTTAAGAAGGAAACAGAAATGACGAGAAAATTGAGTTGGTCGCTTCGCGGTTTTGGAGCTGTTGCAATCGCATTGACAATGCTAGCTCCGTCGAACGTTTTCGCCGGGCATCATGGCGGCTCAAGTGGCGGATCTTCGGGCGGGTCTAGCGGAGGTTCTTCAGGAGGTTCCAGCGGCGGGTATCACGGTGGATCGAGCGGAGGTTCGTCCGGCGGTTATTACGGTTCACATGGTGGATCAAGCGGAGGCTCTTCCGGCGGTTATTATGGTTCGCGTGGCGGATCGAGTGGTGGATATTACGGCGGTTCCACGGGCGGATACTCTGGTTCGCACGGCGGTTCATCCGGTGGATATTACGGTTCGCACGGTGGTTCTGCGGGAAGCTATTCCGCCCCACACAGTGGAAGCCACGGCGGGTCGGCAGGCGGCTCCTACACGACTCCTTCGATCGAATATCATGACGAAGTCATCATCGAAGAACATCATTCTTCGAAAGCGGCTGATGCAGCTGCAACGCTCGTGGTGAAAGTTCCAGAAAACGCTACCGTTTATCTGCAAGATCAGAAGATGAGCCTCACCGGCAAAGAGCGACGGTTCCTCAGCCCGAAACTGGCGGCTTCGCGGAAGTACGTTTACACCGTCAAGGTTGAAGTCGAAAAAGACGGTAAGACCATGACGAAAACCACCAAGGCCAAAGTTCAAGCTGGTCAAACGGTCGAAGTTGCGGTTGACCTCGATCAAGACAACGCTGAACAACTTGTGTCCAACGTTCGAGCCATTGCTCAAAACTAACTACTAAATTGACGGGAACGTCAATCAAAACTCATCACCGGGAGGGGAATCATGGATTCTCCTTCCGGTTTTTCGTTGCCACCTCACGAAATTACAGGCCGAGCAATCATCACATCCCGGCGGAGTTCGGCAAATCGATTGCGAGACGTCAATTTGTTGTCGGCACTGTTCGTGCATCAGGTAAACTCTGGATAGATTCCTGAGTCGCGATTGAGGCGGCCTGTAGATTGAGCAATTTGGCTGGCAACTCGAGAACACGATGACAGGGAACGATTCGTCGAAGTCCGGACTCCCGCAGAACGCTGAATCCACGAATCGCCAGACCACCGGTGGTTGGACGTGGAAAACGAAGTTGCTTGCGAGCGGTCTGATCGCTTTCCACCTTTGTGCTGTCGTACTTTCACCGGCGTCGACTCGTCCGTCTTCGGGATTGTCCCAAGCGGGATGGGATTGGTTTCAGCCGTACATCGAAGTGATGTATCTCGATCACGGCTATCGCTTTTTCGCGCCCGAACCCGGTCCGAGCACATTGATCGCCTACACCGTGACGACGGCTGACGGGAATGAAATCTCCGGACGGATTCCCGATCGCGAAACCATCTGGCCGCGTCTTCTCTACCATCGGTACTTCATGCTCACCGAGAACATGGGCAGCTTCGCAATTCCCAACGGTGAAGAGTTTCTTCCGCTCGCACCCGAGTCGTACGCTCGTCATCTGTGTGCGAAACATGATGGGGAAACTGTTGGCATGACACGGATCACGCATTGGTTTCCCACCATGGAGCAGGTCCGCAATGGGGTCACGCTCACGGCACCCGCCAGCTACACTGAGGAGCCGATCGGTAAGTTCGATCGGGAAGGAAAGCGATTGCCATGATGCGGGCGTTTCGGAATTACTTGGCTCAAGTTGTCGAGCAGTGGGACCGCTTCTTTTTCACGCCCGTCGACCCGGCACTCCTTGGTGTCATCCGGATTGCGACCGGTCTAATGCTGGTCTACACGCACGTGATATGGGGAACCGATCTCGCTGCCTTCTTCGGCGAAAGTGCCTGGCTCGACGGTGAACTCATTCGCCAGACCCAGACGGAAAATTACAAGTTTTCGTTTTGGTGGTTTGTCCCCGTCGATGCGATTCACCTGGTCCATTGGACGTGTATCGCGGTTTTGGTTCTGTTCACGCTCGGAGTCTGGAGCCGAATCACTGCCGTACTTTCGTTCCTGATTGTCGTCTCCTATGCATATCGAGTACCCGTGGCGTTGTTTGGTTTGGACCAGATCAACGCGATGCTGACGATGTACTTAATGGTCGGCCCGTGTGGAGCCCGGTATTCGATTGATCGGTGGTGGAAAGATCGTCGAACGGATCAGTCTGAAATCGAGAAGCAGTCCGAACCGCAGCCAAGCGTCACTGCGAACATCGCCTTACGGCTGATTCAGATTCATATGTGCGTCATCTACTTCTTCGCGGGAGTGGGGAAACTTCGTGGATATTCTTGGTGGGCCGGTGACGCCATGTGGCAAGCCTTCGCGAATTTGGAATACCAATCACGGGACATGACGTGGCTGGCCCATTATCCGAAACTCATCGACCTGATGACCCACACGACAGTGTTGTGGGAGATCACATTTTGCATGCTGGTATGGCGGCCCATGGCGCGACCGATCATGCTCATTCTTGGAGTGCTGTTGCACTTTGGAATTGGAGCATTTATGGGAATGTGGACGTTCGCACTCATCATGATGGTTGGTCTATCATCATTCCTGCCAACCGATGCCGTAGCACGAGCGATGTCGAATTTGACGAATCGGAATCGACACGCCGCCACCACCTCGGAACGTGGGCCATCACCGTCTTTGGCCAAAGTACCTTAAAGCCTGGAAAGATCGAACATGGACTTTCGCCAAAGATATTTGATGGGCGTGTTGCTCGGCGGTTTCATTCTCAATGTTTCCGCCTTGTGTGGTTACGCCCAAAACGTGCCGGAAGTGCCTCTTGCTGATGCGGTTTCCCAGTTGGAACGTGTCACGACAGATTCCCAAACGCTGGATTCACCCGAGTCCGTGCGTGAAAAGACCAGTGCAGCGGCGGGGCAGGTGCTCACCAGTGCCGCGCGTGTTGCAAGGCGAGTGGCTGAACCTCAGCAACACCTCAATGCGATCCATCAACTGCATGAAGCAAAGTCGGCAGTCGATGACCAAATCAAACGCTTGCTGAAGAAGCGTTCCACAATTGCAAGTCTTGCCGGTGACGAGCAGCGACTCGAATCTGCGCGGAAATTACTGAGTGCAATTGACGAGTTAATCGATCTTTCAGGACGGTTGAACTATCAGCTTCAGCAAACCATTTTTTTCGCGAGTCATCGGTTCACGCGCGACAACAAACAGCGGGCCGCCTTGGTACAGCGGCTTGCGGATGATGAAAGTGTCATCGGGACATCGTTGGCCGCGACGATGCTCATCGATCCTCCGAAAAACAGTACAATCGTAGCTGCGACTCC
Source organism: Thalassoroseus pseudoceratinae (assembly GCF_011634775.1). Lineage (NCBI taxonomy): Bacteria > Pseudomonadati > Planctomycetota > Planctomycetia > Planctomycetales > Planctomycetaceae > Thalassoroseus > Thalassoroseus pseudoceratinae. Next base: position 489,019 of record NZ_JAALXT010000003.1, read on the forward strand.
CGAAATCAAAAGTCAAATTCTGCGAATGCTCGGACGCCACGGTCGGCAGGAAAGTTTGCCTTGGCTGTTACGATTCTTGGAGTCCGATCCGCCTGCGACGTTGAAGCTGCTTGCCTGCGACGCCATTGTTCGAGTCGGTCTGCCGCAGAATTCTCTCGAAAACGCAGCTGACGACGAAACGCCTTCGATAACAGCGGCGAAGTTGCAGGAACAACTCGAAACCATCCCACCTAAAGATTTGTCTCCGTCGTTGCGTGGACACCGCGAGGTGTTAATCAACTGGCTGGGGCAACGGATCGAGAACGGAGTTAACGAGCAGGGCTATGCGTTGGGACAAACTGTTCTGCAACCCGGCGATTGGATCCTTTTTCGGAATCCCTCACCGTACAACCGCTTTTCGCAACTCACGCCCGGGTTGTTCACGCACGTTGGCATCGTCACGCTGCATACGGATGCGGATGGGTATCAACGGATGGTTTTGGTGGATCTCAATGAACGCCAGACGCGGATTGATGGTCGAAACGTCGAAACCACGCTGACGCTTCCACTCTACTACGGAGTGCTGCGTCATTCCGATCCGGAAGTCCGCCAGCAGATGGCAGTAGCGGCTGCGGATATGATCGGCAACGAAGCCCGTTTCGATCTGACATTCGACACCAATCGCATCGACAACCTTCGGGAAACCCCGCTCGCGGATCAAAAAATTGATACGTATTGCGTCGGGATTGTCATGCTGTGTGCCCAGAGAACGGACCAACCGCGTGAGGAGTTCTTTCCGATCCCGGAAGCCGTCACAACCGAGCAAATGGCTGAAAATTTGGACCGGATTGGTCTACAGATCGGCGAGGGGTTTCGGACGCCCACCGGTGCTCTTTTCGCGAAAGAAATGGAATTGGTTCATCTGAGCGAGCCGATGTACGATCCCGGTCGTGAGATCCAACAACGAATTTACGACCACTTCGCATCCCGATTGAATGATTCGTCATTGCGTCCTCAACAGACCCTTTATCAATCATTGCGAATCGGTGTGGCCGATCTTGCGACGGATCGTCCCGTTCTTGCCGACGCGTTGGCAGCGGCGGCTGGTGTGGATCGCGAAACCGACTTGGCAGCGGCTGCGCGAGCCGTTGCGGTTGTCGAGTCGCTCGACGCCATCGCTCAGTCGAACAGCCGGGACTTCAACGTCGTCTATCGCCGCATCATGCAAGGGCCAAAGGTCGCTCCACCGGCGGCCGATTCAACCGACGCACAACGCAAGTTTGCCGCCGAACGCGAGGAACTCGTCAAACGACATCAGCAACTCGCAGAAGGATTATGGCAGCGAAAAATCTCTCCCGCGACTTTGGAAACCAAACTGCAGAATTTCTACATCACGCGGGGGCAAGCGGAACTCGACAAAGCGTTCTTCCCGGAGGTCGCACCGCCTGCCGTTGAGAAGGCCGACTGATCATCTCCAATTTGAGGTGATAAACAGACAATTCCAGTCTGTGGGCGGATGGTGTCATTGTCTGCGAATTTGATCCGGTTATGATGAGTTGGAAATTCATCGCACTGACTGGAGAAAGCGCACATGGCCAACGAGTGTTATTTAGGAATCGATTTAGGAGCTGAGAGCGGTCGCGTGGTGGCGGCCAACTTTGATGGCCATCGCGTGTCACTCGACGTTCAACACCGCTTCCCGAACCGGCCCGTGATGATCGGCGGTTCGTTTCGGTGGAACGTCCTCAGCTTGTGGAGCGAAATTCAGCACGGCCTGGCGGAAGCGGCGTCCAATTTCGGTGATCAAATTCGTTCGGTCGGCGTGGATACGTGGGGCGTTGATTATGTGTTGATGTCACGCGACGGCGAAATCCTCAGTCAACCTTTCCAGTACCGTGACGCCCGGACGGAAGGTGTGATGAATGAAGCGTTTCAACGCGTCCCTCGTAAGGACATCTTCGCTGCGACCGGGGTCCAATTCCTGGATATCAATTCGCTTCCGCAATTGTTGGCGATGCGTCGCGACCATTCGAAGGTTCTCGACTTCGCCGAACGGTTTCTCATGATGCCGGACTTTTTCCATTGGTGCTTGTGCGGCAGTCAGGTGGTTGAATTCACCAACGCGACCACCTCTCAATGTTTCCACACAACCACGGGAACGTGGGCGTATGACATGCTCGAGAAGTTGGAACTACCAACGGAGATGTTCCCGGATGTGATTGGTCCCGGAACAGCGTTGGGCCGACTCCGTGAAGATGTTGCCAACGTAACCGGCTTAGGGCGCATTGAAGTCGTGGCTCCTCCAACTCACGATACCGCCAGTGCCGTGGTCGCGGTGCCCACGATTCATACCGGCAAAGCGAATTGGGCCTACATCAGTTCGGGAACGTGGTCGCTGATGGGCGTGGAGCTACCGAACGCCGTCACCACCGAACAAGCACTCGCTTGGAACGTGACCAACGAAGGCGGGGTCGATAATACGTATCGGCTGCTCAAAAACATCATGGGATTGTGGCTCGTGCAGCAATGCCGAAATTCATTCGAACGAAAAGGCAAATCGTACGACTACGCGGAACTCGTCAATCTAGCTGCCGAGACAGAACCGTTCCGGTCGCTCATTGATCCGGACGACCCAGCGTTCTTGAACCCCAATGATATGCCGACAGCGATTCGCGAATGGTGCCGAATTCACAATGAGCCCGAACCGACCAGCGAAGGCGAGTTGGTGCGATGTGCGTTGGAGAGTTTAGCGTTGAAGTATCGGTTGGTACTCGAGCGGTTGGAGCAGCTGACCGGAACGCCGATTGAAGTGATTCACATTGTCGGTGGCGGTTCACAGAACGGGACGCTCAACCAGTTCACGGCTAATGCGTGTGGTCGGCCGGTGATCGCTGGCCCGGTCGAAGCGACGGCTCTTGGAAATGTGCTGATTCAGGCACGGACCGCCGGTCGGCTCAGCAGTTTGGCAGAAATCCGCCAAGTCGTGCACGCGTCGTCGGACTTGGTTCAGTTCGATCCAAGCGACACAGCGGATTGGAATGCCGCTTACGAACGGTTTCTCAGTTTCTCCAACTGAAGTTACGGTTGCTAATTCAGCGGTAGAATTGCAGCGTCCAAGATTCGGTTCACCGGATCTTGGACACGCCAACAATGCTATGAGGAAGGTCCTTGTTGTCGTCGGCTTCCAACAGCAATGGTGTTGAGTATGTGCCAATCACTTTGCCATCGGCATTGAGGACCGGTGACCCTCGCCAAATCCGTTCACTGTTCAATCGAGCGTCAAAGGTCAGTTTGAAGACGCCATTTCGCGGACGTGTCACGGTCTGTCCCGTCGCGGTGACGAGTCGTAAGTCACCGATGCTGCCAGACTGATTCATGGAATTCAGTGACAATGGGACCCCCGCAATCGTGACGTCCATGGCCGACGAAACTTGATCGGCTGTCTCCAAGGTGACCGGCAATCGCTCACTGACACGGAGCGTGCCAACATCGTATTCGCCGATTTGAGTCATCAGGCCAGCTAATTCTGAACCTAACGCTTCAAACTCTTTTTCGAGGGGTTTGAGTTCGCTCTCGACATCGTCACCGGCTGCGCGTTTGCCGCGGAGAAAATCCATTTCCCGTTGTACTTGTTCGAGTTTCTGCCCGACGTTCATGGCTTCTTTGTCGAGCCGGTCCAAGGTGGGCGGCACCGAGCCGCTTCGGACCTCGTACTCTTTGAAACTCTGAGCATGGATCACGAGGACTTTGGCGTCGTCTTCTCGCATCGACTCGATCAACATTTTGACGAGAGTTCCCGAGGACACGAGTTCTTGAGGACCTTTCGCCCAGGCTGTTCCCAGATGGTATTCCTCGCCGTCCTCCCGCAAAACAACAATGTACACGCCGTCTTCTGGATCTGGCTTCTCAGGAATCGGCGTTGGTTCGACCTTCGGAGCTCTTGAGATCTCCGGAATCGTTTCGGTCTTCGGTTCCGAAGGTTCATCCGTCGGCGTTCCGTTCGGCTCGGCTTCTTTCGGCGGATCAACCTCATCAGGTTCGGGCTCAGTTTGTTCGTTTTCCGCAATGGTTTCGGCTGGAGCCGCATTGCCTTTGGAAAGCATGAACGGCAGACAAACCAGGACTGTCAAGACAATGCCCAGGAGCGCACCGACAATGAGCGTCCACCACGGGGCTCCCGTCGAGTCGGATGACGCAGCGATCGCTGATGGGCCCATCACTTCGGCGAGCAACTGCTGCATCTTCTCACGGTCAGCTTCCGGCTGATTGGAAGACAGACCTGTGTTGGAAAGTCGAGAAAGTTGGCCGGGAGAAACCTGTTCGTCCATCCGGATCGAGGATTTTCCGGCCAAATAACACACAATTCGGTTTTCCGGGTCCAACGCGATGACCCAACCGTTTTCACCACGCCAGAGCAGGGCGGATTCGTCTTCGGACGTGCCCACGGAAGTGAACTCCATCAGGTAGGGGGGCGATGGAGGCAAACCCGATCCTGTCGGCCGATTGCTCTCCGGAGAAATTTGTAACATGATCGCCATTAGCGGGACCCGTGCAAAAAAGCGTCTCGGAAAATCTCGATCAAGGTCGTCGCCGATCCATTATGGCTCTAACTTGTTGTGGCGTCCACGGTCTCGCCATCGATTTGCCTCAGCCAAACGTTTCTCGGCGGAAAGATGACCAGTGAGGTCTTCCCAATGCACGATGTAGCGGTCTTGGTCCTGAACAGTGACATAGAAGTCCCGCATGATTCGGTACATCTTGTTGTAGGCAGGTTCGTCACCCGGCGTCGCGGGCGCGAATTTCAAACCAGAATCCGCCATATACCGGACAAATTCCGGGAGGGTCCGTTCGCCAGCAAACGCGAAACTACCGTTAAACATTTCGTTGGAACGCTGACCGAGTTGATTGATTCGCCGAAGTTGCCCTTTTAACTCCTTCAAGAATGCTTCGCTGTGCAGGTAATCGAGGTTGTTGTCGATCCCCTGATAGATGCGGAAGTTCTTGTTGTCGTACCGTTCTTCGAGTTCCTGTTCCATTTCCGCCAGGGATTCTTCCAACTCGGTGCGTGTCTTCCGGGTGACGCCTTGCCCGTTTCCGGTTTTGGCTTCGGTGATGGCTTTCTGCCGCGTGGCCATAAACTTCGCACGCAGATCGTCGAAGCCCGCAGACTGCAGCAGGATCGGCCAAACATCGACTTTCATGGCAGCCCCGTCGGTCGGTCGGAACACCGTCTTGCGACCGCCACCCAAGTTTTGCACGATCTGTAGACGGTCAAGAATATCGTCCGAAAGTTTGATGTCTTCCTGATCCCAATTCTGAAATTGCATATCCGATGGCGAACCGTTTTCGTCGAATTTGTAAGTGAAAACGGTAACCGCCAAACGATCCAGCATGAGGTTCAACGCATCTCCGTTCAGGATTGAACCTTCCGATGCATCTGGGTTTTCCAGGTAGCGTTCTAATTTGCGACTTTTGATCAGGCGGAGTTGCTGCATCTGCGAAACTTTTCGCTTGAGCTTTTCAGCCTCATCGATCGTTTTCATCTCCCAAGACGCGTTCTTGGCAGACACGACGTTGCGGATTCGTTGTTTGATCGCGAATTGTTGGGTGTGATAGGCCCAGGCGTTGTTCAGGCGAGCATGACTCAATGCAACTTGAGAGTTGTAGTAGCTCGTGACGCTGTCTCCCGCACCGCCGCCGACGTATCGACCGGAATAGATGAATTGGGCATGGACGGCAGTCGGTCCACTCGTCAACGCAACCACTCCCAGGAAGAGCCACGGGGCAAGACGACGGGAACGTGAACGCGGGGTTGGAGATGTCATGGAACTCATCATTCACCTTTGGCCCGATGTGACTTCAAGACAAGTTTTGAGGTCGATTTAGCGGATTTGTTGGCGGGGATGGATGATCATATGCATCCGGACATATTGAAGATACAAAAACTGATGGGAAAAGCGGCGGGCGAATACTGAATTCCACAATTTTTTCAGGTTTTTGGGACGCTTCACCTTTGTCAAACCAGAACGGCTCAGCGATTCCTTGCTTTCCAGCCGATTGTCCACCAGTTAGAGTGACGTTTTGACTCTGTGAGTCGTCTCCGACCACACCGTAGGATTTCTCCCGTGACCGCAATTCATCTTCCCGTTGGCCATCGTTATCTGGTTCGTTTCGATCCTAAACGCGTTCCCCACTATTTCACCGATGTCCTTGTGATCGGGGGAGGAATTGCCGGCACGCGGGCGGCGTTGGCGGTGGACCCGAAATTGGATGTGGTGGTGGTGACGAAAGATGTCCTTACGATATCCAACAGTGCTTGGGCACAGGGGGGGATCGCGGGAGTGCTGGACCCGCTCGACGACATCGCCAACCACGCGGCCGACACAATTGCAGCGGGCAAAGGCCTGTGCAATGAAGATGTCGTCCGGACAGTTGTGGAAGATGCCCCAGAGCGGATTCGGGAACTCATCCGTTATGGAACCGACTTCGACAAAGAGAATGGCGAAATTGCTCTGACCCGCGAAGGGGGGCACTCTCACCGTCGTATTGCTCATGCGCTCGGGGATGCCACTGGTAAAGAGGTCATGCGGGCTCTCGCGGAACAACTGACCGGTGCTGAAAACATCGCCGCTTGGGAGGAAACATTCACAATCGATTTGCTCACACACGAAGGCGTTTGTCGTGGAGCGTTGGTTTGGAACCCCCGACATGGCAAGACCTTCCTGTGGGCAAAACAAACGGTCCTGTGCACCGGCGGGGCCGGGCAGCTTTACCGGGAAAGCACGAATCCAAAGATCGCCACTGGTGACGGACACGCGATCGCATTCCGAGCGGGTGCCGAATTGCGGGACATGGAACTGATGCAGTTTCATCCGACCGTTCTGTATATCGCCGGAAGCTCAAGACATCTGATTACCGAGGCGATGCGGGGCGAAGGGGCTCAATTGGTCGATGCCAATGGGTATCGATTTATGCAGGATTACCATCCCGATCTGGAATTGGCACCCCGCGATGACGTGAGTCGGGCCATCACCGATCAGATGGAGAAGACGAAGCACCCGTGCGTCTATCTCGACTTGTCGAAGATGGATTCCACGTTGATTTACGAACGGTTTCCGCATATTCGAAAAGTCTGCAACGAGTTCGGAATCGACATCACCCGGGATCGGATTCCCGTGCGTCCCGGTGCTCATTACATGATCGGTGGCTTGGTCGTTGATGAGCAAGGCGCGACCACTCTGCCGGGATTATGGGCGGCTGGAGAAGTCACGTCGACAGGCTTGCACGGTGCGAACCGGTTGGCTTCGAACAGTCTGTTGGAAGGACTTGTGTACGGACTTCGTGCGGGACGCGGGGCGTCCGATAACGCTGCGGATCAACCCGATACGTTCCAGGCGATTCCACTCCGCCCCCGGCCAAAGCCGCAGATTGATGTCGAGTCCGAAGGAATGGACCTGACCGACTTGCGGAACTCGCTGTCGAGTTTGATGTGGCGAAAAGTCGGCATTCGACGCGATGCTGACGGATTGCAAGATGCACTGACTCAGGTCGACTTCTGGGACCGATATGTCGCTGCCCGTGAACTGAATGATCCGAGCGGCTGGGAACTCCAGAACATGGAACTTCTAGCCCGTTGTGTGATCACCGCCGCAGCTGCTCGCACGGAAAGTCGCGGGGTCCACTACCGTAGCGACTACCCCGACACCGATCCCGAGTGGGCTCGCCACATTCGAGTCGTGCCAGAGAAGTCCTCGAAATAAAAAAACGCCCGCTGTCGAAATTAACAGCGGGCGTTTTTTCTAGCGAGGCCGACGGGACTTGAACCCGCAACCCCCGGATCGACAGTCCGGTACTCTAACCAATTGAGCTACGGCCCCTCGCGTTCGTGTGAGGAAGAATTCTAGCACGCGAATTCGATTGGTCAAGCGAAGTGGCAACGAAACTTTGGTTTTCACTTCCGTTTTTTGAATCGACTTCGAATGGCACTGAAGTGCAGTCATTTTGAGGCCTTTTTTGAATTTTTCCCTCGCCTGCTGCAATGGTTTTCGACGACCGGTTCGGTCGGCGTCAGTGCAGGACGGCATTCATTTCTTCAGAGATGTTCTTTTGTTGCACGACTTCGGTCGTGGTTTCGTCGGTCGACATTTGCATGCCGGTTAGTCGCCCATAGATACTGTAGTAGACGGGGACCAACAGCAGGACGAGCACCGTCGAGAGCATCAAGCCGAAACAAAGGCTATTTGCCATCGGAATCAGCAGTTGGGCTTGCAGGGAGGTTTCCAGCAAAATCGGTAGAAGACCACCGATTGTGGTCAACGATGTGAGCAGCACAGGACGGAATCGTCGGATCCCCGCTTCGACCACGGCCTCGTTCAGAGGAATGCCGTCTTTGATCCGATGATTGATGAAGTCGACTAGCACGATCGAATCGTTCACCACCACCCCGGTTAACGCCACCAATCCCATGACGCTGAATAACGTCAGTGGCAAACCCATCGCCGCGTGTCCCCAGAGTGCGCCGATGATGCCAAATGGAATAACCGCCATCACGATGACCGGCTGAAAGTACGATTGGAACTCCAACGTCAATAATGCGAACATCGCCAACAACGCGATGATCAAACCGATAAAAAGACTTTGAATCGATTCGACGGTTTGTTCTTGTTGACCTTCCCAGCGAACTTGCACGTTTGGGTAGTCTTCCAGCAGATCGGGAACGAATTTGCGTTGGAGTTTGCCGACGATTTGCGAAGCGTTTGCCACAGCGGAATCCACGTCGGCGGAAATGGTGATCGAACGGCGTTGATCTAGTCGGTTGACCTCGGCGTATCCGCGATTGACGTCAATCTCTGCCAACTCCGTGAGCGGGCGTTGATAACCGTCTCCAACATCGACGTAAACTTCGTCCAAGCTGGCAAGTGACTCCCGTTCAGCTTTCGGGAATCGGACCATGAGTTTGACTTCATGCCGACCCCGTTGCAGCCGCATGACTTCCTCGCCGTAATACGCGGAACGGACGGTGCCGGCGATGGATTCCAACGACACTCCGAGTTGTTCGGCGTCGTCTTTGACTGTCAGTTGCAATTCCCATTTGCCGGGTCGGGAGTCGTCACTAATGTCGAAGACACCGGGGTAACTGGCCAATTTCTCTTTGCAGGCTTCGACGACAGCTTCCAAATCCGCCATGTCTTCGGAGCCGCCAAGTATCTTGAACTCGATGGGGGTCCCGGCGGGGCCACCGGCGATCGTGCCGAAACTCAGCGTTTCAGCACCGGCGATTTCTCCGACACGCTCGCGCCAAATTTTGACGACTTCGTTACTGGTAATTTCCCGATCTTCGTTTCTGACCAATTCCACGCTGATCATCCCTGCGTGGCTTCCTTCGGTTCGTTCCGACGCTTGGCCTGGTGCTTCCGCGACGACCTGCCCCACTAAGCGGTGAGTAAGTGTCACCAATGGTCGGCCTTCCCGTTCTTCATATTCGCGACCGATTTCGATAATGGCATCCTGAATTCGCTGGGTTGCCGCATCGGTAACGTGTTTGGGCGTGCCTTCGGGGAAGATGATCTTCGATTCGATTTGGCGAGCGTCGAGGTCTGGGAAAATCTCCCAAGGCACAATCCCACCAGTCACCAGAGAGAAGGAACCCAGCAATAGCGCGACCGCTGAACAACACACTAAAGCTGGGTTCCTCAAGCATCGCTTCAACACCGGTTCATAGATGGTGCTGATGAACCAGTCCAAACGCCGACCAACCGACTCGTTGAAGCCGGTCCATTTCCGAGAAATCCAACCGACCCGACGGGACTGCTTCGGCGGATGTGCCAAGTGACAGGGCAGAATGAAAATCGCTTCCACCAACGAGATCAACAGCATCGCGATGACGGCGACCGGAAGCACGGCGAAGAACTTCCCCATCACCCCGGTCACGAAGAACATGGGCATAAACGCGAAAACGGTTGTGGCGATCGAGGTCGTCACCGAAGGGATCACCTCCGCCGTGCCGTCAATCGCGGCTTGCAATCCGGTTTTTCCCATCTGCCGATGGGCGTAAATATTTTCTCCAATGACAATGGCGTCATCGACGACGATTCCCAATGCAATTAGGAACGCGAACATCGAAAGCATGTTGAGCGTTTCGCCGGTCTGCCACAGCACAATGAGGGCACCGAACACGGAAATCGGAATGCCCAATGCGACCCAAAACGCCAAGCGAAATTCGAGGAAGATCGCCAAGATCAAGAAGACCAACGCCAACCCTTGGATGCCGCTGGTCGTGAGTAGGTCCAAGCGTTCACGGACGTCGATCGAGGTGTCGCCCCAAACGGCGAACTCGTAGCCTGGCGGTAACTCTTTGGTTTCCGAGTACTCGCGAACGGCTGAAGTCATTGCGAGCAGGTCTTCGCGAGCGGCGGCCTCGATCGAAATCGCCAAACCTGGTTGACCGTTGATCCGACTGATCGCGGTTGTATCGACGAACTCATCCCGCACGGTGCCCAAATCACCGACCGTGAGCGCGACGCCCCGCGAATCTGTGACGAGCGGAATCCTTTCGATCTCATCACCGTAGTGTCGTTTGTCTTTGCCCCGCAACAGATATTCTTGGCCTTGCCCACGCAGATTCCCACCTGGCAACTCCAGGTTCCGAATGCGAACGCGATCGGCCACCTCTTTTAAGGTCAGTCCGTATTCCCGCAGGGTAGATTGCGAAATCTCGATGTCGATTTGGTAATTTGGCGTCGCTTGGAGTTCGGCCACGGAGATTTCGGGTATCTGCAGCAAGTCTTCGCGGACCTGTTCGGTGAGTTCGCGGAGACGCAGATCGGAATCGGTAGCGGCGTTTTGGGTAGAAATCACGCCCAAAGCGATCGCACGGTTCCGCATCGTCAATTGCCGGACTTCCGGCTCTTCGGAGAGAATGGGAAAACTCGGAATTCGATCGATTTCCGATTCCACTTCGCCCAAGATTTTCTGGACGTCCGGGCCGTCGGACTCGCATTCCAGAATGACCGAACCGCTCCCCTCAAGGGCAATTGACGTCACCTTCTTAATGCCATCAACCGACCGGACCGCTTCCTCGACCTTCTGACAGATTCCCTGTTCAACTTCATCGGGACTCGCACCGGGATACGGCACCGTGACCAAGATGATTTCGAGTTCAAATCGCGGAAATTCCTCGCGACGCAACATCAACGCGCTGAGGGCACCGACGAGAATCACACTGATCATCAGCGTATTCATGGCCGCAACGTGTTCGACGGCCCAACGGACAAGCGATTTCATCGGTCTCGACTCGAATTGGGAAAACGATAGTGAGCGATCTGGATTTCAAGATGGGTGTCGCGGACCAACAGCGAATTGTATCTGCCGATTGGCGTTACGTTCCGGCTTCGTCCGCCGGAGAATTCAAGATTTTCACCGGCAACCCTTCCGTCACCGATGCCAGCGGGCTGACGACCACAGCATCACCGTCTTGCAATCCGTTTTCCCGTTGTTCGACGAGGACAAAGTCTTCCGATGTCCTCGCCAATTGCACCTTGAGGATGTGGAGTTTGCCGTCTCGCACGACCCACACGAAGCCACCTGGACGATAGGCGGTGATCGGCAATTTCAAGAGCGGGAGCGGCGATGTAATCGGAATTCGCACCGTAACATACATTCCCGAAAGCAACGCCGGGGGAGTAATCACGGACTGTCGAATTTGATCCAAACCCTTCTCGACTCGGGAAGCCTCGGGGTGTTCAACCAACACGCGACAGGGCACCGTCCGCGTGCGAGTATCCAAACCGACTCCCTCGTATCGGGACAACACACCGTCCCAAACCACCTGAATACCGTCGACTTCAAAGACCACCTCGACCGGCACTTGAGGGAGTTCCAAACGATTCCCGACTCGTTCGCTCGAGGTCTGTTTTCCGGCTTGGTCTTGGAGCCAAATCCATTTGAGTTCGGGGATCTTGAGATTGCATTTGACTTCCATTCGCGCGGACTCACTGATGCGGATCAGTGGATCACCCATGCGGACGAATTCACCTTGGTTGACTAGCTCGCCAACCACCGTTCCAGAGACTGGAGCGGTGATTCTAGTGCGTTTCAAATCGGCTTCGGCCTGGCGAAGTTGGGTTTCGGCGATTTGTTTCGCGGACGTGAGCGTGGCTTCTTTCTTGCGAAGTGCAGCCAGTTGGTTTTGCAGGGTTTGATGACTATTGCGGGCCGCAAGTTCCGCCTGTCGAGCCGTATCAACTTCACGTTCGCTGCCCGCACTTCGAGAATACAGTTGCTGAGCCCGTTTCAAATCTCGTCGCATAATTTCGAGTTGTTCGTCTGCCAGCTTCACCATGGCTTGTGTTCCGGCGATGTCCACGGCAACGGCGTCCAGGTCGTGAGCTGCCTGTTGAACTTGTGCGTTCAGTCGATCGACGGCGATCTGATAATCGGTGGGATCGATTTCCAAGAGAAGATCGCCTTCGCGAACGAAACGGCCGCCCCGGCTGGTTTTCGGTAGGTTGATGACCCGGCCGTCGACCTCGGCGGATATCTTGATGCTGCGATAAGAAATCGCTTCCCCATCGATCGTGATCGGAAACGGTTCGCGGATGAGTTCGGCGGACGCGGTTTCGACTGCCGTTTCCGATGAACCGGTTGGTTCCCGGGTTTCTGGTTCGGTTCGTTGCCCGAAGACCAACAAGCTCCCCGCACCCAACAACAGCACAAGCACTGGCAACCCGGCTTTGAGCCATTTCACGCTGCTAACTTCTACAGACATGTATCGAAACTCCACTCGGATTAGTTCGAGGAAGGATGCAGACCTTGTAAATAGACGCTGACCACCTGCTCGACATATTCTTCCGGCGAATGGTCGATGACTTTCAGCCCAACGATTCTTTCAAGATGCACTGGGGCATGCAGCGAACCCAACAACGCGATGGCTGTTGCTTCCGTGTCCACATCGCGGATCAGGCCTCGCTCGTGGGCTTTCTTCAACCACCCCGCCAACGCGCGAATGCCGATGACGGGGGGCGGTGGATCATAATGCGCGAAGATGTCTTTCTCCGAGATCCCGCTCCAATGTAGGACGGCCATTCGAGCAGACATCTCGACGAAGAACCGAGAAATCACGGTAACAACATGCGTCAACTGCTCCGCGAGCGGTTCGTCCGTGGGACCAGCATTGAGTTCTTCGGTCCATTGCGGAACACCAGGCGGGCGAAGGCATTCCAGCAGAAGTTCTTGCTTCGTCGAGAACCGTTTGTAAACCGCTTGAGCGGACACTCCCAGACGGTCTGCAATGACATCCACCGAAACCTTCGGACCATGCTCAAGAAAGATCTTTCGAGCAGTCTTCAAGATTTCTTCGTCAGAAACGCGTTGTGGGCGAGCCATCTCGGCCTCGGAGTTAGTTAGTTGGTACTCACTAACTATTATTCGACGAGGCCGATTGTTGGCAATATCAAATTCTGAAAATTCTCGGAATCTTAGCTGTTAGGCAGTCTACAGACCATAGGCACGAATGGCATTGCCCGCCCAGAAATTTGATTGCTCGTCGGAACTCATTTCACTGGCGAGAGTTGCCACGCAATTGACCCACCGGTCGTACTCGCTGCGAAGTAAGCAGACGGGCCAATCACTCCCGTACATCAGACGTGCCGGCCCAAAGGATTCCAAAGCCACATCCCAGTAAGGTCGGATGGTTTCAACAGTCCACTCCGTATCTCGGACCTCTGTGACCACTCCTGAAAACTTGCAACTGACGTTCGGTCGTTTCGCCAGTTCTCGCAATAAGTCTGCCCAAGTTTGGTCGAATTCCGCCATCTGGATGGTGGGCTTGGCAATGTGGTCCAGCACGAACGGTTGTTCGGGGTGTCGATCCACAAATTCAATCGTCGACGGGAGTTGCTTCGCGTAGATGAGGATATCGTAAACCAACCCAAAGGGCTTCAAGGCGGCAATTCCCCGGTTGAAGTCATCGCGCAGCAGGAAACGGTCGTCGGGTTCGTCTTGCACAACGTGCCGAACGGCTTTCAGTCGGGGGCGGTCCGCGAAACGGGCGAGTACATCGGTCACATCCGGTGCGGCCAATGGCACCCATCCGACGACGCCGCGAATCCATTCAGAGTCGTCAGCGAATGCGAGCAGGGCATCGGTCTCTTCGACGGTCTGCCTCGCCTGCACAGACACAACTCCTTCGATGCCATTGGCTTGCATCTCGGTTTTTAAGTCAGCTGGCAGAAAATCTCGCTTCAACACACCCATGTCGGGGCCGATCCAACCGTACTCTTGGGGATCGTAGTGCCAGAAATGGTGATGGCTGTCGATTCGTTGCATGGCAGATTCCACATGGCGGAAGACGTGGAGGGACAAACACTTGTGAGGAATACGGTAGCCAAACGACGATGGCCGTTCAATTCGAGGTCGCCAGGCACCACGAGAATTTTACAGTTATAATTGACATAATAGGAATAATAGGTATTCTGTATTTGTGCGATTGATCCTCGTGCTGCCTTCTCCAACGGTTTGCAATTGCAGGCCGATTTATCACCACACGGTTTCTCTCGATTCGTCTGTGATGTCGTCTCGAAGGGGGCCGCTGTGCCAGTTGATACTCCAGGTTCGCTTGCTTCCACATACTCGTTAATGGAGCAGGCCGAGTTTTATCAGCAGCGTGGAAATCTCGCTGTCGCGAAGACGTTGTGGAATCGAATTCGTCAGGAGTTCGATACGCCTATTTCCCGTCTCCGTTTCGCCGAATTTCAGTGTGCGATCGGTGAGTATACGGTGGCGATGGAGGAACTTCGTGGGCTCTTTCGATGGGCGAACGATGTTCACGACCACGGCTTGAAGTCAGTCGTTGCCCATAACCTGGCGGCCGTTCATCGAAAAACTGGTGACCGGCTTGCGGCGGCATCGTGGCAGCAGGTGGCAATCGGACAAGACGAAAACTCGTCACCAGCGGACCTCGCCGGACGGGCTGAAGATGCGTTCTTGGCTGGTGAATATGAATTGGCAGAGACGCTAATCCAGCGTTCCCTGGACTGGGAAACGGAGCAAGATCATCTTGAAGGACAAGCCGACGATTGGGGAATGCTCGGACTGATTCGGGCCGGGCGGGATGATTTCAATGACGCGAAACGTTGTCTCGGTCGGGCGTTTGCTTTGCATCAGAAATGTCGCTGCGAAGCCGGCATGGCGACTGACCTACTCAACCTTGGTGAATTGTTCGCGGCGAGAAGCGAATGGACGGTTGCCGAGAGACTGTTTCAACGGAGTCAGACGCTGGCAAATGAAGCCGGTCATGTCGTACTGACTGAGCGAGCCGACCGACGCGTGCAGCAAGCGAGGCGAATCCTTGCTGTGGCGAAACGTTGTCCGCAATGGAATTGAAGTCTGTCGGGTTCTGGCGATCAACAACGAAAAACCGCCCCACGGAGTCGTGAGGCGGTCGAGATTGCTGGTGAGAGTCGGCGGTGTTGGCCGGCTACTCTTAGTATCCGTAAGGATAGTCCATGCCCAAGCGGTCGGCGAACCACTTGTTCTTGCGTGCTTCCATTTTCCAGGCACAACGGATCATGCGTTTGAGGCAGCACTCTTTTTTCGGTGGGCAGTAGTCGTAGCAGTCGTAGCAAACCGGGGCTGGCTCGCAGCAGACTGGAGCGGCTTCACAGCAAACCGGAGCGGACTCGCAAACCGGTGCAGGAGCTGCACAAACTGGGGCACAGTGGACGGGTGCCGGAGCACAGCAAGTTGGAGCAACATCACAGACGGGTTCTGGGGTGCAGCAGACTGGCTCAGCCGCACAGTAGACGGGCTCACAGCACTCGATCGGTGCGTAGCAGGCCGGCTCTTTTTTGCAGAAGCAATCGAACAAGCCAGCTTCAACTTGCGAACCAGTTGCGGCAAAGGCCACCAACACCAACGCGAATTTCATCAGTTTCATTGTGTCGTAGTTCCTATTGGGGATTGAATCCGAATATCCCGGTTAGGGAAGACGCCTTGCCAACAGTCGGCTTTTGCGATCCGGGAAACTTTTCCTGTCACGGGAACTTTGCCACACGATGGCGAAACGTGCGGCGATTCTTTTTTCCAACGTTGCCTTTTTGCATCACACCGGGATAACGACACCGATTGAAACGATTATCCCGTCCAAAATGGACATCGAATTCTGGTGCTCTAGGAGGAATGGGCTGTTCGGGCGAATCGGTCCCAACGAATTCGAATGAAACTTCTGATGGCTTGACCGGATGGTTTGCAGGATCGAATCGCACCGCTAGAATGCAGCGACATGAGGCGACAGACTTTGATTAGACAATCATCACAGCGAGAATTTTCATGGGGGGGCCATCGGTTGCGAGTCGTGAGTTCGCCGCTGCCTGCGAGCAACTCCTGCCCCGCATTGAAGATGCGTTAAAGCAGGCCGTTTCTCCGGAAAAGTTGCAGCCAAGCGACGTCCCCGAACGGCTACGTTCTGCGATGGAGTACAGCTTGCTGGCCGGCGGGAAGCGGTTGCGTCCGGTTTTGGTGCTTCTCGGGTGTGACGCCTGCGGCGGAAATTGGGAAGACGCGCTCCCGGCGGCATGTGCGGTCGAAATGATCCACACGTATTCGCTGATCCATGATGATCTTCCCTCCATGGACAACGACGACATTCGGCGGGGCCGTCCAACGTGCCACCGCCAATTTGACGACGCCACCGCAATCCTTGCTGGTGATGCATTGTTGACGTTGGCATTTGAGACAATGGCGACGGAAATCGCCGATCCCGCTGTTGCGGCTCGATGCTGCCAAACATTGGCACAGGCGAGCGGTGCCGCCGGGATGGTCGGTGGTCAAATGGCTGATCTGGCGGGTGAAGGTCGCTTCGACGACGAACGCCCCGAGCAGTTCCAAGACGATCCCGAAGCGGCCGTGACGCATTTGGAGGCAATTCATCGGCGAAAAACCGGTGCACTGCTGGCCAATTCGTTAAAACTTGGTGGGATCGTCGCGAGAGCCTCGACGGAACAACTCGATTCCCTCACAATCTACGGAAACAGTGTTGGTTTGGCCTTCCAAATTGCGGATGACGTCTTAGACGTTGTCGGGTCGGCCCAAGAACTTGGTAAAGGTGTGCGGAAGGATGCCGACCTCGGCAAATTGACCTATCCATCTGTCCTTGGTCTAGACGCAAGTCGCGACCGAGCGGAAACACTTATCGAAACGGCGGAGCGTGCCGTGGCGGGTTTCGGCTCTCGACAGAACGCCCTCATCGGACTGGCTCGCTTTGTGTTAGAGAGAAATCATTGATGAACTACGAATTCTTACCGCATATCAATTCCCCCAAAGATCTGCAGGCTCTGAGCGAATCGGAATTGCAACAGGTCGCGGCGGAAATCCGTGAGGCGTTGTGCCACGTGGTTTCCGATCGGGCAGCTCACTTCGCTAGCAATCTGGGAGTGGTGGAACTCTGCATTGCGTTGCACTTGGTCTATGACTTCTCTCGTGATCGCTTGATCTGGGATACCGGCCACCAAATCTATCCCCATAAGTTGATCACCGGACGCTACAACGAGTTCAAAACGATCCGTCAAAAGGGCGGATTGATGGGCTATCCGAACCCTGCGGAGAGTCCCTACGATCTCTTTATGACCGGACACGCCGGTTCCAGTGTTTCGACCGTGCTCGGTCTGAAAGCTGCCGATGACTTGCTCTTCACGGACAACCGCAAAGCCGTCGCGGTGATCGGTGACGGTGCATTGCCTTCGGGAATTGTGTTCGAAGCCTTGAACAACGCGGCTGAACTCAACAAAGACATGCTGGTTGTCCTCAATGACAATCAAATGGGCATCTGTCCGCGTGTGGGTGGGTTGGCGAAATATCTCGACAAAGCTCGCACCACGGGTTTCTACAATGGCCTGAAGAAAGATGTTTCCTGGCTGTTGAACAAGGTACCGATGGTCGGTGAATCCGTCGCGGACACGCTGCATCAATTTAAGGAGTCTGTCAAAACCTTCCTGCACGGTGGGATGCTGTTCGAGGAAATGGGTTTTCGGTACATCGGGCCAATCGATGGTCATGACTTGAAAGGCCTGACAGAAACGTTGCGGATGGTCAAGGACATCAAAGGCCCAACGTTGTTGCACGTCTTCACCGAGAAAGGCCACGGTTTCGAGCCGGCTCTCGCAGACCCCGTCAAGTTCCACACGCCACCGCCATTCCAACGCAACGGCCAAAACGGCATTCTCAAGATCAATTCGTCGTCGTCGGTGGCGTACACGAATGTTGTCTCATCCGGGATTTACGAAGCCATGCAACGCGATGATCGCGTGTGTGTGCTGACCGCTGCGATGTGTGCCGGAAACAAGCTGGCGAAAATTCGTAGTGACTTCCCCGATCGATTCTTCGATGTCGGCATCTGTGAAGGTCATGCGGTTGCGTTTGCCGGTGGGATGGCAAAGAGCGGCATGCGTCCGATTGTCGATATTTACAGCACGTTCTTGCAACGTTCGTTTGACCAAATCTTCCAGGAAGTCGCGTTGCAGAATTTGCCCGTCACCTTCTGTCTCGACCGCTCCGGTCTGACGGGACCGGACGGTGCAACCCACAACGGTGTCTTCGACAACACCTACATGCGGGTGTTCCCGAACATGGTCTGTATGGCACCTGGGGACGAACGTGATGTCAAACCGATGCTCGACTTCGCCCTGACTCACGATGGACCCGTTTCGATTCGTTACCCGAAAACCGGGATCACGAACTTGGAACGCCCGGACACTCCTGTGGAGCTTGGTAAGTCCGAGGTCTACGAGTGGGGCACGGATGGCATGTTTGTTGCCTGTGGCACGCTCTTCAATTCCTGCGTTAAGGCCGCGTCTCGGTTGAAACGCGAAGGTTTGAATGTCGGTGTGATCAACGCTCGATTCATTAAACCATTGGACGAAGAAACAATCCTCGCCGCCGTTCGTGAATGTGGTTTCGTTGTCACCGTCGAAGAGAGTTCGCTGGAGGGGGGCTTTGGTTCGGCAGTGCTTGAAGCTGCGAATCGCCAGGGGCTCGAAACCAAGCACATTCGCTGTCTAGGCATTCCCGATCAGTACATTGAGCACGGGGACCGCGACGAATTGCTATCCGACCTTGGTCTGGATGAGGCTGGTTTCGTCGAAACCGCTCGCGAATTGGCGGGACAGTTTGGAAGCCTGCAAACGACCGAAGATCATTCCGAGAATCCAAGCGAGTCCACTGTGTGATCAGATGGCTTGGTCGTTGGACTCGGCCATTAAATTTTGATTGTCAAATCGACCTCAGGGAGGATGGGATGAGACAGTTTCAATCGTGCATGACGCTGCTTGGTGTATGCCTTTTATTCCAAGCGGCGGTCTGCGCAGAAACGGTGACGCTGAAGGAATCTGCGTCCAGCGATGCGGTTTGGCAAGTTGCTAGTGATGTTCACGTTCGCGGTGTTCTCAAGACTCCGCAAAAAGGCGGGGAACTACGAGCAATGCCGCTGAAAGTGGACGCGACGTTCCGTTATCGGGAACGGCGTCTTCCGGGTGCCGGTCGTGATGCCCAAACCTTACGGTCCCTGCGAGAATACGAAACCGCATCCGCAGCGATTGAAGTCGATCGCGACAAGAGCTCTTCAAAGCTGAGAGACACCAACAAACTGGTCGTTGCCCATGGGCGACGAGAGGGCATTCAGTTCTATCGGCCGACGGGAACAATGTCGGTCAATGAATTGGAACTGTTGCACACACCCGGGGATTCGCTCGCGATCCTCGGTTTGCTGCCGCCGAAGCCTGTGGAAGTTGGTGAGTCTTGGACGCCCGAAACTTGGGTGCCGCAAATGCTCACCTCGACCGAAGCTCTGTTGAAAGCTGATCTCACCTGCCGATTGGAATCTGCCGAAAACGATCGCGCGGAGATTTCGTTCCAAGGCGAAGTCGAAGCGGCTTTGGAAGGCGCGACGACAAAGCTACGGCTCACGGGCAATCTCACGTTTGATCTTCGGCAGAATTACATTCGTCATGTGGAACTGACGCAGACCGAGCAACGAACGGTTGGCCCGGTCTCGCCGGGAATGGATGTTACAGCGAGCATGACGGTCGATCGGTCGCCCGCCGCACGCAATGGGCGACTTACACGTCGGCAAGCTGACGCGACACCGCTTGAGCCGACCGCCGAGATGTTAGCGTTGCAACTTCAGCTGGCGAACGGCACCACGGTCAGCCATAACCGGGATTGGCGTGTCTTTCACCAAAGCGGCCGCAACGCGATTTTGCGGTGGGTGGACGAAGGCAGCTTGATCGCTCAAGCCAATCTGACCACACTTCCGAATGCCGCTCCTGGCAATCATCTGCAAGCTGCCCAATTCGAAGCCAACATCAAGAAGGGGCTTGCCGACGCCGACCGTATCGTTTCCTCCAAGCGGGTCGCCGATGCGAATCGGTTTATCCATCGAATTGACGTGACCGGTCGGACGCGGGATCTCGATATGATCCATCGGTACTACCTGATCGCCGACAAATCGGGACGCCAGGGTATCTGGCGATTCTCATTCGAGAAGGAACTCGAAAAGCAATTCGGTGATGCCGACTCGGCAATTATCGAACAAACCACATTCGTCGACCGATCCGTGACACCCGCGAGCGTCAACGAGTAACGTCTCTCCGGCGGTTTTCGCTTTTTCAGCGTGATAGCCACCAAGTGATCAACCCAAACGCGGCGACGGCGGTTCCCACCCACCAGAACCAGCTCGTTCCGGCTTGGCTAATATCGGCTGGGTTCGGCTCGAACGAGGCTGGCTTTGCGACGGGAGGCGGTGCGATCACCGTCTGCTGAGGGACTGGTGTTGGTTCCGTCACCGGTTCATCGCGTGGCTCTGGTACGGTTGTCATCGTGGGATCGAGGATCGTTAGCAGATCACGCAGAGATTCCACTCGATTCCAGCAATCAGCGTCCAGAGGTGATGGCAACGCATTCGACAAGTCCTCGTCGCTGCACTGCTGCTCGCTCTTTCCAAGTGATAGAAGAATCCAGAGCGATCGCAACGAGAGTCGGTCCGCAGTTTGTCTCGTCTTGGCATCCGAGACGGAATCAATTCGTTGAAACGGTTGATCGGGATTCAACCACAGCTGGCCATCGTCATCGAGCAACCAATGGTTCGGATGGAGATCACCGTTGACGTACCCATTTTGGTGAGCTTCATGCAAACATCGCGAGGCTTGCAACATGCATTCGAGCGCGGCGTCGGTGGGGAATTCTCCGCTCTCCGCCACGATCGCCGTGAGCGTCTCGCCGTGAGCGGCATCACGACACAAGCACAGGAAGTCACCCACTTGGTCAACGGTCAATACCGGCGTCTTGGTGGGATGTGAAAAACGCTGATGGGCCTCGTGTTCCTCGTCAGTCCCGGCAAATGGCCGATCCTCATTGGGAAAAACCATGCGAACAGTCATGGCCTGGCCATTCTCGCAGTGCTGCCCCAGGAACGTGACGCCATTCTGATCGGAGTCGGTCGCGCTCAGGATTCGGCAGTTGCCGATTTGAATCTCAGGTTGCGGAGCGTCGTGGACGTCGTTCGAAGTGCCATTCCGCTCCGGCTGTTGCCCCTGCAGAGCGTCTCTCAAGTCCGCGAGCCGTTCGGGCATCTGAGATGCCGAGCTTTCCAGCGTGTTGAGGAATTCATCAATTGTCATGGCCATCGTCGATTGCCAATCCACATTCCAACCGGCCCATTCTCGCTCAAAACGTGAGGAGCAATCACGGGAAGTCGGATTGGTTTGGGTTTCCAAACTTCCCAGATCCCAAAGCTTGATTATAACGTGACCGAAATCGACGTCGCATCAATGTTTCTTTGAGAATCCGCAAATTTTTTTCGGACGAATGTACGCTAGGGTGCGCGGGACTGAACTTAGTAGCATTATCGTCCGTGCGTCCGTCGGAAATCGATTGAACTCAACCCTGTCCTGCGATTCTATAAGAAAACTCACATTCGACGCTCAATCTCAAGGAATGCCCGCTCTTGCGAATGCACTCAATGAAATTGCTATTCGGATCGGACACGCCCGAAGGAATGGATAGCAGCCGGGATAAACACGATTTGATCTTCGCGGGCAAGGAGTCGTTCCACTTCGTCGGTTGAACCGATCGGCATCACACCCAGTTCTTCAACGACTTCGTCGGGCAACCCGCTTAGCAGGTAAACTCCGGCCCAATCGAGTGTCTTCGCAAGTTGGGTGGCCGCTTCGCGATCGTCTGGGTTCACGTGTTGAAGTTTCGGCAAGATGTCCAATGGCTCATCGTGGGTTTGCAGCAACTCCACTCCGGATTGCGGTGACTGATCGAGGCTCGAAAGCAAAACCACCTTGCCCTCGCGTCCGACAAGATTTCGAGAAACGGCCAATGCCGCTCCGAGGGCCTGCCATGGGTCAGATGCGGTTTTTCCAATCGACACCACCACGGTTTCGGCGCGGTAATCCAACTCGATCCGAAAGAGTTCGTCTAACCGTTTCTTGCCTTCTCGCAATACGGAATCCAGCGCACCTGCCAGGACTTCACTCACGCCGCCCGTCACGGACGGAATCACTTGCAACGTGAACAACGTGCCGAGGAGCCAACCAATTTCGTCAACCAGTTGTCTCAACGGGCGTTCGTCGTTTGGACGCAGTTCCTGATGGCCTTGCCCCTGCGATTTCTTGACGGCTTCGGCGGTAGATAGCCCCGGGTAAAACACGCTGTTCGTGCCGCGATACCCGAGCAGTGGGTCGAAGCCAAGCAATCCAATGGTGATGACGGCATCGGCGTGAACTAACTCCGGTGCTAGATAGATTCTCTCGCCGGCAGCGGTCGTCGCCAGATAAGCACAGTCGTCGGCGGAACCGGGACGATGTCGTTTCCATTGCACCCGCGCACGCACTGCTTCGGGCAGTTCTCGTCGTGGATCAACGGGAGGAGACGCAGAATCTCCGAGCGTTTCGGTCTCGAGAATCAACACATTTTCCGCGCTGATCCCGGCTTCTTCCAAGCAAACCCAGCAGGCCGCCACGAGAGATGCCGCATCGGGCGTCGCCGGGTCCACCGCCAAGACCACGTGATCGTCGGGAATCACGGATTGTGAAAGCGGCGGGAAGTCCAATGGTTGTTGCAGGACTGCCAATGCCGATGCTTTGACGTCGTCCACCGACTCCGGTGTCGGCATTGCCGCCACCACGCGATCGGCTTCGATTTGAAAACGGAACGGAGATTCCGCACCGTATTCCAGAACAATAGTATGAGTATCGGTGGTTGACAAAGACAATTCCGGGGCTGAGGATTCGCGTTCGGGCAAAGTTTTCTTATATTAGGGACGAGTGTTCTCGGGTCAATGCTCACACAACCTCTCGGGACCTGGCGAACCATCGTGGCTGTTTCTCGCTTCGGACCATTGAATATCAAATGACTACCGAAAACCTATCCCGCACGCTGACTGATGACGAGCTGATGTTGCTCGTGCAAGCGGGAGAGGACCGCGCGTTTGAAAAACTGGTCGAACGACATCAAGGGCCGTTGTGGGGGTTCTTCTTTCGCAACGTTCGTGATGCCCAGTTGGCCGAGGATTTGACGCAAGAAACGTTGATCAAGTTATACAATCAGGCATGGGATTACCTTCCGCGTGGAAAATTCCGCGGTTGGATGTACCGAATCGGTCGCAATTTGATGATCGACAACGTGCGGAAACAATCTCACGATGCCCTCGTGAAAGCCGTTCGCGGACGAAGCGAAGATGACGACGACGGCATGGCCCGACTCGCCGCCGAGCTAATCCCGCCGGAAACCAAAGCCTCACAGCGGGAACTTCGTGATCTGGTCGATAATCTTCTCGATGGGCTACCTGAGGAGCAACGCTTCACGTTTACGTTGTTTGTGTACGCCGGTCTCAGTTTGCCGGAAGTGGCGGAAATTATGGAAACGTCCATTCCCACCACCAAAAGCCGACTGCGATTAGCGCGCGAGAAACTGCAAGATAAACTTCGCGGTTACGGCGTCAGTTTGGCGGAAACTGACTGAGAAACGAGATTTTAAGATTCCATTTCGGATGACAATCGAACCCAACCGGACGACTCGCGAATGTTCATCGCGGGAATTCAGAGGATATGATCGATGAGTTATTTCAATCGGCTCACAGATATCGTCACTTGCAACCTGACCGAAATGCTCCGCCGCGAGGACGATCCGCAGTCGGCTTTATCGCGGATCATCGAAGAAATGGAAGAAGGGCTTGGCGGTGCCCGGCGAAGTGTGGCGACCGCGACGAGGAATGTCGATCGCTTGCGGACCGAGATTGAAGAACATCAGTCGCGAATTGCGGAGTGGATCGACAAAGCCAAAACGGAATTGGAAGCCGGCAACGAGGACGCTGCACGAGCCGCTTTGTCTCGGAAGCAGGAAGTTTCGGATTTGATCGCCGGACTCGAGCAGCAACTCTCCGCGGCGGAGTCGACCCGAACTCACCTTTCGACCACATTGCGAGCATTGGAAGCCCGACTGACTGAAGCGCAGCGGACCCGCACGCAGTTTGAAACCGATGTTGATACGCCACCAAAACCGGCTGTCGCCGAGGAGCCACCACCGCAACCCAGCGACGCCGAACGGGCCGACCAAGTCGAAGCGGAATTAGCCGAGTTGAAACGCATGCTGGGCAGTTCGTAGGTTTCGTTCCCGTTTTCTCTTGAGGTGATATACAAACGAATGGCGGCGTCCGAGTTCACGAGCAATCCGAGTTCGTTGGCCAATCGTGTTCGGCAAGTCTGGGCAGACGCTTGGACCGATCACGAGTGGCGTCTTTTTCGGATGACCTCCAAAGAAACCCCTGAGGAGATTCGGGAGCGTCTTTGGGCCAGTTTGGATTCCCACCTGTCGACATGGATGGAACGCCACAGGAACCGCGTTCGGGGGAATTCGGAAGCAACCCCGGTCAACGGTGACGCCGTCGATTCACAGGCAATCGACCGATTGGCGGCGGCGGGTCGGCACTTGATCATTCTCCGCCAATTGCAGACTCCGAACGTCCCCAATGAAGACGTTGAGACGCTACGGTCGCTGTTATGGAACGATCTGCAACCGCAAGTCTCTCGAATTGCTGCGGGTTTTCAGCGAACAGCTGCCAAACGCGGATTCGAGGTGGAAGATCTGATGCACGAGGCGGCAATTCACTTGCAAAACGTGGTGCCGAAGTTCGACACCAACCACCCGCGGAAAGCCGCGTTTGCCACCTGGTTTGATGATGTCGTCTCCAACTTGTTTGCTTCGCTTGTCAGACCTCGCAAGAGTGACGTCTTTCATCGGGGACAAGGGAACATCGAATCTGGTCCAACAGAACCAGGGACGGATGCCGATATTTCTCGGCAATCGCAGGCCGCGCGTGTCTCCGCGATCGTCCGAGAAATTGAAGATTTTCTGACGGAATCCGTCAAGAATGGCGAATTGCGGTTCGAACAGGTCTTGGCGTTTCGGCTATATCTCTTTGAAAACCTTACGTATCAGGAAGTCGCAAATGCTTTAGAGAAAGCTGGTTACAGTTACGGCACCACGCAAATCTTCAATTTTGTGAAGGAAATTCGCAAACAGATCGTAGAACACTTCGATGGTGACCCATTTCAGTAATTCAAGGATTCGCGTGCCATGCTTCACCGAGGACAACCATGAGCCAAGGCTTCCGCAACTCATCGGCTTCGCAACACACGCCGGAACGCTGGTTCGAAAAGTTCCGCGCCGCCTGCCAGGACGTGAGAATTGAACCCGATCAGGATCACGTGAGTGACGTTTCAACCGAACACATTCTCGCGTTTTATCGGGGTGAGCTTTCGGAGGAGCAGCGGCGGGAATTGGAAGTCGAAGCGTTGTCGTCACCGGCGAGTTTCCGAAAACTCGTGCAACTGGGGTCGTGTGTCGCTGGTGGGAGCCCCAACGGCGTATTTCGCCCAAGCGTTGCGTCGGAACATTGGGCCGAGATCGAAGTTCCGCCTGCGAAACGAATGACCAGTTGGATCGCGGCGTTGGAATCTCCCGCAGGAGCTGTCCACAATGAGTCTGGAATGCAATTGGAAATTCGTCGTGTCGTTCTTGGCGATCAACAACTCATTCGCATGGACCGCCCCGGAGATTGTGTGGGTGCGTTAGTTGCGATGAAATTTGATGTGGAGGGCTCCCGCAAATCGTTCGCGGTTTGCCGAATGGCATCGTCGTCTGGATTGGTTGCGGTCGCGGCGTGTGTGGATGTGAAGCCCGAGGAATCCGTACGGTGTGCCATTGACCGAGTCGCACCGCACGATTTGCTGCCCAGCGATGCTGCCCCATTATGGAACGCGTTTGAAGCCGCTCGGCAAGTTGATCCGGCGTCGGTTTCAACAGTGACTGGTCCGCGTTCCGCTTGGGAAATGTGGACGGAAGAAGTTTGTTCCGTTGCGGATAGTTCACAGTCGATGGTGCCCGTCGAAATCCGGGAAATCGCCGAACGAATCGCCAGCGTCCTCCGCTAATCGTTGCCAACATCGATTCGGAACCCCACAATCGGAGGTATTCGGGAACTTTCCTGGCTCGTCGCACGTCACGGTGATGATGACGAGACTCGCGAGTTAAGGAATGGCACAGAGGATTGATCGGATGACGCACCACACAGCCTGGATGACGATCGTCTTGTTGTTCATGGCAACCATCGACGGCCATTCGCAAGTTCGGCGTCTTGGTGGGCGTGGTCCGATAGGCGTTGCACAACCCGATATCGCTGCGACGCCGGAAGCAACACTGCCACTGGTGGATCGAGAATTAAGCCGGGCGCTTCGCCAAGCCAAACAGTTAGTCGAAGCCAAACGCTATGTTGATGCTGCTGAGTATCTCCAAATGATTCTCGATTTCCCCGAAGATGGATTCATGTCCGTCGACGATACCGAGTCGAGTTTTCGTAGCCTGAAAGCCGAAGCGGATCGGATCGTCGCTGAGATGCCGGAAGGCGGACGGAACGCGTATCGTTTGCAGTTCGAACCGAAGGCCGCCGCTGCGTTGGCTGATGCACGGAAGAACGGAAAAAGATCCGACTTCGTCGATGTGATTCGTCGGTATTCGCAAACCCAATCCGGTCAGGACGCGATCTACGAACTCGGCTCGCAACTGTTTGATCAGGGGAATTTTCTCGCGGCCGCACACAGTTTCGAACGCTTGCGGAAATCTGCGGACGCCGGCGGACGCGAGCCTATGTTGTCACTGAAATGTGCCATGAGCTGGAAGCTCGGCGGGCGTGAAACCGAAGCCAAAAACGTGTTGGCGGAACTCGCCAAACGTGATCAGGAATTGACCGTCGATTTGGCCGGGGGCGAAGTCGAATTGGTCACCAATCGCGATGCCATGACGGAATGGCTCGCGGGTGTGGAACTCCAGGATTCTAGTAAGCCCTTGGACCCATCAAACGAGTGGACCTCGCACGCGGGCGGGATTCGTCGAAATGCGGTGGTCGCAACGGGAGCGGATCACCCGGCTTCGGAGTGGACGGCAATTCCGACCGACGTACCTAGACGGTCAGACTCCGAGATCTCGTTCGATCAAACAATTCAGAGCATGGTCACGGTTTCCACAAAGAACCAACGTCCGCGAGAGTTTTCCATCCAGACACGTGAACCGCTGATTGTTGGTGACCTTGTGTTGGTGCGGACGCCATCAGACGTCACGGCGCTGGATCGGCATACTGGTGAATTTCGATGGCGGGGGATGCCGGATTTGTTCATCGATCGCCTTCACCACAGCGGCGCTCAGGGCAACCAAAGTGTTGAAAGCCAACTGCAAACACGGGTCGTGAAGCATGTCTGGATCGATGTCACCTACGGGCGAATGAGTACCGACGGCAAATATGTGTATTGCGTGGAACTCCCGGATCATTTTCCGGAACCGCTTCAGCAAAACCGTCAACCGAACGCCAATTCCAATTTGCTATTGGCGTTGCGGATCGACGACGAAGAAGGCCCCTGCGAATGGCGTGTTGGAGGCGAACGAAATGTCGGACCGTTCGAACTTCCGCTTGCCGGGCATTTTTTCCTCGGGCCGCCGACGCCGCTTGGCGGTGAGCTGTTCTGTCTTGCGGACGTCGACAACGAGACACGTTTGCTGGTTCTGGAACCGTCGAGCGGTGAGGTCAAATGGTCGCAAGGTCTGGCTGCAACTGGCGATTATGCGCGGGAAGCGAGACGGAATTCCGGTCTCGTTGTGGCGGCGGCCGATGGTGTCGTCGTTTGCCCAACCGGGGCGGGTTCGTTTGTCGCGATTGATCTAACCACCCGTTCGCTGCTGTGGGCCTATTCGGTTCGTCCGAATCAACAAAATCTGCAATTCCAACGACGACGGATCGTTCCCACGCCAAACATGGTTCAATCGTGGCTTGATGAACAGCCTGTAATTGTGGACGGACGCGTGTTGTTGAAGTCGCGTCATACTAACGAGCTTCACTGTGTGGATCTTCGCTCAGGACGCAAACTTTGGACGAACTCTGAAAAGCTGCGACGGTACATCGTGGGTGTCGCGGGAGAGACGATTGTCGTCGCGGACGACTTCGATATCTCCGCGTACTCGCTTGAGGATGGCAAACTTCGTTGGAAGGAACAAACCGGTTTATCGCACTCGACCGGTCGCGGACTCATTGTGAACGATCGGGTGTTGATTCCGCGATGGTCGGACTTAGTCCATCTCAGTTTGCAAACCGGTGAAGTGCTCGAACGCGAAACATTTCCCAATGAGGCCGCACTCGGGAACTTGGCAGCCGCCGGGAACACTTTGATTGTCCAGGGGTTGCACCACGTCTATTCCCGATCACTCGTCGATGATTGAGCATTCTTCTCGCGATCTGATGACGACGAGTTGGTTCGCGATGTCAACCAGTCAAGCAGTTGGCCCGCTGAGTCGCCAGTTTCGGCGTATTTTCCGAGTTGATAAATGTGCTCGCGGTAATTGAGGACATCAAGCAACGCTAGCGTTTGAATCCCACGCAGTGCAATTAGTTGCTCCAACACGCGACTCGGATGCAACAGGATTTCTCCTAAGATTTTCTCGCCTTCCGCCACGGAGTCTTCACCCATGTTGGCCCAGGTTTGCAGGGCATCACGTGCACCCCAAAGATTTTGAGCAATTGCATGCCAAGCGGCTCGTTTCGCACGGTGGTCCAATTGGCCGTGTTGGCTCCAATACTTCTGGAACATGCGTCGCCAGCGGACGGTCGTGAACCAACCGGGTGCCGACCTTAGCGGCTCGCTGGCGGCTTTCAATGACACTTCTTCCAAGATGCGAAACGCGGAGAGGCTTCGACGGACTTCTTTCAAGTCGGCAAGATACGCGACTGCCGCCACGCGTTGATGTTCGACAGACTGGAACACATCCGGGGGCAATCCCCGTTCAATGGCCACTCGTTTGAGCAAATCGTCATCGAAGAGCGAATCAAGCCGGTCCATGTCGGCTGCCGCACGCTCACGTTCCACTTCGACGGTTCGCCGCAAATCCGGATCGGGATGCAGGAAATCCAAGTCGATATCAACATCCGCCGGTAACGGTGGGGAGGGCAACCCGGGCAACGGGACGCCGAGATACTCAGGATCAATGCGGCTTCGCAATCGAATTCCCGCATTCACGGCTGGCCCGCGAATCCGTTCGATCTTGCGAACCGCGGTCAGAAACTGAGCCTGTGCCGCATCGCCCGCGTCATGGCGCTCCGAGGGGTTGCGGATTTGCTGAACCGACCGTCCCATCCATTTTAGGAATGCCCAGAATCCGCGGAGAAAAAGCCCGAACAAGAACACCGGCAACAAGATGAGCCGCCCGCCAGACAACCAAGAGCCGTACAACGAATACAAGTTGACGACGCGTTGTTCCTTCGGCCGATTGTGCATCGGATAGGTCCCGAAGATTCGACGAATCAGGAAACTCCGGTCGCGTTCAAGTCGTTCGAGCACTGGATGACCAAACATTATGGCCACTTCCTGGTCCCGTTTCGGATCGAAGTCGAGGAAGTGTAACGCAGTGAACGCGTTAGTGACGTAGGTCTCTTCGACATGCTTTTCGTCGGTATCGTTCGTATTGAGGCTATCCTTGGTTTCACTTGAGAGCCAACGGTTGTAACGGTCTTTGTTGGCGTCGGTCACCAGCGGCAGCTCGTCCAGCGGGATCGCGTTTTGGTTGTAATCGACAAGCAAGCTCGCGACTGAATGGGCCACGGAACGCGAAATGAAGTTGAACCACAAGTACGGACCGCCGAACAACGCTTTCTGTCGCATCAGATCGAGTTTCTGCAGCGATCGGGCATCGCGTCCGTTCATACGACCCGAGAGACTGAGGAACTGTCGCACGGCCGGGTTGCCAAGAAGTTGGCTTGTCGAGCGTGTATCGTTATCGGTGAAGATCGCCCCATCGAGCCAATCACGATAGAGCAGCAAAGTGGTGTCCATCCCGCGAACGACTAAATCATCGGCGGACCCCAAGTGCGCTTCGACCAATGAACGATGAATTCGCTGCAGTGTAATTTGAAGATGTTGTTCCCGTTCGTCGTCACAGCATTTCGGATCGGGCAGCCATTCGTATCGAAGCACGCGATCGTAAAGCACTTGAGCATCGCGGCGGAGATATCGGCTGCGGATGATTTCCGTTAACGCGAGAAACTGTGCCTGGGCAGAACGTTCGTAAAACTCGGTCGCTTCTTGGGCGACACGTTTCATCCAAAAACCGAACAGGAAAATCAAGAACGAAACCGCTCCCAACACGATCACGACCGGCCCAACGTATCGGTTGAGAAAACTCTGAACTGGTGTCAGAGCATGCCAAGATGCCCATTCGATCAGTCCCAAGGTGAGCAGATACAGACTTCCGAAAATGGCGAGTCGATAAACCGGCTTCGCGGACCCTTTGACCAACATCCCACCAACGCGGTCAACAAACTGCGAAGGCGTCACCGTTCCGTATAAGTCTGCGAACCAAAACCAAATATCGTGGAAACGTTTCAACAATCGCCCCGCACGACGTCCGGTGGCAGCGGTGATTTCCGCATTGGTCATGCCCGGCGTTATGCGAGGCACGATTGACGAAATGATCGGCAACCATCGCAATGGTGCCCATGACACGACGCGAATGGTTCGTGCGGCTTGCCGAACAAGCGAATCTCCAAGCACCACCTCCGCCGTTTCCGGCGTTACGACGACCAACTGATCAATGAGCGTCTCCGCTGCGATTTCCCGAGCTTGGGGGCGTTTCCGCAGTCCTAGTTGTGTCGATCTGCGGACGGCTTCATCAAGCAATTCCTCCAAGATCCGTAACCGTGCACAAGCGATTCGGTCCCGCCTGGTGGGATCGGCGGTTCGCATCAGTTGTTTCCAACATTGGCGAATCTCCGCTCGCAATCGTCGAGTGCCGGCGCGAAACTGGGGAACTGCTTCCCGCGACCGCGTGAGTTCTTGTCGGGTCGGGTGCAAAATCACATTCTGATTCAGCACATGACCATATTGCCGAGCCAAGCGATCGAGTGCCCGAGACAACAAACCGAACGCACGAAAATAGCGAGCGAACTTGGCAAGTCGCACGACTTTGATTGCCATGCCACCGAATTCAACCGCACGCCCGGCCTGGTTGGCTGGCATCGCGAACATCAAGAGACCAATTGGAATTGACGGCACGAAGTCGATCAAGAAGTGGCGGTAGAACCACCACCAGCGGTTTGGGACGAACGCCAATTTGACGAAGAACTCGGTCAGAAAGAACACACAGGCGACACCGTCAACTACCAGCAACCAGTTCCGCGTTTCATCGGAAACGTGGGCAAAGATCTCAAACAGGATAAGGCCGACAACAAGCGTGATCAGCACTAAAATGAGACGTTCGAAATTGCGAACGAATCGGGCACCGAAAATTCGATCCAAACGTCCTTGGAGGATTCGTTCTTGTCGTTCGACATACAGTTGACGGCGTTTGCGTTTGAGCCGACGCCGCTGTGGACCACGTTTGGTTTCGATGTGTTTTAGATGCCAACTCAAGTCTTCGGCCATCACTGTGAGTTGACCGGCGGCACGTTCAGCCGGTTCGTGCTCGACGGCCGTCATTGTCATGTCGGCACGGTCGATCAGCTCGCGTGTCCAGTCGGCTCGTTGTTCAGGCGTTGCCGGTTCGGTTCGCAGCGACTCCAAACACGACGCCCGCAAAGAAGCCCGAATGGCGGCGAACATCTCCGAGTGATCCGCGTCGGCATCCAGATGAGAACGGGCCTCTAACTCCAATGCCGTCGTCTCGATCAGTGAATCGACGTTCTCCGCGGGGCGACTGCCAGCCAAATTCGGCGTCAGCTTTTCCCACCATAGCCCGGCTGATTGCTCGACATACTCAGAGAGAATCCGATCGGCTTCGGACACGCACTGACAGAGTTGCAAGCGGACGCACGACGAGCGAATTCGTTGGATGTCGGCCAGCAATGCAGCGGACTCATCCGACCGGGACTCCTGCGATGGCAAGAATGCCAGTGATTGCAGGTCGGTCTCGACGTCTTTCAAATCGTTAATGATTCGGAGGAGCGTTTCCTCGTCGTCCGGGTCGATTTGCCGAATGACACGGACACGTTCCTCCAAGCCAAGCACCATCGCTTGGACAGCGGTCGGTTCCAAATCCTGCACCATCGGTGAGGATTCGGGCGAAGAATTGGAATCAGATTGGGACGACGAATCGGCCAACGGTGCATCCATCAAAAAGTGCAGTTGCTAGAAGAATCCGTATCGTCTCCTGCGTGCCCAATTCATGCAAGACCGCTCGGAAACCTATCTTCAGAAACGCACCGCCCTGCCGTTCGGATCAAAAGCTGTTGACGTTGGTTGTGGGACGTGGAAGACGGCATCGAAAAACGCTCCCGCCTTCCACGATTTCCCAAACCCTCGAGTGATGGTAATCACCACTCGGTTACGGCGTTGCCAATGCTTCGGCTTGGCGTTGAGGATGGATGGGCGGTTGGCCGCTGGTATCGGCTTTGTTCAAAGCGTTCAAGAAGGCTTTTGCACTGGCCTCGATGGTGTCCGTGCTGATCGCTTTGCCGTGGAAATGCCGACCGTGAATCGAAATCTCCACCAACACTTCGGCGAGCGCGTCTTTTCCACCGGAAACACTTCGAACTTGGTAATCTTCTAAACGGGCCGACAACCCAGTGATTCGTTCAGTCGCTTTGAACACCGCGTGAATCGGGCCGTCGCCAATTCCCGCATCACAGTAGACATCGCCGTTCTTGTCCTGCAATTTGACCGTGGCGGTCGGCACAGTTCCGGAACCAGCGAGCGTGTGGACGCTGACAATCGTCCAGCGTTCCGGCTGCGAACCGCGTCGATTTTCGACCAAGGCGACGATATCGGAGTCGAAAACTTCTTTCTTCTTGTCTGCAAGAGCAATGAAGTCATCGAAGACCTTTTGCAAGGTTTCATCGTCGAGTTCGTGGCCTAACTCTTTCACACGATCCCGGAACGCATGACGTCCGCTGTGCTTGCCGAGCACGAGGTTGGTGCCCACGTAGCCCACGTCTTCAGGTCGAATAATTTCGTAAGTGGAGCGTTCCTGCAACACACCATGCTGATGAATTCCGGCCTCGTGAGCAAACGCGTTTTGACCCACGATGGCTTTGTTCCGTTGGATTTTCATCCCTGTGATCGACGAGACGAGATGGCTGATCGGGCACAACTTTTTCGAGTTGATTCCGGTTTCCAATCCAAAGTAGTCCTGACGTGTGCGGAGCGCCATCACGACTTCTTCGAGCGATGCATTACCAGCGCGTTCGCCGAGCCCGTTAATGGTACATTCGATCTGCCGGGCACCCGCCTCGACCGCTGCCAAACTGTTGGCAACCGCCAAACCCAAGTCGTTGTGACAATGCGTGCTGAGCGTCACTCCGCCGATATTCGGCACGCTCTCACGGAGTTTGCGGAAGACATTTCCGTACTGCTCAGGCATGGCGTAGCCGACAGTATCGGGAATGTTGATCGTGGTCGCACCGGCTTCGATGGCCCGCTCGACGACCTCGCAGAGAAAATCGAACTCGGTCCGTGCCGCGTCTTCCGGGGAAAACTCGATATCGTCGCAATAACTCTTGGCTCGAGAAACCATTTCGACGGCGGTGCGAACAATGGCGTCTTTGTCCATCTTGAGTTTGTGCTCACGATGAATCGCACTCGTAGCGAGGAACACGTGAATGCGGTGCCGTTCGGCGTGCTGAACGGCGTTCCAAGCGGCATCGATGTCCGCTTCGCGACACCGTGACAAACCGCAAATCGTCGCCCGATCGCCAAATTCCCGAGCAATCTTTTCCACTGCCTCGAAATCGCCGGGCGAGGCGATTGGGAAACCGGCCTCGATCACATCCACACCCAATTCCACCAGTGACTTGGCCACTTCGAGCTTTTCCGCAGTGTTCATGCTGCACCCCGGTGATTGTTCACCGTCGCGGAGTGTCGTATCGAAAATGGTCACATGGTCGGAGGGCGGTTGCTGGGGTGACATGTTTGGCGGTTCCTTTGTGTCTTTCAAAACGTGTCGGACTCGTGACGAAACGAAAAAAAGCCCTGAGACAATGAAGTCTCAGGGCTTTTGATTCGCGTTGTTGCGACTGCGGCAGCGCGGGCCGTACCCTAAGACTTCCCTTCCAGTAGAAGGTTGTGAAGGTCTAGGAGTAGGAAGGTTTGGTTGCGCATATTCGCCGTCGGGTTTAAGTTGCTGAAAGGTTAACCAGCGAGTTTCCGTTCGTCAAGCAGGTTTTTGGCACGGTATCGGCATTTTGCGAAAACGAGCGTATGTTGTCTTCGTCGGTTCTGTCGCAGACTGAGAAGTTGTGCTTACTCTTTAGGCATTCCGCACAGGCTATGCTCAGTTTCTGGGAACCATGTCGTAGTGTGGTTGTTTGTTGTAAGTGTTTTATATAAAAGTGGTTACGGGTAATTGGTTGGTGTTGGGTCTTATTGGGAACAGCAGTTGCTTCGGGAATATGCAGTAGTCATCCTAGATTTCTTGAATTCGAACGAAGAACACGAAGGTTTCGCGAAATGAAAGTTCCATCGCGTCATGGATTTACTCTGATCGAGCTGTTAGTGGTGATCGCAATTATTGCGATTCTCATCGCTTTGCTCCTTCCAGCCGTCCAGCAGGCCCGAGAAGCTGCACGGCGGACCGAGTGCAAGAACAACCTCAAGCAGCTCGGCTTGGCGTTGCACAATTACCACGACACCAACAAGAAGTTCCCGCATGGCACACGGGCTCCGTTGGGATCCCCGAACTGGCGGATCTGCATTCTGCCATTTATGGAACAAACGGCTTTGTACAATCAGCTCGATTTATCGAATCAAGAGAACGTTGGTGGGTTTTCGAGTGAGCGGACAAACAACACATCCTACGGATACGGGTCTGCGGAGAACTCGGTTCTCGCTGGGCTGACGTTGCCGGGTTGGGGGTGCCCATCAAGTACGAATCCACTCAATGACACTTCGACTTCACCAACGATGAACAACGTCCAGGCCGGTCTTACGCCACACTATGTGGGTATCGCTGGAGCCTCACCCGATCCCGGTGGCAATACCAATGAATGCTACGGTCCGTTTAGTTACGGAGGCATCTGGTGTGGAAACGGCATGTTGTTTCCGAATGGTTGGATGGCCATCCGTGATGCCATCGACGGAACCTCGAACACGATTATCGTTGGTGAGCAGTCCGGGCGAGTTGGCACTTCCGTCATCAGTGCAAACTACCACGGCGGTTGGGCCGGATTCACCTCCGGTGGGATTCCATCAAGCTGGTCGAGCGGGAATCCATGGGGTTCGGGAACGACGACGCTTCGCTATCCAATCAATTCCGACCAGACCATCTGTGCCAGCGGGTCCGGCTGCGACAACACTTACGACGCCAACACGGTCCTCAACTCTCAGCATCCTGGCGGAACGCAGGTTCTGATGACCGACGGTTCAGTGCGGTTCATCACCGAATCCATTGATATGGACACCTTCCGCCGGCTCGGTGCACGTAGTGATGGCCAAGTCGTCAGTGAGTTCTAGGCGAGAATCCGTCTGACGGAAACTTTCGGTTAGATGTAGGACACAAGTCGCGATAACCACACGACTTGTGTCCTATTCTTTTTAGATAATCAAGCGATTAGGTTTCAGAAACAATCCTATGTCGAGTTCAAAACAAATGTTCGCGGGACGCGAGTTTTCCATGCCAACGACTTCCGGGACTGTCATCCGGATCTTGGGAATGATCGTGCTTCTGGGCAGCTTCTTAATAGCCAGTGGCTGCGGTGACAGTGAGGGACCCACTGGGCGAGTCACTGGAACACTGCAAACCGGGAGCCAGCCAACGCCATCCGGTGTCGTGACACTTTATGATTCCCAACTCGTGCCAGCTGGGACAGCGACGCTGGGTGCGGACGGACAATTCGAGTTCGAAGCTCCCATTCCCTTTGGGACTTACACGGCGACTCTCATGCCGGTGAGCGACGTTCCTGCGGGTGATGAAGACCCGCAACTTGCTCAAGCAAACGCCATGATTCCACAACGGTTCCGCGATCCGTCGGCCAGTCCTTTGCAAGTCGTGATTGACGAAGATGAGGAAAAGGTCGAGTTGAAAATGGAGTAACCCAGACGAATTTCGTGCTGGTCCGAGAACCGGGTTTGACCAATCTCCGAATTTTTGGCTATATTCCGCGCAATCGTCAAAATCATTCCAGTCACTACCACCATCCAACCGATACTCTGATTCAGTACGGTCTCAATTCACTTCTTAATTCTTTGGGTTCAGTCTTCGTTTGAGGTCAATGAGTCATCGAGAACTTATTGACTGATGATGTCTCGCAAATCGTGAGTGCTGAACCCTTGAGTTTTTCAACTTCAATCGGATGAGGGTTCCCCAGACATGCGCCGGGCGTACTTGTTCGCGATCGCCGTTGTGGCTCCTTTATCCATCGGGTGTGATTCACTCGGACGGGCTCCGAAATACGATAACCCCGTCCTCGGACCGCCGCCCCCGCGTCTCAGCTATGCTGAGCCGGAGCAAGAAACTCTTCCCACGGTCGTGGACGAGGAGACGGGTGAGGTCCGCACGGTTGCGTTGACGTTGAATCAACACTCTCCTGATCTGCCATTGGCCGACAGCCAAACGGTCGCCATCGTGAATGGCACACCGATCCTGGCTGCGGAAGTGCTCGAACGGTACGGCAATCAATTGGCGAAAGCCAAAACTCAGATCCCACCGGAAGAATTCAACAAGGCCCGTCTCCAACTCATCAAACGTGATTTGGACAGCCACATCGAACGCATGTTGTTGGCTGAGGCATTGCGAGTTCGTCTGCTCCCTGAGCAATCGAAAATGCTTGAGGGAGCTCTGAATGAAGCGTTTTCGGCGGAAATCCAACGTATGATGAAGGATGCCGGCGTCAACAGCCAGTTGGAGCTCGAACAGCAATTGCTTGCGGAGGGAACTTCGCTGGAGAACTTGCGAACGAATTTCGCCGCACAACAGATGGCGATGGAATATCTCCGCTCAAAAGCACCGCAAGAAGATCCGCCGGGGCGTCCGGAATTGCTGGCCTACTATGAGGCGAACAAAGACAAATATTTCGAACCTTCGGAAGCCAAATGGCGGCAAATTGTTGTCGATGTGGCCAAACAGGGTGGGAAAGATCAGGCGGAAGCTCGCTTGAACGAAATCATCGAGTTCATGCGTCCCAGTCGGGGAGCCAACTTCGCGGAAGCTGCCGAGAAATTCTCTGACGGTCCGAACGCCGCCGATGGTGGTTCCTGGAGTTGGACCACGAAAGGAA
Organism: Thalassoroseus pseudoceratinae; assembly: GCF_011634775.1. Classification (NCBI taxonomy): domain Bacteria; kingdom Pseudomonadati; phylum Planctomycetota; class Planctomycetia; order Planctomycetales; family Planctomycetaceae; genus Thalassoroseus; species Thalassoroseus pseudoceratinae. The sequence goes on from NZ_JAALXT010000003.1 coordinate 526,796, forward strand.
GTCTTGCAGATCAACAAGTCGACGAAGCCATCTTCGAGTTGCCAGTCGGGCAGCCTAGCCAAGTGCTGAGATCGTTCGGCGAACTCAAAATTGTGCTGGTCGATGAACGGAAACCAGATCGGTACAAGTCGTTCGAAGACGTGCAGGACGAGATCGCCGAGGAGATCGAAAAGAACTCCCGGAAAGGGCTGGCACGGAAGGTGATCGACGAACTGCGAGCCGATGCGGAGATCATGACCATCTTCGATCAAAACATCGACGCGAAAGAGAACAAACCCACCGTAAAATCTGCATTTGATTCGGTGTTCAAGTAGCCGACTTGGTGGGCAGCTGGTCCGTTGAGTGGTTATGATGCGACGGCATCGTAACCTCGACAACGGAGAGCCACACCATGAATCTGCACTCGCGTTTGTGCACACTTGCAATCCTCGCGGTCGCATCCACCGCGTTCGCACAGCCCAAGGGCTACAATTACGACGAAGCGAAAGTTCCGCCGTATACCCTGCCCGATCCGCTTCAGTTCAACAACGGCGAGATGGTCGAAGAACCCGACCAGTGGCCGAAACGGCGTCAGGAAATTCTCGACGCCTTCCGAACCGACGTCTACGGCATCGCTCCCGGTCAGCCGGACGCCCTGCGTGCGGAAATCGTCGAAGACAAGACGACCGCCCTCGATGGCAAAGCCATGAGGAAGCAAATCGTCTTGCATCTCAAGAATGGTGAGAAGACCCATTCCATCGACGTGCTGGTCTACCTGCCGAAAGACGCCCACGGACCCGTCCCGGTTTTTCTGACGCTAAATTTTCGCGGCAACCATACGATCAACGCCGATCCAGCGATTCGCTTGCCGAAGTCCTGGTTGCCCAGTGATAGTAAGAGCGGTGTCGTCAACAATCGTGCAACGGTCAAGGGGCGTGGGGCGAGAGCCGTCCGCTGGGATGTCGATGCCATCATTGCCCGTGGCTACGGTTTGGCCACCGTTTATTGCGGCGACATTGATCCCGATTTTCACGACGGGTTCAAGAACGGCGTGCACGCTCTTTTCCCGAACTGGCGACAAGAGTATGGAAAGAAAAGTTGGGGCTCCGTTGCGGGTTGGGCGTGGGGGCTGAGTCGCGTTCTGGACTACTTCGAAAGAGACGACGACATCGATGCTAGTCGTGTGGCCGTGATGGGGCACTCCCGATTGGGGAAAACATCGCTGTGGGCTGGGGCGAGTGATCCTCGTTTTTCGATCGTTATTTCCAACGATTCCGGTTGCGGTGGGGCGGCGTTGTCACGACGTCGGTTCGGTGAGACTGTTGAACGGATTAACACATCATTCCCGCATTGGTTCTGCGATACGTTCAAGGAATACAACGGTAACGAAGACGCGATTCCGGTCGATCAACACCAACTCATCGCCTTGATCGCCCCCCGTCCGGTCTACATTGCCAGTGCCATTGGGGATAAATGGGCCGATCCGAGAGGCGAATTCCTATCGGGTTTGCACGCTGATCCGGTTTACAAGCTGCTCGGAACGCCAGGGCTTCCGGCCAAAGAATGGCCAGCGGTCGATGAACCCGTACAGGGGCAAATTGGATATCATGTTCGCAGTGGCGGACATGACGTAAAGCCGTTCGATTGGAACGCGTATTTGGACTTCGCGGACAAGCACTGGGCGGCGAAAACGTCCAACTAAGTCGAGCAGTAGGCCAAGCTCAGATTACCATTACCACTGTCTTTCGAGCCCATTGTCAACATGGGCTCGAAATGACAGAGTAGAGAAACGCGACGATCTCGCTTCAATCCGGGACTGCGATGCGATCGTTCCTGTCCGCGATGCCCGAATAAGTCTTCGGTTCCCTGGCCTCCAAGTGAACGTCGCTGTTTAATCGGTAGGCTTGCGACGTCGCTCGAATCTATGGTTTCACACCTTCCGCACCATAATCTTTGATTTTGCGGTACAAAGTGCGTTCGCTGATGCCGAGGGTGTTGGCGGCCTCTTGCCGGTTACCTTCCGCAAGTTCAAGCGCCCGTTGGATATAATACCGCTCCACATCTTCGAGCGTTTGCCCGATTAGGTGTTCGGTCCCGATGTTCGACTCTACCGGTAGTTGCTCGGATTCACCTTGCACGCTCTCGCGAAGTTCCATCGGCAAGTCGTCCACATCGAGCAGCCCGTCGATGTCCAAGATCAGCATCGCTTCGATGGTGTGTCGCAACTCCCGAATGTTTCCCGGCCAGTGATATTTCATCATGATCTGGCGAGCGGCTTTGGAAAAGCCTTGGCATTCCTTGCCAGTTTTCTCGGAGAGTTCACGGAAGAAGTGATCCATCAGCAATGTGATGTCGCCCCGACGTTCTCGCAATGACGGCAGGCGGATCGAGACCACTTTCAATCGGTGATAGAGGTCGATTCGGAACTTCTTCTCCTCGACCATCGTTTTGAGATCCGCATTCGTGGCGGCAATCAAACGGACATTGACGGGGATTTCTTCGTTGGAACCCAGACGCGTGATTTTCCGGTCTTCCAACACTCGCAAGAGTTTCACCTGCGTGTCGAGCGGCATTTCGCCGACTTCGTCCAGGAAGAGTGTCCCGCCGTTCGCGTATTCAAATTTGCCGATCCGTCGTGTGGTCGCCCCGGTGAACGAACCGGGTTCGTGCCCGAAGAGTTCACTTTCCAAGATTGTTTCCGGGATCGCCGCGACGTTAATTGGCACGAACGGCTTGCTCTTTCGATTGCTGTTCTGATGAATCGCCCGAGCAACGAGGTCCTTTCCGGTTCCATTTTCGCCAGTAATCAGGCAGCTGGCATCCGTTGGAGCGACGGCTTTCAAGCGTTCGATCACTTGCTGCATCTGAGGGCTGTTGCCGATGATGCCTTCGAAACCGAACCGCTCATCCAATTGCCGACGTAGTTCCTGGTTGCGACGGATCAACCGCAACCGGTCGGCAGCATGAATGACGGCATCTTGTAACTCCTTAACGTCCAACGGTTTGAGGAGATACGTGTACGCCCCGTGCTGCATAGCCGTGACAGCGGACTGAATCGAACCGTGGCCGGTCAGCAAGATCACACCTGCGTCGGGCAACTCTTCCTTGGCCTTGCGGAGGATCTGTAGACCGTCAATCCCTTCCATTTTCAGGTCGGTAATGACGACATCGTAGGTCTCGCTCTCAATGAGCTGAGCACCCTGCTGACCGGAAGCCGCAACAGTACACTCGCTACCGGCGCGTTCCAAACACTCGGCGACGGTTTGGCCATGGGCTTCGTCGTCGTCGATGATCAACACCCGGATGGGGAGGTCGGCAGAATCGGTCGGATTTTTCTTTTTCGCAGCGGGCATGGAAGCAAAACAATCATTTATCCAGCGGTTCAGCCGCATGACGGCTTGGCATTTCGCTACATTATGCCGCTGTGACACGAAAAACGAAACCGGTTTGCGTGGGGAATCTTCACAACACGGACGGTCGGTGTCACGGAGACCGCGTCGATTGGGGAAATCACCGATGCACGCGTGAATTTTTCACAACGTTTGTGTGGCGATGTTGTGAAAAATCCACCAATTCCAACTCCCAAGATTACAACGAATCGGCTTCGAACAAATTTTTTGGAATCGCTTGTCAGTTAAATTGTGCCGGTTCTAACGCCTTTGCAAATGACGATTTGGCAGGGGGAAACCACGGTTTCCGGTCAAGTGGTCAGTTTTCGCCAGGGGAAACGTGGCAATTAGGCATGCCAACTGCTTAGACCAATCGATCGTTCGAATCGGGAAATCGCTTCGAGAACAAACAAGCGGAAGTGTGTCAAGACAAACTCGCTAAAGAAGTCATAACCAGCGGAACGATACATGGTATTAGATGACCAACTCCGAAACTTCCTGAGAATCGTCTTTCAACAGTTGTAGGGCGAAGTTTTAGGATGTCGAAGATGAGGCCATTCACTGGGGGGTAGATACAGTATCGTTGTTTCGACCGTGATGGTCGTACGATCGCGTTGTGCTTTTCTTGAAAGTTCACGAGATCGGAGAACGTTGCGTTCAATTCGGTATTGTCCTGCCGCTGACACTGACGACCTTTGGCGATTGGTTGTTGGTCCTGCCTTGCCCCTTCCCGTTGTGTCAAGTGCGATTTGCACTGCCGCGACAGCTTGTGATTTCGATCGATGGATTCCTTTTCACGCATCGGCAGGGACTGAGTGTTCCTGTTAGGTGTCGCAATGTCAACTAGGAGAAATCGGGTTTTCGCCGAAAGCCCAATCCACCTTGATTCGAACCCCAACCCAATGACCGCAACGGCAATGTCCGTCATGGAGCCTGGTCTTTTTAAGACCCAGAACCGGCCAGGAAGTGCCAACCGTTGTGTTAGGGGTGCGTATCCGGAGGGCCCGACAAACCCTCTTTGTTGGCATGATCGATTATTGGAGAGCCCGCGATGAGGACGATCTTCACTACTGGACAAGTAGCCAAGATCTGTAAGGTGGCACCTCGCACTGTCAGCAAATGGTTTGATTCTGGCCGTCTTCGTGGATACCGGATCCCCGGTTCCCAAGACCGCCGAATTCCCCGCGAACACCTAATTCGTTTCTTGAAAGAGCACGGCATGCCGCTGGGCGAACTCGAGGACGAGGCCATGGGCAAGGTGCTTCTCGTGGGGGCCGATGCCCCAGTGCGAAACAGCCTGACAGATATGATGGGCGAGAACGATTTTAAAATCGAATCCGCCGCCAGTGGGTTTGAGGCTGGTATTCAAGCCGAAAGCCTACACCCCGATTGCGTGGTTGTGGACTTCACCATGGGCCGTAATGAAGCCCTGATGATTGCCCAGAACCTGAAACGCAATAACGAGTATACAGAGACGGTTCTCATCGGCTTGTTAAGCGATGAGGACAGTCAAAGCGGTTTCGACCGCACTCTGTTCAACGAGACATTTCGGAAGCCTTTCGACGCTGCCCTGTTGGCCGAACGGATTCGGACATTGGTCGGTCGTAAAAAGCAGATCGCCTAATCGGCAGCCGCCGAACATTGTCGACGGGAATGGCCCCGCGGATCGCTCGAAAGCGAGTGATTTCTTCGGACTATCGAAGCGACACAGTTCCAACGCCCCGATACCCAGCGATTGCCAGCGGATGCTCTGCCCTGGTTTCAGGGACGGTACCTAAGCAGATCATCCCGCAGTACGACCAAACTCGTGAACGGAAGCTCGACCCAAAGCTCGCGATGCGTCGCGATTGCGAAAATATAGATTCCGATTAACCGGTTCCCGGCGTTTCTGCCGCGAACCGGTTTTTTCGTGCGCCAACCAAAATCCTCCCCGATCCACGACCGAGTGTTCTACAGATCGTTTTCGTCCAAGACGGCGATATGGGGAAGGTGACGGTAGTGATCATTGTAGTCCAGTCCGTACCCAACCACGAATTCGTCCGGAATCTGGAAACCTGTGTAATCCGGTTGGATTTCCACTTCGGTCCGCACCTTCTTCCAGAGCAACACGGCCGTTTTCAGCGTCTTCGGGGTTTGACCTTGAAGATGTGCGACGAGTCGCTGCAGTGTTTGTCCGGTGTCCAAGATGTCATCGACGAGGAGCACATTGCGACCGGTAATATCGGGAAGCAACGAGAAATCCACGCTGAGTTCCCCAGGACGGGTTGCCGTCCCGCGATAGCTCGACGCTTGAATCAAACCGATTTGCGTCGGCGTCTCGATTTTGCGAACTAGGTCTGCGAGGAAGATCAAACTGCCGGTCAACACGCCGATGACGGTCAATGGTTCGTCGTCAGTATCGTTGGTGACCGATTTACCGAGTTCCGTCACCCGTTGGGCAATCGTCTCGGTCGACAGCAGGGTTCTCATAAACGGACTTTCACAGGAAATCACAGTGGTCGCCATCGGGAGCCATGTCATGATATCAACATGGTGTGCCGTGACCAATTCTTCCCGGTTCGTTCAAGATGGTGGTCGGAAATCTCCCGGCGGAGGTCACGAACACAAGACCGAATCCGTACGACTCACGCTCAACGCATTGACACATACCGATCGTTCCCGGTATCTCTGAGAAGAACTCACCCACGACATGGTAGTTTCTTGTCGAGACTCTCACGGTCCGCGAAGCGCGATCCATCGGGATGGTTGCTATGAGATGTTTTTTGCTAATAGGTTTGGTCTGCGGGTTGGTCTCGACTGACATCGAGGCGAACGATGCCACCAAGCTCGAATTCTTCGAAACGAAAATTCGGCCGGTGCTCGTCGAGCATTGCACCGGTTGTCATAACAGTTTCGACAAGAAAAAAGGCGGGTTAGCGCTTGATTATCGTCAAGCCATGTTGGACGGCGGTGATTCGGGAGATCTAATCGTCCCTGGGAAACCTGAAGACAGTGTTTTGCTTTGGGCGCTTCAGCACAAGAATGGCTACGAAATGCCTGCGAATGCGCCGCAATTGGATCAGTCAATCATCGACGATTTCACAGAGTGGATTCGAACCGGCGCGTATGATCCGCGATTGACCAAACCGGAGAAAGACGATCTTCGTTCGAAACGAGCTTGGCCGGACATTCGTCGGGAACGCGAACAATGGTGGTCGTTCCAGCCGGTGAAAAAGCCAGCAGTTCCGAGTGTTGCGAATGCGGAGTGGTCCACGTCGCCGATTGATCGGTTCGTGTTCGCCGAAATGGACGAAGCCGGTTTGTCACCGCAGCCGTTGGCCGATCCAGCAACGATGATTCGCCGGGTTCACTTGATCCTCACGGGTTTGCCCCCCACGCCGAAGCGAACCGCCGAGTTTCTTGCGGCCCCCTCGGACGCCGCATATCAGAAGTTGGTCGATGAGTTGCTCGACTCGCCGGCGTTCGGTGAACGGTGGGCAAGGCATTGGATGGATTGGTACCGTTACGCCGAAACGCATGGAAGCGAAGGCGATCCCCCAATCCCGTTTGCGAGTGAATATCGAGACTATTTGATTCGGGCGTTGAATTCCGATGTTCCGTACGATCAGCTTCTCAAAGAGCATTTGGCTGGCGATCTGCTGGAGAATCCGCGGCTCAATCGCGAACTGCAACTCAACGAATCTGCCATTGGACCGGCTCACTTGCGAATGGTACCGCATGGGTTTGGCGTGACAGATGCGTATGGTGAGCAAATCACCTTTACCGACAACCAAATTGATGTCATCTCGAAGGCGATGTTGGGTGTCACGGTTTCGTGCGCCCGGTGTCACAATCACAAATTCGATCCGATCAGTCAAAAGGATTTCTACCGGTTATTCGGTGTGATGATCAGCAGTCGTCCGTCGACAGTGTTGATCGACACGCCAGCGAAACTCGCCACGAACAAAGACGAAATTACGGAACTCAAGAAATCGATTCGGCAGAATCTAAGCGATCATTGGCTATCGGAAGTCGATGAACTGCCGAACCGCTTGAAAGCGATCGAAAAGCAGCTGGAGAAAGTTGACGCTGTTCGAGACCCGCTTGGTCTTTGGGCAAAATTGAAGGATGCGAACCCCGACGAATTCTCAAATCGACTAGCCGAACTCAATGCTCGACAAATCCAAATCGAAAAACAGTCCGCCACCGCGATTGCCCAGGCCGACATTTACATTGATCTTCGTGATCCAAACCAGGTGAATCAGTGGTTCAGTAGCGGAAATGGGACGACATCGGTCGTTAGCCCAAGTGGTTCATTTGCGTTGCAACCCAACGGCACCGAGGTTGTTCGTGGTATCTATCCGCGGGGCATCTATTCCCATCTCATCTCCGATAAACACGCCGCTGTTTTGAGTTCCGCGAATGTGGTTTCCAAGGGGAAAGCGACGTGGGTGCGGGTCGCCGGGGAACATGCACGTCTGCGGGTACCGATTCGGAATTATCCACTCACGCACGGGGGATTGCACCCCGAGACGCCGATCGAGAACCTACCCAGTCTCAGCTGGCAGCCCACGCAACGCAAATGGAGTTATTGGCTTGGCGAGAAGGTGCACTACGAGTTGCGGACGTCGAAAGACGTGATTCCCCGACCGGGTGGGTCAGACCGGTCATGGTTTGGCGTGACCGAAATCTTTGCCGGAGAGAATCCACCGCCAGCACTTGGGGCATCTTTGTTGCGAGTTGGCGACGATGTCACTTCAATCGAGGATCAAGCGACGTTACTGCAAGCCTACCAGGCGGCCATTCGCAAAGTTGTCTCGAAGTGGAAGGCTGAAGAAATCACGGATGCGGAAGCAGAGTTTCTCGATCGGTTTGTCCGTCTGGGCTTAGTGTCAAATCAGTTGGAGTCGTTGCCGACCCCGTTGCAAAACGGTGTTGGTCGATATCGGCAACTCGAAGCCGCGATTCCCGTAACACGCCGTGCCCCCGGTGTGCTCGACGCCGCACCGGTTTCCCAGCCGTTGCTCGTGCGGGGAAACCAGAGCCAAGAGGCGGAAGCGGTGCCTCATCAATTCTTGGAAGCCTTTTCAGAAGAACCATTCTCACAGGATCGACCGGCTCGTTTGCAACTGGCCGAGTCAATCGTGAGTCCCGAAAACCCGTTGACATCACGACTTCTCATCAACCGCTTATGGGCTTACTGTTTTGGACGTGGCATTGTTTCCTCGGTCGATAACTTCGGTCGGCTCGGCAGCGAACCGACGCACCCCGAATTGCTCGATTTCCTGGCGGTAGATTTCCAAGAAAATGGCTGGTCGATCAAGCGGACGCTCCGGAAAATGGTGACCAGTCGAGCATTTCGGATTGCGAATTCCGCACCACCGCAAACGCTGGAACGTGACCCCGATAACAAATGGCTTTCGTTCTACCGACCTCGGCGACTCGACGCGGAAGCCATCTACGATTCCATTGGGCAGTTAGCGGGGGATCAGCGTCGGGCGGTGCAGCTCCCGATTGTTCGGAATCGGCTGGATCCGTTTCTGAGCGTCTTCAACGCCCCGGTTCCGGTATCGACGGTTGGAGCACGAACCCACACCGATGTGCCCGCTCAGTATCTGGCACTCATGAACGGCTCGCGTGTCGAGAACGCCGCCAACGTCTGGTCCCAACGCATTCAGAAGAATGATGCTCTCTCAACACCGGCCGAAAAAATCACGGAGATGTTTCACCAAGTCTATGCCCGTGATCCCTTTGCAGAGGAATTGAGACTCTTAGAGAAATACCGAAACAGACGGCATCATTTGGAATCCGAAGCTGCGGTGTTGGTCCAACAAATTGGGCGACAAAAAACAAATCTCAATAGCGCTCGGAAAGATTGGCAACAATGGGTGAAACCATTTCGCGTCTCGCATGAAGTCACCTTGAATTCCGCTGATACAGTTGATCTTCAACCGATCGCTTCCTGGGATTTTGAAAATGACGCGACCGATTCGATCGGTGGTCTCAAAGGTCGATTGGTCGGCAATGCCCGAATCGAAAACGGTTCGCTCGTCCTCAACGGAGGGTTTCTAGCATCTGAACCGCTTCCCAAACCGCTGCGTGCAAAAACGCTGGAGGTGTTGGTGCAACTGGACGGGTTGGATCAACGCGGCGGTGGTGCCATGTCGGTTCAAACGCTCGATGGCAGCGTGTTCGATTCCATTGTCTACGCTGAAGCCGTCCCGCGACGCTGGTTAGCCGGCAGCGATCATTTTCGACGGACAATCCCCCTCCAGGGCACGCCCGAAACAGATGCCGACCGAGAGCCGGTTCACATCGTTTTGGTCTACGAGGCCGACGGAACGATTCGCAGTTATCGCAACGGCGAGACATACGCGAAACCGTATCGCAAAACCAATCTGTTCGACTACTCCGCAGGTGAGTTCCAGGTTCTGTTCGGATTACGGCACGGAACGGGACCGAATGCCAGTCGACTTCTTACGGGTCGCATCGAAGCCGCCCGGTTGTACGATCGTGCTTTGACTGAAGACGAAGTTCGAGTGGCTTCCAAGACGATCCCCGGTAGCGGTCCCACCGACGCCGACATCTTCGCCGGTTTGACACCGTCTCAGCAAGAAACTTGGAAGGCCAAACGCTCGACCTTGGACCACCTTCAGGACAAGCTGACTCAACTAGAGAAGCAACTTGTGGAATTGCGAAGCAGTCCTCTTTTGCGAAATGACGGCTACTACGCGATCGCCCATGCTTTGCTGAATTCCAAGGAGTTTCTTTATGTTCCGTGACACAGCGAATCGCCGCGATTTTCTGAAGCTAACCGCCGCCGGTGTAGGCGGTTGGGCAGCGTCTGGTCTGATCAACTCCACGCAAGGGGCACCGGCTGGACCCACGGTATTGCACCACCCGGCGAAGGCTGAGTCGGTGATTTTGCTTTACATGTCGGGCGGGGTCTCGCATGTGGATTCGTTCGATCCCAAGCCAATGCTGAAGCAGATGCATGGGCAGCCCATGCCTGGTCGCGTCGAACGCACACAGTTCGACAACGTCGGCAAAATTCAGCAGTCCTATTGGGAGAGTCAAAAGTATGGCGAGTCGGGAATCGAGATGACCAATCTCTTCCCGAAGATCGCCGCCCAGGCCGATGACTTGGCGATCGTGCGTGCGATGACGGCCAACTTCTCCGAACATGCCCAAGCCAATTTTTTCTTCCACACCGGGTTTCCATTTCTCGGTCATCCCAGCGCGGGAGCCTGGGTGGCTTACGGTCTGGGATCGAAAAACGCCACATTACCCCCGTATGTGGTGCTGAAAACCGACACCTGCGGCATTCCTCATGGTGGAGTCAGTTTGTTCGGCAACGGTTTCTTGCCCGCCAACACCGGCGGTTCGATCTTCAATCTGACCAATAAAAACGCCGTTCCGAACATCACCCCGAGCGTCGCTCGTGAACAACAGCGCGTCGCGCTTGATGCCATTCGACAGTTGGATCGGGGGTTTGCGAATCGAGTGGCGGTCGAGCAAGCCGTGATGGATTGTGTCGCCAATGCAGAAACCGCATTCGAAATGCAGCAAGCCGTCCCCGAACTGACAGACATCACCCACGAGCCGCAGCACATTCATGAACTCTACGGTGTCACAGACAAAAACCCTCACACGGCTCAATATGGTCGCCAATGCTTGATGGCCCGACGACTGGTCGAACGCGGCGTGCGGTTTGTGGAATTGTCGTGTAGTAGCGTTCGGATCGGTGCTGGAAACGATGCGAACCCTTGGGACCAACATGGTGACATCAAACGTGGCCACGGAGCGATGGCCGAGCAAGTCGATCGTCCGATTGCTGCATTACTACGAGATCTCAAGCAACGCGGATTGCTGGAATCCACGCTCGTCGTCTTCGCAGGTGAGTTTGGCCGGGCTCCGTTCGCTCAAGGGAACGGTCGAGACCATAATCCCTTCGGATTCAGTCTGTGGCTGGCGGGTGGTGGTCTTAAGGGAGGCGTTGTGCATGGGGCAACTGACGAATTCGGCTACCATGCCATCGAAAATAACGCCACAATCTACGATCTCTGGGCCACTGTCTTGCATCAGTTAGGAATCGATCACGAACGGCTGACATATCGCTACAGCGGTCGCGACATGAGACTTACGGATGTTCACGGTTTCGTGTGGAGAGATATTCTTGGGTAGCAGTTTGCAAAAAAATGATGGTTTTTCCCTGGACTCTTTCGGGATTCAAAACCTCTCTGGCTTGCAACCCCAGATTGGGTGGCTACAATCGTCGTTTTGGTTACACGGCGGAAAATTCGTGCGAAATACGAATCCATTCGCCAACGTGCGTTTTTCAATGAGGAGTGAAGCGTGGCAGTTCGCATTCGGATGAAGCGGATGGGACGCCGCCATCGGCCGTTCTATCGCATCTGTGTGATGGATGCGCGGCGGCCGCGTGACGGCAAAGCGATTGAGGAGATCGGCTTCTACGATCCGATGGTTCGTGAAAAGAACGAACGGGTTCGGATGGACTTGGAACGCGTTGATCACTGGTTGGGCGTTGGTGCTCAGCCTAGTGAAAAGGTCGCTGTTCTGATCAAGAAGCTACGAGAAGACAATTGGGGTGAAGCTGCTGCTCCGCCTCCAATGACGCCTCCCAAAGCACCGCCGGAACCAGAGCCAGTAGCCGAAAGCTCGGAAGAGTCTGCGGAAGGTGCCGAGGCTCCCGCTGAAGGTGCGGCCGAAGAAGGCGAATCGTCCGAAGGCTAGGCTGTAGCGGCAGGTGAGTGTGCGGTCATGCGGTTCGATGTGCTGACATTGTTTCCGGAAATGTTCGCCGGTTATCTGTCAAATGGCTTGTTGCGATTGGCGATTGAACGCGGTCTCGTCGATATCCAGTTGTGGAACTTTCGAGACTGGGCGAAAGGTCAGCGTCGGAATGTCGATGACCGTCCCTATGGTGGCGGTCCTGGCATGTTGTTGTCGTGCGATCCGATTTATCAATGCGTTGAGTCGGTTCAGGCAGAATCTGACGAGCCAGGTCAGTTGGTTATGTTGACCCCTCAAGGGCGACCGTTGAAACAGTCGGTTGTTCGCGAGTTGTCAGAGTACAAGCGGCTTTTGCTGTTGTGTGGTCGGTACGAGGGGTTCGACGAACGTGTTCGGGTTGGTTTGAAGCCGATGGAGATTTCCGTCGGGGACTTTATTGCCAACGGTGGCGAAGTTCCATCGATGTTGTTGATCGATACGGTGATTCGGCTGATTCCGGGCGTGTTGGGTGAAGAAACAAGCAGTCAGTTCGAGTCTTTCGCTGACGAGGGGCTCTTGGAGTACCCGCAGTACACTCGGCCTCGTGAATTTCGAGGCATGAGTGTGCCAGAAGTGTTGCTCAACGGTAATCATCAGGAAATTGAAGACTGGCGGCGGGATCAAAGCCGACTCCGTACACAAGAGCGGCGAAGTGATTTGATTGACGGTTCGGCTGGTTCTTAGTTTTTGTTTGTTCAAGCGATTAAGTTCGTATTTAGTAGCGAGAAGCGTGAGTCATGCAAAACCCTCTTCTAGACGCGGCCGAGAAGGATAGCCTTCGCGACGAACCGCTTGAATTTGAAATCGGTGATTCTGTTGACGTCCACCTGAAGATCTTGGAAGGGACCAAAGAGCGAATCCAAGTCTTCAGTGGTGTGGTGATCGCCCGTCGTGGCGAAGGCACCCGCGAGATGTTCACGGTTCGTCGAATCGTTGTTGGGGAAGGCGTCGAACGGACCTTCCCAGTCAATTCGCCAAAAATCGAGAAGCTGGAAGTCAAGCGACACGGTGTTGTCCGCCGTGCGAAGCTGTTCTATCTTCGTGATCGCGTCGGGAAAGCCACTCGTTTGGCCGAGCGTCGTCCTGCTAAGAAGAAGTAGTCGTGCGGCAGTGGCTCAGCCGCTGGTTGGGTGACCGTGGAGAACGACGTGCCGCCCGTTTTCTCCGCAAACAGGGACTTAAGATTGTCGCCCGCCAGTACCGGAATCGGTTCGGCGAGATCGACATCATCGCACGCGATGCCGATCGACTTGTGTTTGTCGAGGTGAAAACGTGGCGGGCTGCCGAAGGCGGCTCGCCATCAGATGCGGTCGATCTCGATAAACAGCGACGTTTGTCCCGAAGTGCCGCTGCCTATCTCAAACGGCGCGGCCTGTACGGTCGCCAGCCGGTTCGCTTCGATGTTGTCGGGATTGTCTGGCCCGACGATGCAGAGCCAACAATCACCTGGTATCGGAATGCGTTCGAGTCGACTGTCGCCTAAACCCATTATGGCTAATCTCGACGTCTCCTGAATTTCTCGGAGCAATTGACGGATGAAAATTGGTCTGGTGGGATATCAAGGCGGTGGTAAGAGCACGGTTTTTGAGTTGCTCACGGGAATTGCACCCGATATTGCCAAAGCCCACACTGGTCAGGTCGGTGTTGCCGACGTTCCTGACGAACGCTTCGATCGCTTGGTCGCTCACTATAATCCCAAGAAGATTGTGCCCGCGCGGATCGAGTTGTTCGATACGCCCGGTCTCAGTCGGGATAGCCAAGAATCGAACGGCCAGCGTCTCGGAATTATCCGTGAGGCGGCGGCGCTAGTACAGGTTGTGGGTGTCTTTGCAGGAGCCGACCCCGTTGCCGAAGTTCAGGCCTTCGAGGAAGACCTGATTCTCGCCGATTTGCAAGTCGTGACGAATCGGATTGAGCGGCTGAAAAAAGATTCCGCGAAACCTCGCCCCGATCGCGATGAACTCCAAGAAGAATTGGAAGCCTTGCAGCCGATTGCCGAACGGTTGCAAGATGTCCAACCGATTCGTGAGATGGAATTCACGGAAAAGCAAGAAAAGGCAGCCCGGGCGTTTTCTTTGCTGAGTCGCAAGAAGCAACTCGTGGTGCTGAACACGGCTGACAGCGAAGTTCCGGAAGACGCGATTGTGGAGATTGAGAAACTCGGACCGCGTGCGATTGCAGCACCGTTCGGTTTGGAGTTGGAAGTATCCGAACTTTCACCCGACGAGCGTGCCGAGTTTGCGGATGAAATGGGACTTGGTGAACCCAGTCGTGGCAAACTGCTGCGAATGATCTTTGAAGTCACCGACCAGATCACGTTTTACACGTCAGGCGAGAAAGAAGTTCACGCCTGGTTGCTCAAACGTGGGTCGAGCGTATTGGAAGCCGCTCATTCGATTCATAGTGACCTTGCTCGCGGATTCGTGCGTGCGGAAGTTTGGCAAGCCGATGACCTGCTGAAACTTGGTTCCGAACGCGAGTTGAAGGCAGCGGGTTTGAATCACGTTGAAGGCAAAGAGTACATCGTCCAAGACGGTGACGAAATCTTCATCCGCTCTGGTGTGTAACTGACCGAAAGGCTGTCGGTCAGAGTCGATCGGCTTATCCGCGTTGATTCTGGTAAATCACACGGATCAGCTCATCCGTTGATTTGTATTTCTTCTTGCTCGCGATCGCCTGCTCGATTTTGTCGTGCGCATCAGCTTCGGAGTGTCCAAGTGCCACAAGTGCTTGGAAGGTCTCGCTGAGAATGTCCCGACCGGTTGCAACGTCGGATTCGGGAAACTCCTGACCGACGATCAAAGCGAACCGAGCCATCTTGCGTCGAAGTTTGGCGACAATCCGTTCAGCCACCGCCGGACCAACACCGGGGAGAGTTGTCAGCTGTTTGACGTCCTGTTCCTCGATGGCCGTTGCAACTTCAGCGACCGGCCTGACCATCGCTCGTAACGCCTTTTTCACGCCCACGCCATCGACCGAACACACCATTTCGAAAAACTGCTTCTCGGCGTTCGAAAGAAAGCCGATCATTCGGGGCGTGAGTCGACCGGATTGCGGGTTGCCTTCCAAGTATTCAATCGTCCGCAGGCTGACTTCGTCGCCGATCATACCCTGGATCTGGCGTCGCACGAATTCGGGAAGGTACACTTCGTACTCGAACGCACCCACAGCGACGGTTGCGGCATCGGTTTCCAACGAGACAAGTCGGCCGGTAATGCGAGTAATCAACGCGGAGCACCTTCGGAGTTGATGAGGTTAAACGGTTCGGAGGCTATGGTACATGCAAAGGGCAATTGCCGCTGCATCGGCGACGTCATGCGGTTCCGGGACCACGTCGATCCGAAGCTCATTTTGAATCGCGAACTGCATTTGCTCTTTCGTTGCGCGACCACTGCCGGTGAGGAGTTTCTTGACGTGGGTCGGCGGAAAGTGGACGACCTTGACGGACTGTTCGGCCGCCGCCATCAGAATCGCCCCACGTGCATGAGCCAGCAGCAACGCAGACTTCGGATTTCGTCCCAGCGAGAAGACTTGCTCAATGGACATCACTTGGGGAGCGAAATCGTCGATGACATCTCGAATGCCTTGACCGATCTCCAGCACCCGCTGGGACAACGGTAACTCCGATGTCGAACGAATGACCCCCGCTTCCCTGAGAATCGGGCCACTCCGGCTTCGTTCAATGACTGCATATCCAGTGCGACGCAATCCCGGATCGACGCCGAGATAGCGTTGCACTTCGATATGAGACTTGGATTGAATCGGCTCGGTAAAGGCCATGCCCGCCCTCCAAAGCTGGAAGGAAACGATACGAGAATATCTGCCGATTCACAACTATCTAGTCGCGTCGCCAAAGAGTCTCGCCGGTGCGGTCTTCCAACGTCACGCCGAGAGCCGTCAAGCCGTCACGAATACCGTCGGCAACGGCAAAGTTCTTGCTCTTCCGGGCATCGGCACGGAGTTGGATCAGAAGTTCCATTAGCTGTCCGGCAAATTCATCATCGGCACCACTGGCGGGCTTCTGGACTGGTTCTTGGAAAACGCCCAATGTGCTCGTGAGTTCCTTCAGCAACGTCACCGATGCTATCAAAGCGTCTCGGACAGAGTCGTCTGCCGATTTTCCTTTGTCCAAACCGTGCTTGTTGATCAAACCGTTGACCGACTTGCGAAGTTCGAACAACACGCCGACTGCTCCGCCGGTGTTGAAATCATCGTCCATCGCTTCCCAAAAGCGTTCCCGAAAATCACTCAGTTCCGCGACGAATTCCGGCTCCCCGGTCAGAGTCACGGTTTCACTTCGTGTTGTGGGGGTGTTCAGTGCATAGAAGTTTTGGCCGGTGGCTCGTTCAAATTCCTCGAAGAGCCGATAGAATCCTTCCAAGCCTTTTTCCACTTCCGCGATCCGTTCGAGGCTGAAGTCGATCGGGCTGCGGTAATGCGTGCCGAGCAGGAAGAAACGCACAGTCTCCGGTCCGTGATGCGGGAAGACAGCCTCTTTGATCGGTTTGGCTCCCAAGCTTCCCGACATTTTTCCCGCCAGCTGTTCCTCGGGCGAATCGCCAGTGCGATCGTGACCACCGCCAACTTTTCCTTTTTGACCGGTTTCCTGCATCAGGCCGTTATGAAGCCAGTACTTCGAGAACGGCTTTCCAGAGCAGCATTCGGACTGTGCGAGTTCGTTCTCATGGTGGGGGAACATCAGGTCCAAACCACCACCGTGAATGTCGATGGTCTCGCCCAACAGTTTTGTGCTCATCGCGGAACACTCGATATGCCAACCCGGTCGGCCGGGTCCCCAGGGACTATCCCAACTCGGCTCATCGTCACGTGATTTCTTCCACAACGCGAAGTCAGCAGGATGACGTTTGCGATCGTTGGCCTCAACACGAGTACCTGCCATCATGGCATCCAAACTGCGTCGGCTGAGTTTCCCGTAGTCGTCGTCGCTGTTGACTGCGAAGTAGACATCGCCTTCGAGTGGATAGGCGTGTCCTTGCTCAACCAATCGCCCGATCATTTCGATCATATTGCCGATATGGTCAGTGGCTTTCGGGAACTGGTCGATGGTGGTGACTTGCATTGACCGCAAATTCTCGAGGTAATCGGCGGTCATCTCCTGAGCCAACGTTTCGACCGACTTGCCCAACTCGTTCGCTTTGTTGATGAGCTTGTCGTCGATGTCGGTAATATTGACGACCCATTCGACATTATAACCGCTATAGACCAAGTAGCGTTTGATCGTGTCGAAGATCACAGGACCAACCATATGTCCGATGTGGGCCGGTTTGTAGACGGTCGGTCCGCAGAGGTACATCGTCACCCGGTTGGGGTCGAGTGGCTGGAAGACTTCTTTCGTCCGCGTGAGCGTGTTGTAGACTCTTAGTGTCATCGGTCCTTGAATCCCAGTTCAAAATCATCCGTTGTTTTGACCGTCTCGAATGCCGACCGACCCCGGTCGATCTCAATAAATCCGGCGGAGAATCTTAGAGTGCCCCCGAGCTGGCTCGTACGATCAGCACCGCCACATGGGCGGCGATCGCTTCGCCTCGTCCGACAGGGCCGACCGCTTCGCCGGTCTTCGCTTTCACATTCACGGCTTCCGGCTCCACGCCGAGAAGCTCCGCGAGTCGTGTTTCAATTTTTTCTTTGTACTGACTGAGTTTCGGGCGTTCCGCACTGACGGTGCAATCGACGTTGCCGACATGCCAATCACGCTCGTGAAGTGTCATCAGGGTAGTGACAAGCAGTTCCGAAGAATCTGCATCTTTCCAGCGATCATCGGTGTTGGGGAACCATTCGCCAATATCGCCTAAGCCAGCGGCTCCCAGCAGGGCGTCGATGGCAGCATGCAGCAGGACATCGCCATCGCTATGTGCAACCGCGCCCTTGTCGTACTTGATGGGGATACCACCAATAATTAGTGGACGTCCTTCTTCAAGGCGGTGTAAATCACTGCCAAAACCGACTCTGATATCGAGTTGCGCCATCGAGAGACCATTGAGTTTTGAAGTGAATTTCCACAGAGTGGCAGTGCCAGTAGCATTTGCCCGAATGGCAGGATCATAACACTCAAACGGTTTCCTGACAACGGGTTTACACGGACGGTTCGGTTACAGACCGATCGGCATCGTGAACCGCTTCTGTCTATCGAAATAAAAAAATCCCGACGAAAGACAGACGCTTTCATCGGGATTGGATTCGGAAGCAGGCAAACCTAGCGGTTCCAATCTTCGATCATTTTTTGAATTCGAGCTTTGTTAAAGTTCTGCGGTGCATCGTAGTCTTGGTTTTGTTGCAAATCATCCACCGTGACGGTCCCTGGGGCGACACCATCGGCTGGAACATTGAGGCCGGCACACCAGACAATTGCATTGAGCATGAGTTTCCGGAATTGGTTGTGTCCCCAGTTCCAATGAAAGTGGCCACCGGTAAAACCGAAGCCGCGTCCACCGTCCGGTCGTTCGGTTGCCCAAGCCGTGTGTTGGATTTGGCCATCTGCGATCGCCTTACGCACCGCTGGGTTCCCGCTATGGGCACCATCGGGACGACTCAGCGTTGACTTCGGCGGAAGATCGCTGAGGATCGGGGTCACGCCGGCCATTTCATCGCGGAACCGCATGTGATAATACCATTCATCGTTGATATTGAATGGTTTCACGCCGTTCGTGGTTGGGTGGGAAGGTAGCTTCGCGAACTCCGCCGTCCAGTGAGGATTGACCGACCAATTGGCCTCGAAATAGCCGCCGGTCCAGTCGAGCAGGGCTTCGCCGGATGGGCCCTTCGGAACTTCAACGGCATAGTGAATGGTGACCAACCCCACACCGTCGTCCATCAATTCTTCAAGTTTGTCCAAATGTGCGTTCATCGGGTGTCGTCCACCGCCATCCGCATAAATCACAATGCAATCCGCGTCGTCGAAGACCGATTCATCCTCAGGCCAGCCGTTGGTCACAACGGTTGTGGAAACTGGCAAGCTGCTGGCTTCCAGAGCTGACGCCAACAAGATGCAACCGGCCTTATGTTCGTGCGAACCATAACCGTGACTCCGTCGACCGGCCACGAAAACAACCTTCTTCTTGCCTTCGGTTGATTTGGCGGCTTGCTTTGCGATGGGTTTCAGCCGGATGTTTTTGAACTGCACCGTCATCGGTGGGCCGGCGTGAAGTTGCAAAGCGAGCGAACCCGATTTGCGTCGTTCCTTCTCGTCCGCATCAGTCACTTCGACGGTCTTCACGCCATTGATATAGTGAGTGAAATGGAACCCATCCGCGACAATCCGATAACTGTTCCAGTCGTCTTTGTTAATCTTCTCTTGGATCGCCTTTGAGTCGCCGAATTTCTCGATCAGTTCAACCTTGAACTTGCCGTTATTCCGCGTGAGTTTCGTTTGCTCTCCGCGTTTGCCAAGAATGCCACGAAATTTCTCGCCGTAGAGAATACCGGAGTAGGTGTCGCCGGAATCGATATCCGCTTGGTATCCACCGATTCGCCATTCGTCGGCCGCATTGTTGAGTTTGAAGCTGCGATACTGAATCCCCGAGTTCCCGCCTTGGATGCGGTAGTCCAGCGTCAATTCAAAATCGGAAACCTCGCCACCTTCCCAGATCAGGAAGGTGTTGCCTTTGGTGGGATTGTCCGGCGTGGTCTTTCCGGTCAGTGCACCGTCTTGGACGCTCCAAAACTTGGGATTCCCGTTCCAGCCGTTCAGCGTTTTTCCGTCGAACAACTCACGCTCGCCGGGGTCAGCGGCCGTCGCCAATCCACACCATCCGACAATCGCGAGCAATGCGAACTGTGTCAGTCGTTTCATCATTCAACTCTCCTTGTTCATTTGATTCAAACATGCAGAAATCCCTCGCGGATATTGGGCACGACGACAGTCATGTCCCTGTGGGGATCACGCGAGGGATCAACATTGTGCCGCTAAGTGTGGTGGGGAATCAACTCACCGACCGAATCGACCGACATTCCAAAGCTAACGACCGTTATTCCTTGGCGAGAGTGCCAAAGTATCCACCGTTCTTAAGGGCTGCAAATGCTTTGGCAAACGAAATCTTGCTACCCGTGAGTTTGACGGTTTTCTCTTCGCGATCAATCGCGATTTGGGCCACACCTTCGACATCTTGGACGGCTTTCTTAGCACCGACAACGCATCCACCACAGCAAAGATGCACGCCTTCGAAAGTGACTTCGTTCCCCTTGGCGTTCTTTTTGATCCCCGGACTTGGAAACGCCAGTGGCTTATCTTCGTGAACCGCGTTGCCTCCGAAGCCGTAGTCAGCCAGTGCTTGAACTCCGGCCTTGGCAGCTTTGTCGTCTTTAACGTTGAAATTCACGACCTTGGAATTCCGGTCTGCCGAAACCCCGGAAACGCCTTCGATACCGTCGAGCGCATCGGCGACGTCTTTCACGCAACGCCCGCAGCACAAATGGACTCCCTTGATGGTCACATCCGCGGCGGCGGCTGAGTCCACGATCCCACCGATCATCGCAATCGCCGCGACAACTACCGCCATTGAAATTCGCATTTGACCCTCGTTTCTCTGACTGGAATACGGACCTGTTGATTGTTCCATATTCCAGGTTTCCGATGGGATGTCAAACGAACTACCGGCAGTTTCAGTGATCAAGTGTCGCGAAGCCGTGGGTCGGTGGCCTCTTGGATTCCTTCTCCGATAAGGTTGTAGCTAAGAACTGCCATAAAGATCGCGAATCCCGGAAAGACGATCAACCACCACATTTCCAAATGGCTGCGTCCGTCTTTAAGTAGTTTCCCCCAGCTAGGTTCGGGCGGCGGGGCACCGAAGCCGAGAAAGCTGAGGCCACTTTCGATCAGGATCGCGGAAGCAATTCCGAATGTCACCGGCACCAAGACCGGTGCAAGACTATTCGGCAGAATGTGTCGGACGATAATGCGTGTTCGACCCAGACCCAACGCGCGAGCGGCGGCAACAAATTCCATCTCCTTCAGTCGGAGAAATTCAGCGCGTGTTAAACGTGCTATGCCGGTCCAACGAGTGCAACCGATGACGGCCATGAGATGCCAAATTGTCGGACGCTCGACAATCGCGAGTAACGCCAGGATCAAGACGAGTGCCGGGATACAAAGAACAATTTCGATGATTCGACTGAACAGCATATCGACCCAGCCACCGGCATACCCTGCAATCGCACCGAACGTCACCCCGATCACGGTCGCGATGCCCATTGAGACAAATCCCACGAGAAGCGCGACAGTCGTGCCATGGACGAGTTGGGCGAAGACATCGACACCACGTGTGTCGGTGCCCATGATGTTATAGCGATTGGGGTGACCGTCGCTGCCGGTAGGGTTGCCCGGCATCCCCGGCCATTCGTCGTCGTAAACCCGTCGGTAAGGATCTTGGTAAATGAGTGGCCAAATCGCCCAGCTCTCGGGGTCTTTTTCTTGGAGGTTGCTCGGGTAGCGACGACGGAATTTGTCCCGCGCAAAGACAGGGTTCTCCCAGGAAGAGTTGAAGTACCCCATGGCTGGGAAATAGATGCTGCCCTTGTATTTCACAACGATCGGCCGCGTGCCGACAATCGCTGGCGCTAGCATGGCCACTAATGTCAGACCGAGGACGAAAACCAAGGCTGACATTGCTAATTTTCGCTGTCGAAAACGAGCCCAAGTTTCACCCCAAAAGCCACGCGACTTCGTCGTCCGTGCCCGCGTTTCGGGAGGTAGTGATTCGGTGATTGCTTCCTGGTCACTCATAGCTTCTGTAGACGAACTCCGAAAAGACTTCAGGCTGGCAACAACTAGGAAACCCGAACACGGGGATCGACGACAGCGTACAACAAGTCTGCTAGCAATTGGCCTAGCAATGTCAGAACGGCAAAGATCAGTGTGAGCCCCATGACAATCGTATAGTCACGGGCATTGAGGGCTTCGAAATAGAGTTGCCCCATCCCGGGCCATTGAAAGATTCGTTCGATAATGACAGCACCACTTAGCAGTGACGGCAACGTCAATCCAATGAGAGTCACAAATGGGACCAGCGTGTTGCGAAAGGCGTGTTTCACTAGCACAGTTTTTGGTCCTAGTCCTTTGGCCGTCGCGGTGCGAACATAGTCTTGACGAATCACTTCCTGCATATTCGAGTAGACAAACCGACTATAGTAGGCAAGGCTTCCATAAGTGAAACAGACGACCGGCATCAACGCATGTTCAAAGACATCCTTGAGCTTGCCGAGGATCGATAGACTCTCATAGTTGTCTGAATGCAGTCCGTAGAGTGGTAGCCAACCGAGTTTCTGGAAGAACAAGATCTGCAATAGCAGTGCTGCCACGAACGAAGGAAACGAGTACAGCATGTATAGGATTGTGCTCAACGTCCGCTCGTCCGCTTTGCCGCTTCTCATCGTCGCGTACAAACCCATGGGGACGGCTAGCAAATAGGTCAATAGTAGAGAACTAACTGAGAGCAAAAGTGTTGGGCCAATGCGTTCGCCAATCAACTTGGCAACAGGCACTTTCTGTGCGAACGAGCGGCCGAGGTTGCCTTGCATGACCTCGCCCAGCCAATAGAAATAGGCTTCGTACCAAGGCTTATCGAGTCCGAAGTCACGCTCCAGTCGTTTGATGTCAGCCGGGCTGAGCATCTTACTTGGATCGGCTGTCGCCATATCCATCGTCAACGGCGTTCCCGGCATACTCCGAATTAAGCCATAGACGATGAACGTGATCGCAAAAAGCGTGATCACGCTCAGGAGGAGTCTTCGAACCAAATAGGAGAACATAGACGCTAAGATTCCCAGTCAAATCGAACGCAAAGACCAATGAAGGCTTTGATGATTGATGTGAAGCATGCTTGTTTGGTTCTCGCTCACTGAAAGTTCATTCGCTTGAAGAACAAAACGATGAGCGTGGACCAAATTAGCCGGTCGATTGACCTGTCTTATTTCGCTGGTTTCCAGATCGCGAAGAAACCAGGATCGTAGTGGTAGGGACCGCGTGGGCTGAAATAATAGCCCCGTAGGTCTTTATTAAATGCATAGAAGGCGTTGCGGTAGAACAACCATGTATAAGGTTGGTCCTTCCAGAGAAGTTCGTGAATCTTGCGATAGATGTCTGCTCGCTTCTCACGATCGAATTCGCGTTTGCCTTGCTCGAAGAGCTTGTCGACTTCTTCGTTGACATACGAGCCGTAATTCCGGCCGTTGTCGATCGCTTTGGTCGTGAAGATGTTCTCGGATGTGTCCGGGTCGACACCAGAACCCCATCCACCGTAAGCAGCTTGGAAGCGGTGCTCTAACATCTGTTGTTGCAAAACCGTCGATTCCAGCGGTTTCACGTTGCAAACAATACCGATGCGATCCAAGTTTTCTTTGAGCAGCGTACAGATTTTGATTCGCTCATCGACAGCCGAACAAATGATTTCGAATTCAAATGGAATCAGCTCACCGTTCACTTCAAAGTCGCGAATGCCGTCGCCGTCGGAATCGTCCCAACCTGCATCGTCCAGCAGCTTTTCAGCTTTGACTAGGTCCTGCTTATAAGGTTTTGGGGGATTCTCAGGAGCCATCCAAGAGGTTGGATGGAACGTGCCCACACTTGGTTGATGCAAACCATAAAGTAGATTGTCGAGAAGCTCATCATGGTTGAAGGCATACGACATCGCCTCCCGCACTCGCTGATCTTTGAAGTATGGAGTTTTCAAGTTCCAGAAGAAGTGGAATCCCGTCCATTCATTTGCGGTGACTTTGGTGTTTAATCGGTAGAAATCCGAGTCATTGGTTTGGGTCGTCCACTGCTCGGCGTTCAAGAGAAGTTCTTCGACTTCGCCTTCTTTGATTGCCAACACCGAGGTGCCTTCGTCGTCGATGATCTTGAACCGAACTGTCTTGAAGTAGGGTTTCGAGCGGACTCGCTTGCCATCTTGCTCATACCAGCCTTCGCGTCGCTTCAGGACGATTTCCGAATTTCGTTTTCGCGATTCGATGATGTACGGGCCGCCTGTGACGGGTTTGTTTTCGTATTTGACGTGATAATCGCTGTTTTGCAGTGTCGGGTCGTCTGCGATCGACTTTTCGTAAATATGCTTCGGAATGACGGGGAAGTTGATGTTCCAAACGTTTGTTGCCAGCGATTCCTTGTGGAAAAACACGAGTGTATGGTCATCATAGGCTTCGACCCAGCGAATCTCGTCTGTCCCGGAGCGCACAGCAGGAACCGGAACCTTGGGGTTCATGATTGTCTTGAAAGAAAAGACCACATCATGAGCTGTGATGGGTTTTCCGTCGGACCAGGTCAGGTCGTCCCGCATCACAACTTTGTCATACATGCGGTCCTTGCTCGATTGCCAGGAAACAACGGTATCCTTAGCGGCGTAAGGCTGCATTCGCCAATCGAAGGAGAACAAGCCGAAACTGGTCAGACCCATGACGTCAAACTCAGTCGTGGAGCTGATAAACAGCGGGTTCGTGCTCTTGACGTCCCGAGAAGATTGCCGGACGATTTCCGCATCCCAATCGACTTCGTCGTCGCTTTCTGGTGGACGTCCGAGGGCATCGAGAATTTTCTCGTTGTTCTCGGGGGAATCGTTTTTTAGCGAGAGAGCTTCTTCGACCGTGGCGATTCGTTCTTTCTGAGCCCAGTACTCTTTGAGCAACTGTTGGCCATCCATCACGGGGCGGTCTTCCCACTCCGCGGTTTTGTCCAACTCAGCTAATGGTGGGGCGTCGAAATCTTCGAGCAGTACTGCCGACGGGTCGTCACCGTCAACATCGTCATCCGAGGAGCGGCTACAACCGTTTCCGATTAGTAAGACCCCGACTGCCAGAAACAGTCCCCACTGACGCCATTCGCTCATCATCGTTCGATCCTTCTCAAGTCGGCGTTCATCCGAAACATGACAAGAACCGATTGTGGCAAACGACTTACGACGCCGCAAGCGAACGGACCCTCACGAATCGACAAAACCGCGACTCTCAACGGCCTCGTCGGTGAGCGCGACCAGCCGATGCCGAAGCAGTAACGCGGAGCAGCGATGTCGAAGTTTTCGCTGGCTCCGCAGACAATCTCAGAACCAAATTGGGGTCTAGCGACGAATCATCACTTTCGATCCCACCGAGAGAAAGGCGAAAACCTCCCGAATGGATTCGTCATCAAGACGCACGCAGCCGGCCGATTTAGCTTGCCCGATGGAATTTGGTTCAATCGTGCCATGAATTCCGTAGGAATCGCCGAGATCGATCCAGTATTCCCCCAACGGATTTTGCGGGTCGTTCTGATCGATGACCACACCGTTCGGCCCGTAATATGTTGGGTTTTCCAACTTGTTCTTCACGGTGAATTCGCCCACCGGCGTGGAATGATCTTTGCCAATCCCGACGCGGTAGCGTTTGACGACAAAACCGTGATGCTCGATGGTTAGCTCGAAACGACTAAGGTCCACAACGGCACCAAACGGGCCTTTGATGACCTTCAAACGCTGTCCCGGACGAATACGGCGAGGGTCGGTCTGGTTCAACTCTGCCAGATAGGACCATGGGACGTGGTACAACTTTGCAATGTGACCAAGATTGTCGCCCGACTGAACGACATAAGGTTTCATAAAGTGCGGCTGAGATTGGAAGTAAATGGTTTGCGACGTTCGATCGACTCGCGATTGCAAGGCGTCACGCCATTCGGGATGGTCCCAATAAAGCTTGGAAAGTTCCTTGTGGGCGGCGATCAACTCTTGAGGCCCGCCCTTGGTCAGTAATTCATCGACGCGGGCCAAGATCGGTTGGGCGGCATCGAAACCGGGCGGCATGGCGACCGGCAATTGCGCAGGCGGTTTGTTGACGATTTCGTTTTTCGGCTCGATCGCATTCGAGACCGGTTTGGTTGGTTCTTCTGTCGAGACGGTGCGGATTGGCGCATCACTGGACGAAATCGGTTGGAAGTCGTCGACATGAGCCAAGCGACGCGGTTCCACGGGTGCTGCCGGCGTAGTGCGGGTGAACGGCGGCGGCTCGGAGCTGGTGTTTGGTCGCGAAGGAACCAGAGCCGTATCCACAATCTGATCGGCTGGGATTTCTGGTTCCTGTTGCAGGGCAAACAGGGCGTTCTCGTCGGCCAAATTGAGGTCTTCGAGATGCCGAGACTGCGACGCTTCTTCAGTGTCGTTAACCGACTCGAAGCCAGGTTTTGGCCCGGCGTCGGTGGTTTCGACCTCGCTGGTGGGTAACCACTGAAATTGCCAAGCAGCGATGAAAACCATCGACGCAAACGCTGTGACCCAAATGGCGATCGATGCGAACGATCGCGAACGATTCGCTTGCTGCAAACCGGGCATGGCCCGTCCCTCCGTGAACCGGACGACTCTAAATACTTGTCCAATACGCCGCTTACTGCGTGCGGCCGGGACTTTAGCACAGATCGAAAATTGGCTCTACAGGGAAATTTTGAGCCGTCCGCATGTGTCATCGGGAATTTTGAGTGCGGTAAGTGTTTCTCAGTCCGGCATGATGCGGGCAAGTTGCTCGCGGAAAAACGGTTTCAACTTGGGTGATTTAGGAAGACGTCAAGGATTGCGGGGAACCGTTTCAACCGGAATATTCGCTTCGAATCAACTCACCGGCAAAATCGGTCGATCAATTTGGTTAGGGACCGACTTGGTTGCTTCTTCGGAGCGAAATGTATGACTACTTCCGAACGTGCCTCAATAAACGCCGATCTATACACACGCCATCGGAAGACTGGTTTGTTTTCGACGCTGTTGAATCAGCCGTTGCTCTGGGGAGCGGCGTTAACGGTTGGGGTTTATCAGGCCATCCCGTATTTGCCAGTTTATCGGGGTATGGCGGAACGCTACCTGTGCGGCCACCCGTTGGAATACGCGATCATGGCGTTGTTCTGCACGGGCATGGCGACGCTGTTGATCAAGGCGTTGCGTCTCGTCGGCGAACGAGCCGCGATCTCGGCGCGACCGTTCTCGCAGGACAACGCTGCGAATACGGGTTCGCCGTTGGATGCCCGTTTGAAATTGGAACGGGCCATCGATTTCCTACCACAGCGGTGGCGAAATACGCACTTGGCGAATCGCCTGGTGGACGTCGCGGAGTATCTGCACAGCCGTCCGAACGGCCAGGGTTTGGAAGATCACCTCAAGTATTTGGCCGACCAGACCAGCGATCGCGTCCACGAGAGTTACGGTTTGGTGCGGACAATCAGTTGGGCCGTACCGATCATCGGATTCTTGGGCACAGTGATCGGGATTACGTTGGCGATTGCGAATGTCACACCGGAACAACTCGATACGTCTCTGAGTGCCGTCACTGGCGGTTTGGCCGTTGCCTTCGATACCACCGCGTTGTCACTGGCGTTGTCGTTGGTTTTGGTTTTCGGGTATTTCCTTGTCGAGCAATCGGAACAACGCGTCTTGGCACAGGTCGAAGACATCGGCAATCGTCGGTTGGCTCCTTTATGTGTGACGCCGGGAGGAACAACCGGCAACGAATTCATGGACGCACAACACTCGGCGTCCGCCAAAATTGCGACGCAAACCGAGGAACTGTTGAATTGGCAAGCTCAACTGTGGCAGGAATCGTTGGAATCCATGCGTGATCGCTGGACCGAATCCGTCCAGCATCAACAGAACCACTTCAACGAATCCCTTTCACAAGGCATGACAGCCACTCTGGCGGACCACGAAGAACAACTTCGCAGCGTGCGAACCGAGTTTCTCGATTCGTTCCGCACCGTGGCCGAGCAATTGAAGCAAGTCATGGCGGAGTTCCGGGAATCGCAATCAACCTTGTTCGCCCAGTCCGCCCAGCACAGCGAGCAAATTTGCCAACGTGGCGAGCAAGCGATCGACGTCTTGCGGTCTGATCTGAATCGTCAGGTCGATATGCTCGGCGATCAGAAGGATGTGCTGTTGCAGGTCGTGACCCAGGAAACCGAATTGAGTCGCCTGCAAGATCGGCTGACCGAAAACCTGGAAGCACTGCGAACAACCGAAGCGCTCGAGGAGACGATTCACAGTCTCAACGGTGCCGTTCACATGCTGACGGCCCGTGTTCGCCCCAGTGACCGCAAAGCCGCGTGACGGTTTCAGTATTGCTTCGGAATCGTGTGCCGCGGCTCGGGTGTGAGCCGTGTTGGTGGGACTCACGTTGCTCGGCACGGCCAACAGGTCGGTGACGCATCGGGTATACAGTGAGACATTTGAACTCGAACGGTGAAAGTCGGTTGCCCAAATGAGCCGCTCGAAAAGCAACACCGAATCGGTTTCATTGTTTCCATTTCTCGCGGTGCTTGTCTGTGCGATGGGAGCGTTGATCTTCTTGCTGATTGTCACGACCCGCCGAATTCGTCACCAAGCCATTGCCAAAGTGGAAGCACAACGGGAAGCCGAACTTGAAGCGGCTTCCGCTGCACAACCGAAAATTGTTCCGGTACCGCTGCCTATCGAAGAGCCAGTGCGAACCGGACTACCACCGTGGCCGGGAACGGTAATTCTAGGAAACGTGCAACCGACCCCGTTCGATGTACCGCTTCCACAAGCCGAACCGGAACCGCCCCGCGAATTGCCACCACCACCGCCGATCGAATGGTTCATCCGTCGGCCTGATCCGCCGGATCCGAACATTTCTCTGCGAGAGAAACTCAAGGAACTCCAGGGACTCCGGAAGGCTTGGCAATCAGAAGTGGCTCGCCGAGCGGACAAATCCGAGCAATTCGTGGCACGACGAAAACAGATCGACTCGGAAGTCGAGAAACTCGAAAAGTCCCTTCAGGTGATCGAAGCCACCGCGTCCGCGGATGCACAACTTGCCAATGAATTGGCGGCTCGCATTGAGCGGGTCCGTGGGCAACTGGCCAAGACGGATCAGCAAATCGCGGCGACGCGACGAGTTGCGGCTAACTCACCGACGAAGTTTGCGATCACGCCGTTCGATGGCCGCACGGGAACGAATATGCGACCCGTGTTAATCGAGCTGACCGGACAAGGCGTGCGATTCGTGCCGGAAAACGTCGCGCTGACTCCCGAACAATTCGAGGGCTATACGAACGAGGTCAATCCATTACTCGCGGGAACAAAGGCGCTCCTGGAATACTGGTCGGAACTTAGTCGACGATCCGGCGGTGCCGAACCGGAACCGTACGTAATGTTGATCGTGCGACCAAGCGGGGCGGAATTTTTTAACGCACGGAACTTGCTGGCGGCATTGGAACGTCCGATCGGGTACGAGTTACTCGAGGAAAATTTGCCGCTCGACTTGCCCGAGCCTGATCCCGTTGCCGCGGAGACGTGTCGTCGTGCAATCGCGAATTTGATGTCGGAACGTCGGCAGCTTCGACAGTTGTTGGTTGATCGTGGCCTATCAGGCACTGGGACGGGGGCCGGAAACGAGGGTGATGCTGGTGCTGCTCGGAACTTGCTCAGTGGAGTGAGTCCGGACGATTTCGGTGAAGAAGCTGGGAACGTCCGAAGACTGCCAGCCGGCATGCGTGAGAACGGAACCGCTCGTGACAAGGCCGATACCTTCGCCGCCATCGCCAGTGACCGGACACGCCGCGAAGCGGGCGGTCCACCTGCATCGGGAATGGGCCGCGTGGGGCAACCGAACCACCCATTCACAAACGGCTCGAACGGACAATCTGCGGAAGACAATCGGTCCGGAGGACAGCAACCTTCACAGTCAGTCGGTCAAAAAGAAGGGGGTGGCACCCACGTTCCGCCAGCACCCACGAAAGACTCGCAAGAACCAAGACGGCTTTTCGCTGAGGGTGGCGACGTTGGGGACGAACTCGGACAGTTCGGCGAGATCAACTTCGGCACTCCCGGTCGTTCCAATCCGAATGCGATGTCAGAGAATTCCGGCACTCAATCGCAGGACGCGAATCGAGGCGAGCAACCAAACGGCGAACCCGGAAAGTCCGAAGCAGCAAATTCGTCTGGCAATCCGGTTGCAACGAGTCCGACTCGACGTCCTTCCGGAACACCGAACGGAACTGGTACGCCTGGCTCCCCGAGCACGAATCGTGGACAAGGCGAGGCGATTCTGCCGGACTTTGCGACCCTTTACATGCGGAACAAACTTCGCAAGACGGAACCACGACCGCATCGGTGGGGGTATTCCGATCCCCGTGCGACAATCGGGTTCGAACGGGCCGTGCGGATCGAGGTTTACCCGGATCACTTGATTGTGGGTGACGCCTTTCTGGTACGGACTGCAAAGGCGGAAACCGCTGACCAGATTTCCGTTTGGATGTTGGAAGCGATTGAACGCACGGCTCGATCGTGGAGTTACCCGCCGACCAAATTCTATTGGAACCCGACGCTCGACTTCCGTGTCGCGCCGGGGGCGGAAAAGTTGTACGGGCATTTGGACCAAACCGCGATCGAATGGGGGTTACAGCGTGAAGCTAGCCGCCTTGAGACTACGACGGAGGGACAACCATGAGCCGCCGCAAACGCCAGTCGTCTCTTGAATTCGGCTCAGATTCCTTCTTGGACATCATCGCCAACGTCGTGGGGATTTTGATTATCCTCATCGTGATTGTGGGCGTGCGTGTGAGTCGTCAGCCGGTTGTTGAATTCAACATTCCAACACCGGAACCGGTCGCTGTCGAATCCCTCCCGTCCATTTCTGAAGACACTCGCAAACCACCGACGATCGCTCCGGCACAGCTGATCGATCCGGCGTTGACTTCGGCAATCATATCGGCAACCGAACCACCGCCATTGGAATCACCTCCCGAACCCGTTTTGCCGCCCGCGATTGCCGAACCGCGACCGGTTCGCATCGTGCCACCATCGCAAGAATTGCTGGCAGCCATCGGTGGAACCGAGAAGGAACTTCGCGCGCTGCAAACACGAGCGAACGAAATTGCCGAGGCTATCAAATCCCTCGACGCTCAAAGCGCCGAAGCCGACCGAATTCGTCGGATGAAAGAGCAGGAACTCGAGCGTGTGGAGTCCGAGACGAAAGATCGTGCGGGTCGCTTGGCGGAAATCCAACGGGAGTACCGTCGGTTGGAAATCGAGTTTGTCGGAAAGCAACGCGAACTCACGGATGCGGAGCAGGAATCGAAACGTGTAGAGGCGATCAAACATCGTTTCACTCCGGTCAGCCGAGAAGTGAATGGGCCGGAAATGCACTTCCACCTCAAAGGGGGTCGGGTTGCAACGGTCCCGTTGGAGCAACTCATCGGTCGGTTGAAGGATCAACTTCAACGGCAGAAAAGTTGGCTGACGAAAGTTCGACAGCATCAAGGCCGCATTGGTCCCTACCGTGGTTTCGAGGTCGACTACGTTGTTGTCAGGCAATCGTTGTCGCGATTGGAACGGGCTCAGTTGGGGTATGCTGCCGTCCGAATTGTGCCCGTGTTGCTGAAGTTTCAGCCGACTGATGAACTGCAAAGCGAAGATGCTCGTCAGGCCCTTTCGGCAGGTTCGGACTTCATCCGCGAATTGCGATTTGCACCGCCGGGGGCCACACTCACGTTTTGGGTTTATCCAGACAGCTTCGGCTTGTACCGAGAACTAAAAGCGTTTGCCCACGAGGAAGGGTTCACCGTCGCCGCTCGTCCGTTGAAGACAGGCGACGTGATCACCGCATCGCCGTGGGGATCGAAGTCCGCCGGGCAATAGCGTGCCGACGTATGTCCTAATACAACGCTGTGGCCAATTTGCGACGATATTCCGTAACCAACGGTGAGCCAGCACCGACAAAGTCGAACATCTTCAGCATGCTTTCCCGAGCATCCTGACCGATCCCGTCACGATCGCTGTGAATGACCTCCAGGCAGATCTTCATTGCCTCTTCGAACTGCTTGTGTGCTGCCAGCGTCTCGGCGAGTTGCAATTGCAATTTGAGATCGTCGGGTTTTTCCGCAACGGCGGATCGGAGTTCCGTGATGTCACCGGCTTCCTCGGCCGATGCTCGTAGTTCCAATGCCGACTTAATTTGTTGGGCTTCCGGTTCTAGAAAACCACGCTTTTCCAAATCGTCAATGATTCGCCGGGCTTCGTCGTCTTTCTCTTGTTGCGCCAGTACGCCCGCCAACGCAACCCGAATGGCGTCGTTGTCTGGTTCGAGCGAGAGTGCTTCACGGAAGGACTGCTCGGCAGCAAGTGGATCGCTCTCGGACAACTCTTGACCACGTCGCAGCAACTCCTGCGTTGGCGAAGGCCCCAAACCTTGCAACCAAGCTTTGAGTTCGGTTTCGTCTTTCACCCCCACGAATTGGTCAGCCAATTGACCATCTTTCAGTGCAAAGACGGCCGGGATGGAACTGACGCGGAATGCCTGGGCGAGTTCCTGGTGTTCGTCGATGTTGACCTTTACCAGCAGAAACTGACCGCCACCTTCGGTTGCTAATTTTTCCAACACCGGCCCCAACGCTCGGCAGGGCTGACACCACGGCGCCCAGAAGTCGATCACAACCGGGAGTTCGTGGGAGCGGTCGACAATCTCTGTTTGCACGTCCGCGGGCGGCGTTTCCAAAATCCACGATGACGATGAATCGCTAAACGAGTCGGATGACATGGGTTCTCAATCTTCAGGATGTGCGGGGACGATGTCTCTAGTTCCAGGCCAACGGTTGTTTCCAACTCTGCTTGAGAGCTGCTAGCGTTCCGTCGATCAAAACATGATCGGAACCTTGCCCAGCCCGGACAACAACTCGATCACTTTCGGTCACGGATCCGACGCGAACACAGGGAAGACCCTGGAAGTGCGATTGGAAATCGGTCTCGCGATCGGCAGGAACTTCCACCAGCAACCGAGAGTTACTTTCCGAGAACAACAATTCCACCGAATCGGCCAGGCCGGTCTGCTGCGATAGTTCGCTTAGGTCGGCTTCTACCCCGAGACCACCAGCGAAAGCCATCTCCGCGAGTGCAACCGCCAAACCGCCTTCACTCAAGTCATGACCGGAACGGACAAGGCCGTTTCGATTGGCTTGGTAGTAGCCGTTATAAATCCTCGTGGCCAACTCGGCATCGAGTTTGGGAACTGCACCGCCGGTTTGTTCACTAACGAGAGCAAAGTGGCTGCCGCCCAATTCCGGTTTGGTTTCCCCAAGCAGATAAAGAGCGTTGCCGGCGGCTTTCAGATCCATCGTGACCGCTTGGTGAACGTCTTCCATTTGTCCTAGAGCACTGATGAGCAGCGACGATGGAATCGCGACGGTTTGCTTGTTACCAGTCTCGTCTTGGAAGGAGAATTCGTTGTTCAAGCTGTCCTTGCCGCTGATGAATGGCGTACCGTAAGCAACGGCAAAGTCGTGACAAGCAAGAGCGGCCCGTACGAGACTCCCAAGCGTTTCCGCCCGTTCGGTATTGCCCCAACAGAAGTTGTCGAGAATCGCGATTTGGTTGGGATCGGCTCCCGCGACGATGCAATTTCGGATCGCTTCGTCAATGGCAGCGGCGGCCATCCAATAGGGGTCGGCATCGCCGAAGCACGGGTTCATTCCACATGCAATGACCAACCCGCGATTGGAGGTCATCAGCGGACGAACCACGGCGGCGTCGGATGGGCCATCGTTTTGAACACCGACCAAAGGCTTCACCACGCTGCCCGCCAGCACTTCGTGATCGTACTGCCGAATGATCCATTCTTTGCTGCACACATTGAGCGAACCAAGAATCTGGTGCAAATACCCCGTCCAGTCGTTGCTTTCGACGGAGACGGTGTTCTGCCAATCCGAAGTTTTCGGGGCTTCATAAATGGCGTCTCTCACAACCGGCGGGCGACCGTCGTGGAGAAACTCCATGGTCAAGTCGGCGACTTGGGTGTCGTGATATTTGAGAATCAGCCGTTCGGTTTCGGTGAACTTTCCGATGATCGTCGCTTCGACACCTTCGGACTCACAGAGGGCATGCAGCTCGTCCCAATTTTCCGGCGGGACGGCGAGAACCATCCGCTCTTGGGCTTCACTGATCCAAATCTCGGTGTATGACAGACCGGCGTATTTGAGTGGTGCTTTTTCCAGCCAGACCTCCGCACCGGTTTTCTCGCCCATCTCACCGACGGCACTCGAGAATCCACCAGCCCCGCAATCGGTGATGGACGAATACAGATTACGATCGCGAGCGGCGAGGATGACATCCATCACCATTTTTTCGACAACAGGGTTACCGATTTGCACGGCTCCGCCGGAAAGCGTTTCACTCTCCTCCGTGAGTTCTGCCGATGAGAACGTCGCCCCGTGAATGCCGTCACGCCCGGTACGTCCACCGACGGCGACGATGTAATCACCCGGTTGCAAGCGTTTCTCGCACTTGTCGACCGGAATCATCGCCACGTTTCCACAATAAACGAGCGGATTCCCTAGGTAGCGATCGTCAAAGTAGACAGCTCCATTGACGGTTGGAATCCCCATCCGGTTACCATAATCGCGGACACCGGCGACGACACCTTGCATCACCACTTTCGGGTGCAATACTCCGGGAGGCAAACTTTCGGACGGGGTATCTGGCGGTGCGAAGCAAAAGACATCGGTATTGCAAACGGGGCGTGCTCCGAGACCGGTCCCGAGTGGATCGCGAATCACGCCCCCCAACCCCGTGTTGGCTCCGCCATACGGTTCCAGAGCCGACGGGTGATTGTGCGTTTCCACTTTGAAACACACGTTCTCTTCATCATTGAATTTGACGATGCCCGCGTTGTCCTCGAACACACTCACGCACCAATCGTCGTTGCCGAGGCGTTTGCGGATCGTTTGCGTGGCTTCGAAAATGGTCTCTTTCAACATGTTGTTGAACGATTTTTCCCCGTTCTCGTCGCGATAGCGAATCCGACCGGCGAGTGTTTTGTGCGAACAGTGTTCGCTCCAAGTTTGGGCGACGGTTTCCAATTCGATGTCGGTCGGGTCACGATCAATGCTGATGAAGTGATCGCGGATCGTCTGCATTTCGGTCAAGCTCAGATAGAGCTGGCCGTGTTTGCTAAGGTGTATAAGTGCGTCGTCGTCCATCTCGCGGATAGCGACGGTTTTCAGTTCGAAGCGATAGTCGCTGTCGATCGCAAGTCCGTCGAGTTGCAGCGGTCCCCAGATGAATCGTTCGATGGCGTCATTGGAGAGCAGCTTCGCAGCGAGGCGATCGCGATCGGACGGCGTAGCGTCGTCGTTCAAGGTATACCGGCGACACGTGGCGACGGCATCGATGGAAAGTTGCAAATCGGCGAGTGCCGCCGCAGCGGTTCGGGCGACGTTGTCGGTCACCCCCGGTTTGAGCAACACATTCAAGACGGATTCCGAATGTGCCGAGACCGGCTGCCCGTCGATCTGACGGATCGTCCACGTCTCCACGACCGGATCGGCCAGCAATTCGGACGCGGCTCGTTGAACATCAGCGTCGCTCAAATCGCCTTCCAAGAGGAACGAGCGAGCGGTGTTGATGCGGTTGACGCTGGCGAGCCCAAAGTCACGCGCATCAGCGAGGACACGTTCGGCTTCGCGGTCAGTTTGCCCAGCGGCGGGGCGAATTTCAATTTCCCAAAGCATGGAAGATCGGCTTATGTTGAGGGGTGAAAG
This sequence comes from Thalassoroseus pseudoceratinae, assembly GCF_011634775.1. Classification (NCBI taxonomy): domain Bacteria; kingdom Pseudomonadati; phylum Planctomycetota; class Planctomycetia; order Planctomycetales; family Planctomycetaceae; genus Thalassoroseus; species Thalassoroseus pseudoceratinae. Next base: position 562,442 of record NZ_JAALXT010000003.1, read on the forward strand.
GTAATCAATCGGTGTTTATCGAATCTCGGATGTTTTTGGCTTGGGCGAGTTGTCGAGTCAGTTCAGTGGCATCGGACGTCTCGATGGCTTGGCGAAACTTCCGCCAAGTTTCTTCGAATCGATCGCACGCTGCGAGGACCGGCCCTTGGTTTTGAAGCAGAATGGCTGTCCACAACTCCGCGTCACCGGCGGCAATGCGGGTGGTGTCGGCGAACCCGGTGGATGTCAAATTGGCCCAGTCCATTGGCAAACACCCGGCGAGAACAGATGCCATTAAATGCGGCAAATGACTCGTCTGTGCCAGGGCGGCATCGTGTTCCGCAGGTGACATTCGCAGCGTTCGCATTCCGATCGAACGCCAGAACTGCTCGATGAAATCCACACTCGAGTCTGCTGAGTTCTCAGTCGGCGTGACGATGCAAACTCGATCAACAAACAGATCCGGTTCGGCGTACTCAAAACCGCGTTTCTCAGACCCGGCGAGTGGATGTGATCCCACGAAGCGACCGAGTGCGTCGGCATCGAGGGTGTTACAAATTAGTTCTTTCACGCTGCCCGCATCGGTAAACACGGCGTTCGCGTTCGCGGTTTCGCTGGCGTGGAAGACGTCTTTGGGAATGCGATCGACTGGCGTGCAAAAAACGTAGAGATCGGCTTGAACCTGAGCGGAATCCGTGGCGAATTCATCGATCAAACCCGCGTCAACGGCCGATTCGAGTCGGTTCGCGTTCCGACCAATTCCGACAATGCGTCCCCGATGGCCGCGCGACTTCAACGCAGCAGCGATCGAACCTCCAATGAGGCCAACGCCCACGATTGCCGTCGTCGTGTCGGGTGTGAATTGAGCCGGTTGCTGTGACATAACGCCGCTATTGTAAGCAGCCCACGATTTCCACGCCAGCGGTGCGACGCGGTTGAGGAAAAGTGACCCAAATGTTCCCAGTTGACGCTTGAATGTCTTCGCGGCCGGCGAGAGGATAACAGGGTGACATCCCCAGCTTTAATCGGAATTTTCCTATGAATGTGGTCACGATCACCGACGCTCAAACTCAATCGACCGCGAAAATTGCCGTGGATTTCGGCTTCAACTGTTTCGAGTATCAAGCGCGTTTCGATCGACAAACGGTCGATGTGCTCGATGCCGGTCCCGAATTCATCGCCGGTGAGGGGCGCCCCAGCGGGCACGGAATTCCACTTCTGTTTCCATTTCCCAACCGGATTCACGGCAGTGAGTTCGAGTGGGACAGCCAAACGTACCGCATGAGTGCCGACGACGTGGGCGTCGATCCGAACGGTCATGCGATCCACGGTTTCTGCTTGGATCGGCCATGGCGAGTCGTAGAGCAGGGCGGCGATTATGTGATCGGTGAATTTCAACTCTCCAAGGACGCTCCGGAACGGCGACCGTTGTGGCCGACGGATTTCGTGATCCGCGTTCGATACAGTGTGGCCGACGGACCGCTTCGTGGCGAAGTCACCATTTCCAACCCAGATGAAAAACCATTGCCCTGGGGATTCGGCACGCATCCTTACTTCAAACTTCCGTTGTCGCCGGCGAGTGAACCGTCCCGATGTTTGATTGAATCGCCGGTCACGCAAATGTGGATGACCGATCATTGCCTTCCGACTGGCGAACGCGGACCAATCCCAGAAGAGAAGGCATTGAAGGAGGGGGCGTATTTCGATGTGCTCAAGCTCGACGATGTTTATACTGGGTTGGAGATGGACTCGAACGGACTCATCAGCGTGATCTACGACGAAACCGCCGGGTTGCAAGTGGCGCAGCGATGTGACCCTGTGTTCCGCGAGTTGGTGGCGTTCACCCCACCGGGGCGAGCTGCAATCTGCTTAGAACCATACACTTGCGTCACGGACGCCATCAATTTGGACCATGCGAACAGTCATTGTGAAACCGGGACCGACGCCGGTTTGCAAGTGCTCGAAGCAGGCGAGCAAACGCAGTTCTGGTTCGAAATTTCGGCCGGTCCCGTGTTGGCTTAGTTCGGGAGAAACGGAAGAACGGTGTAAAATCATGCAGCGGTTTTCGGCTTCAACCGTGTATCTTCGATGGGAACGCGCTATAATGGCGAAGATATCAAACGCGGCGATCGGCCAAGGCATTCCCCGCGTTTGTTCCGCAAAATCGTGCTGGAGAAAGTAGACGTGTCGAAGTTACTCCTCACAGGTCTCGCATTTCTGTGCGGGTGTTTTACGTTCGCTGATAGATACGCAGTTGCACAAAGCCCATTTGGCAATTCGCCGTCTTCACAGCGTCCGTCTGCCGAAGGCACAACGAGTGAGGCTTCAGCCGAGAAAAAACAAAAGTCCAAACTTGAACTGACGTTGGAATCGTTTCGTCAGATGGACGATGAATTGGTGCGGTTGAAACTGAAACCGCAACCCACACCAACCGACAAACCTGGCATCTACATCGTCCCCGATGTGCCCTACGTTGGATATCACTACACCAGCAAGAACGGGAAATCGGTTCGAACTCGGTACGTGGCATTCGAACTGCTCATTGCCAATACGACGGAAAAAGAATTGAAACTCGTCCGTGACGAAATCGAGTTTTCCGCGGACACGCAGTTTTATCCACTGACCGACTTAGAAGGGTTTCCAAGCTACGGTTATTCCATCGGTAATGAGTATCGCAGTTTGCAGAAGATGCTCATGCCGGAGACACTAAAGATTCCCCCCGGAGAGGTTGCCGCCGCTGGTATGGTCTTTCATGGAATGCCATTTGGTGGCGGCATTCCGACGATGCATCTCACGTTGAAATTGAATGGTCAGCAGCGGACGTTGGACATCAATCGGCTGTTCCGTGGGAAACTCCGTCTCGAAACCGCCCGAATGGGGCCGTATGAATGTCTGGGCATCTTGACGATTCATGGCGACCTCAATGGCATCAGTCTCGGAACGGTGGTCGAGGAACTCGACCGCTTGACCGAAGACAAAGTGGCTCGCGTGGTGCTTGAATGGAAAGACGACACACCATCGCTCGAAAGCAACTTAGTGAATTGGCTGAATTATTCTCTCGGGCAGGTTGGCCAGACCAATTCATCACGACACAACAGCTATCCGCAATTCCCGTCGTTGCCGACGTCGCTGCGAGTGGTTCATGTGGCGAATCTACCAAAACGAAATCGCGGTAGCATTTCATCCACGGTCAACCCTTTGTATCACGAGACCAAAGCCGATGCCGTTGTCGCGGCACTTCAATCCGCGTACGCGAAGTTGCCGACCGAAGAATTGCTGGACAGCTTGCGTTCCAATGATCCCATTCTCCAAGCCGCCGCTCTCCGTGGTGGCGGGGATCGGTTGCCGGAAAGTGAATTGCCGATCTTGCTGAAACTTTCAGAGTCGAAGATGGAACCACTGCAAGAGTCCGCAATTGCTGCATTGGCGAGTCATGGTCACGAACGAGCGATTCAAAAACTCCGCAGCATTGTGGCGGACTCGAAGAATGCTCATCGAGTGATCGCGATCGAGGCGTTAGCGACATCGCGTTTTGCCTCGGCTCAAGTGGTATTGAAATCGTTGTTGGAGAATGGTGACGAAGAAACACAGCGAGCGATTGTCGACGTGCTCGCGAAATATCCAGCTCCGATTTGGGGCGAAGCGATTTACAAGTTCGCTCAGGAGTTCAACACCGATGTGGGCCGCTCCGCACTCAGAGCCTTGACGCGTTTGGGGCATCCCAAGTTGGAGGGATTGCTTCGCAAGGCCCTCGACGAAGGTGATGAGAAAACTCAGCCGATCGCCTTGGAACTTCTGGCGTCGTCGCACTCCGACGCAAACAGCGAGCAGATCGCGTTGGAGTTTTTGCTCAAGCAGCTTGAGGAATTCAAGTTGAATTCGCGCATGACGCAGATTCTCAGCCGAACAAAGGATCGTCGGGCGATTCCTTTGCTACTCAAATATATCGACAAGCATGAAACCAATCGGCAGAGTGCAATTCAGCTTCTCGGGCAAATCGGCGATCGCGAAGTTGCGCGGCAGATTGCGGATCGTTTCGAGAAGTTCAACGTGAACGAGAAACAATCCGCCCTGACGAGTCTTCAACGCTTACAGTCCGATCGGCTTCTCGATTGCGCGGAGATTGTTCTGAAGGATTCCAAGGCGGGAAATCTTCACCGAACACTGTGTGACATCCTGCGACGTGAGGGCAGCCATCGAGCAGTTAAGTTGCTCGCCGAGGCATTGGAACAAGACACCATCGAACAGCTTTGGGAACCCGCGTCGCAAGCACTTTGGCAACATGGTTCGCGGACGGCTCGCGTGGCACTCGAACAGGCGAGTCATTCGAAAAAAGAGAAAAAGCGAACTGCCGCCACCCGGGCATTGAAGTACCTTCGGGACCGTTCACCCGCCTATCGGTACGTTCGTCAGGCTCAGCATTACGTGACTCAGAAGAAGTACGAAGAAGCGGTGGCCCAATACGGGATTGCCTTGGCCATCGATGAAGATTTGGTCGCCGCCTACACCGGACGAGGCAATGTCCGGCTGACGCAGAAGAAATACAAGCAGGCCTTCGCCAACTTCGAGAAGGCCGTCGAGTTGGATCCGACCGATTCCGATGCAGTTATTGGACAAGCTGTGGCCATGATTCATCTGGGGCAAGTCGATGATTCTCTCAAGTTCTTGGAACTTGCGGAAAAGAAAAACAAAGTTGGCGAAGATCGAAAAGAAGTGCATCTCTACAATACGGCCTGCGTCTACAGTTTGGCCGTCGAGAAGTGGTTGGCCGATGCGAAGGATTCCCAGGAACCGACCGACGATCGCAAAATTGAACTCCATCGAAATCGTGCACTCGCGACATTGAAATCCGCGGTGGAAAAAGGATTCCGCGACGCTCAGCAAATCCAAGACGATGCGGATTTGAAAGCGATTCGTGACACCCAGGAGTTCGATGCGATTTTGAAATCCATCAATAACCCGCCTCAGTCCTGACAGGCTTGCGTGTGAACGACCGGCAACCTCCACAGGGAGGACTCCGATTCGAGTATAACGGGGTGTTCCTCCCGGAATATCTTTCTACCGTCTTGATCTCGATTCCGATCTCCACGCTGTTTCTTGCAACTCCCCAACTTGGTGGACTCAAGAACTGGTTGCAAAGCCCGCACGTGCCCATCGCGTGTGGTTTATACACGCTCATTGCGTTGGCCCTTCTGATCCAGACGATCTATTCCCGGTTGTTCCGCTATCACGATGTTCAATTTCTTCCTCAAGAAGACGGACGGGTGCTGCTCTATGCAGGCTTGCGGACTTTCGATCTCGATGAAGTCGATTCGGCGAAAGAATCGATCGGGCGAATGTACGGGAGAACGGTTCGGCTGGTTGAAGTCTCCGATGGTCGCGGATGGCCGGTGCCGGTTTCCGAATGTCTGTTCCATTACGAGCAGTTCAAATTGACGCTGGCCAGCCTGATTCGCGGGCGGATCGAAACCGACCCCGTGCTGACCGAATCGTTGCAGAAAAAAGTCGGAGACGCGTGGGCCGAACGCCGCAAGCTCTTTCCACCGGCTACAACTGCCGCTCAATTCGCGGGACGATTCGGTTGGCGGCTCATCTGCTTGCTGCCGGTGGCGTTCATGGATTTGCTGATCAACACGTTTTCGGTCATCATTCTTAACGGCCTCAAACGCGAAGAGTGGATGGTGTACTCGGCACCATTGAGCTTGTTGCTCTCATGCTTGGTGGCTCGCTACGTTTACTTTTATCTCTTCACAAGCACCGTCCTCAATCGGCCCCTCGAAACGTAAAGGCAGCGACGATGAAACGCTCGAAGTCTGTCCTGTTTGCACTTTGTCTCGGTCTACTCGGTTTTGTGGGAACCCTTGTCGGAGACGAACGGCCGAACTTTCTGATCATCATGGCAGATGATTGCACGTACAACGATTTGCCAATTTACGGCGGACAGAACGCGAAAACTCCGAACCTGGATGCGTTGGCGAAGCGAGGTCTCACGTTCAACCAGGCTTATCTCGCGACTGCCATGTGTCAGCCATGTCGGGCGGAGTTGTTCACCGGTCAATATCCATTGCGCAATGGGTGTTCCTGGAATCATTCCGCGAGTCGGCCGACCACGAAGAGTCTCCCGCATTTTCTGCGGCGATTGGGCTATCGCGTGGGTATTGCCGGGAAAGTGCATGTCAAACCGGCGGCTGCATTCCCGTTCGATCCGGTTGGCGGGTTCGATCCGAATTGTGTCCGCCAGCCGACTCGTACACATGACTTGGGCCCGGTTCGAGATTACATCTCGGCGGACAAACACGAGACGCCGTTTTGCCTGACGATTGCCTTGGTCGAACCGCACGTGCCCTGGGTCATGGGCGACGCGTCGCAGTACCCCCCGAAGAAAATCCGCTTACCCAAAAACATTGCCGATACACCGGAAACGCGAAAACACTATGCCGACTATCTCGCGGAAATCACGTATATGGATGAGCAAGTCGGTGAGATTTTGACATGCCTGGAGGACTCCGGGAACGCTGAGAACACGCTCGTTCTTTTTACGTCAGAGCAAGGTTCGCAATTTCCGGGTTGCAAGTGGACCAACTGGAACACCGGTGTTCATACTGCTCTGATCGCAAGCTGGCGTGGACATGTTGCGAGCGGGGAACGGACGAATGCGTTGGTGCAATACGCTGATATCGCTCCGACTCTGATTGAACTTGCCGGTGGCGAACCGGTGGCCGATTGCGATGGTCAAAGTTTTGCAAACGTGCTGCTCGGTCAATCGAAAAACCACCGAGATTTCGTCTACGGGGCCCACAACAATCTTCCAGAAGGGCCACGATATCCGATTCGGTCGGTGACGGATGGTCGTTATCACTATATCCGCAATCTTCTACCGGATGAAATTTACATCGAACGGCATCTCATGGGGGGCGGGCGGTTGAACAACCCCTATTGGGCTACGTGGGTTGGAGCGAATCCGGTGCAGCGACCGGATGTCTACGAGCTGACCCGTCGTTACATAAGACGGCCCGCCGAGGAACTGTACGATACGGCGAACGATCCCTTCGAGATGAAAAATCTTATCGATTCTTCGGAACTCTCGACAACTCGCGATACGCTACGGGCTGAACTGGATTCTTGGATGAAGTCTCTTGGCGACCCGGGAGCTGCGGTTGATACCGTGGATGCACTGCAGGCCGCTCGGCGTGGCGAACACTTGCACGGACCGGAAACTGGGAAGTAATTTCGTCAGTCGGCCGATGAGTCTTCCGCGTTCAGAAATGCGTCGACAGCAGCGGCTCGACGATAGGTTTGCAACGTCTCCAAATGCTTCTCGGACTGCTGCTGAAAGTAGCCGGACGAAATCCCGTCCAACCGTTGGTCGGCATCGGTGAGAACGTTGAGCGTGTCCCACAATGCAATCCGCTCGCAAGCGGTTGCGATGAGGCCTTCCAGTTCCGTGACGCGGCTGAGCGGGGAATAACTCCAGACGGAACCGTTGAGTTTCAGGCGACCGACTTTCTCGGCAATCCAAGCCGCGCTCGATTTGATCCGACCTCCCAGTCCGCCGGAACAACCGAATCGGGTGCGGACATCGTTCGCCGTCGTCTGCTGAGCAGCGACGTCGCTCTCAAGCTCATCGAGAAACGTTCGCAGCGGACCACCCGGCTGACTGCTACGACAACGCACAATAAGCTGCAGCTCACCATTCATCAGGGCGAGATGATCATTGAGGTAGATGCCGAGCGTTTGCTTGTTCATGATGATACTGCGTCTTGCTCTTGCGAATCTGCGATCGCTGCCTCGACGGCTTCCTGAATTGACATCGGACGAATATCAAATTCCGCGAGAGCCGATTGGTCTCGAACAATGGTCGGGTTTCGTAACCCTTCGATCAAATGCCGACCGACTTCCGCAGACGTCGGTGTGACCAATCCCAACCACCAACTCGAAAGCCGGGGGGTCAACAATGGGACGGAAACCATCACTCGCGTTAATCCCTTTTGTTTGGCGTACTCACGAATGAGTTGGCCATACGTGACGACGTCTCGACCGCCAACTTCAAAGACTCGACTGCCGTCCGACGGGTACGTGATTGCTGCCATGAGATAATCCAGCATATCGTTCACGGCGATCGGTTGTGTACGGGTGGCCAACCACTTTGGGCAGACCATAATGGGCAGACGCTCCGTCAAAGACTTCACAAGGTCGAATGATAGGCTGCCGTTTCCGATCACGACCGAAGCACGGAATTCGATGGTTTCCACGCCCGAATTCCGTAAGATTTCCCCGACTTCTTGTCGACTGCGAAGATGCGGCGATAGATTCGGGTCCGAGGATTCGCCCAGTCCACCCATGTAGATGATGCGTCGGACACCCGCTGCTTCGGCGGCAGAGGCAAAATTCTGGGCCGCTTGGCGATCTTTCTTTTCAAAATCGCCAGACGCGCCCATCAAGTGCACGAGATAAAACGCGACATCGACGTCCGCAAGTGCTTCATCGAGAGACGAACGATCCAGAACATTTCCAGAAGCAATTTCGGTCGTGTCCGAAAGATCTCCTTCGAGTTTCTCTGGACTACGAGCGAGACAGCGAATCCGACACCCTTGATTTTGCAATCGCGTTAGCAATTTGCCACCGATGTATCCCGTTGAACCGGTGAGCAAGATTCGATGAGGCATCGGTTCGCTGTGTTGGGGGCCCTCCTGGTTTTCCATAGGAATCGCTCTACTCGCTGTTGTCGTCTCAGTAATTACTCACTGACTGATTCGGACTGGATGACTCGGAACAAACGCCGACTTTCAAAGGTGCGGCCGTTCGCTTCGGTCGCACGGACTTCCAGCACGTGCAGTCCTGGTTCCAGATTGGCAGGCAAAGTCGATTTCCACAAGTGAGTCGAGTTTTTCGGCTTGGGCATGTCTCGCCAGTTCTTCGCCGGCAACAGCTTTTCGTTCTCGTAAGTCTCAACGTACTTGGGATCACGCTCCGCGGTATGCGTCATGATGTTCCATGGCCGCTCGGTGCGGTTAGCCGAACCAGGTCGTGTGCAAACTCGTAGTTCCACCTTCGTTTTTTTCGAACCATTGAAAACGTTTGCAAAGACGTCGGTTTTGGAAAGCTTTGCCGTTTCGACGCTCTCCGGTGCGTGGATTTGCATTTGATAATTTGCCGACCGCCCCGCTGCACGGAACTCGAATTCGTATGATTGACCATTGAAGGTCACAATCGAGTAACCGTTCGGAGCCCCATCCGCCATTTGCGTGTGTGGAATGCCACGTTCGTCTTTCGCACCGCTCCACCAACTTCCAGAGACAGTCACGTTGACCACGTGATGGTGCGGCTTGGGGCCACGCCAGCCGTCTTTGCCATCGATGTAGACATGGCGGTGGATGTGTTCGTGGGCGGAAATCGACATGGAGAACGGACGTTGCTCGATGAGCCGATACAATTCGTGACGGTCGCGGACGTTGACCAACGGAATATGCATCATCAGCACCACGAGTTGGTCATCCGGGATCAACTCTAAGTCTTTGCGGATGAACTCCATCTGTGCAGCACCCAACCCACCCCGGTACCGTCCGCGTCCATTGCCTTCGATGATCCATTCGATGTCATCGAGGACAAGGAAGTGAACCGGGCCGTAATCGAACGAGTAGTATGACGGTCCAAACACCCGTTCGAAGGTTTCGTCGCTTTGCCGATCGTGTCGGGCATCGTAGTTGATATCGTGATTGCCAATCACGTTGTACCACGGAATTCCCAACACGGCGATTGCTTGTGCCTGCGATTCGAACAGCGAAAGGTTGTCGAAAGTGATATCGCCCAGCGTGACACCGAATGCGGCATTCGTTCCAACGAGTTCCTCGATCACGTCGTGCGTGATGAAATCCACTTCCTCTTGGTTCCGTGGTTGTGGATCACCAAACATGATGGCTTGGAATTCCTCGGGTTCGTCTTGGGGATACAACGGGAAGTCGATCGATTCCGGCAACGGCCCGGTTGGTTCGACACCAGGGAATTTGGACTTCGGGGACCCCTTCGGCTTATGGATGTAATAGAACCGCGGCAGATTGTCCTCGGATAGCGGAGTTCTCCAGCTACGTGGTTTGACCACGAACACGATCGTATCTTGACCAACCGGCAATTCGTATCGTCCGTGTTCGTCCGTCTTGACGATGTCCCGGCCATTGGAAACACGGATGTCCGCCAAGGTTTTTTCGCCCTCATCGTACGATCCGTTCATGTTTTCGTCGTGGAAAACAACGCCGCGGGCTTTCTGAACGGGTTCATTCTCGGACTTCGGCTCCGATTGGGCCACGCCTCCCACGAATGCCATGACGGTGATCAATGGGACAATGAAAATCGCGACGAATCGCATTAGTTGCTGCCTTCCAAAAGAGAGAACTCACAAAACATTGACAGTCGTGAGGCATCAAAGAGACTCTGTGCTCGGCCTCACGTACCGACTGACATAACGCAACGCTTATACCATTCCATTCACGGTCGGAGCAAACAAGGCGGACAAGTCCATAGCGGTATTCAACGTTTTTTCATCGAATGGTGTCGAGCAACGATTCAGGAATCGCGGTGGGTTGGGTCAACAGACGTTGAGTTCATGCTCAAAATATCTGGAGTCTTGGGAGAGTCGCTCGCGGTTTCGGATTCGACGGTTCCTCGTTTCTGCAAGCGGCGGGCGATCATCCAGCACGTGAGCGCCCAAATCAAACCGGCCGCCCAACCTGCAAAGACATCGGTTGGATAGTGCACGCCGAGATAGACCCGGCTCACACCCACGATGATCGAGAGACTTGCGGCCACGACCAAAATGTAGATTTTCAATCGGGCTCGCGGCACAACCGTGGCCAGCAGCGTACCTAATGTCAGGTAGACAACCGCGGACATCATGGAGTGACCACTCGGGAAGCTGCTGGTTGACGTATGTGACAAGTGCGGGACAACATCAGGCCGAGGACGGGAGAACATCCACTTCAGGAGAAAACTCACACACATTCCTGATCCGGAAGCCAGAAGCAAAAAGATCGCCATGTGTTGTTTGCGGTCTAGCCACATGTATCCGGTAAGAACCAACGTGAAAAAGACGAGCCATGCCACGCCGCCCAACGCAGTGGCGTCCCGACCGGTTTCCTGAACCCATTTAGGGCCGATCGGTATGGATGGATCGTCCGCCTGACGCATTGCACGTACGATCTGCACATCGAAGGTTTCGGTGTCTCCCTCAATGACTTCCGACGCCAACGCGATAAAACTCCACGTTGCCATCAGAATCGAAAAGAACGCCAGAAGAACAACGGGTTCGCGTCCTCCCAACCACGTCGCTGCCGATCGAATCCATTTCAATATGATCATCGTGATCTCCTCTTTGTGGTTACGTTCTCTCGAACTTAATCACCCACCGCCAAAGTGCAACGGCTGGGCGAGGACGGATGTGGTGAAGTCCTGTCAATCCGATCTGGTGAAGATACCCTCAATTCGCCTAGAATCCCCGCATGGCTGAAGCAGGTCGATTCAGCCGATAGGCAACCTTACGACGCGATATTTTGCTTGGACTCGATCGAGGATTTCGATGCGATTTCTCACATTCACCGTCTTACTCTGCGTAGCACTCACAACAACGGGATGTTCTTCGAACTCCGATGAACCCACCGAAGTTCCTGAAAGCGTGTCGGGACGTTGGCTGCTTCGCATGATCGACCTCACCGAGAATGAGGGCTACGTGGATCGAGCCATCGCGTTGTTGGAGCTGAGTTCGTCCGAGAAAGAGCAGACCGCCAAAGTCTTGGAGGACACGCAATTCCTTCGAAAGATTACCGTGAAGAATCTCCAGCTTGGAGACACCGATGTCAGTTTCGATCTGGACGGTCGCGGGAAAATGATTCATTTCGAAGGCAAACGTGATGGTTCCACGATCAAGGGCAACGCCAGTTTCGGTGGTGTTCGCGTCGAACCCGCTTGGTTGGAGCTGACCGAGAATCGCGGTATCTACGACCGAGAGAAAACGCCCCCGTCCGAAGGCTTGGAGGAATACATCAAAGCCGAGCAAGCCGGCGAATCGCCGTTCGATGCGGCCTATCAATTTGCGAAGAAGTACCCGAAACGGCCATTGTCGATCATGGTTTACCGGCGATTGACCGGCACGCTGGATCAACAAGTTCTGTCTGACGAGAAGATGGAGAAGTTCGTTCAGAGTTATCTTGACGCTGCCGCCGAATGGGGCGAGCACATGCTGACAGCGGCGCAGTTGGATGTTGGTTGGGAACTGACGTTTCGTGCAAATCAACCGGAACTCGGAGTTCGATATCTGCGACGAGCCGACAAGAAACTGACTTCGAGTATGCGTGCGGTCGTCGGTGATGACATCGAAGCCGCGTTCCGCCGTGTCGATGCTCTTACGGCTTACGACAAGGCGTTGACGGGGGAACCTGGCGCGCTCGCGGAACTGCAAGCGATTCACGAAAAAGCTCCGCTGGAACCAATCCCGCTCTACACGGCAGCCGAGGCGGCGATGCAGCTGCAGGAAACCGACATTGCGTTGAAGCTGTATTCAAGACTGGCAACGTGGCCCGCGCTGCAAAATATGCTGTTCCGCGAGGACATCTGGAGTGCCGGCGATCGGCTTTTGCCGGAAAGTAAACTTCGTGAACTTTGGGTTCGCAAAAACCAGAACACGCGGGGGCTCGCGGAGTTTCAACGGCAGGTTTACCTGGCACTCATTGAGAAACTAGCGAACCAAGCCGGACCGAAATCCGAACGGAAGCCGGTCAAGAACCATCGCACGAGTGTAGTTGAGTACTTCACGGGCACGTCTTGTCTGCCCTGTATCGCGGGAGACATGGCTACAGCCGCCATCGAGCAAGAATTTCCTCGTGATGAAGTCATCGTGTTGCGTTATCACCAGCATGTGCCGAGTATCAATCCGCTAGCGACACTCCAATCGGCCCAGCGACTCAACGCCTATGTCGGTCGTGAAATGACGGTACCGTCACTCGCGATCAACGGCCGAATCGCAACGTTTCCCATCAAAGGATTCTTGACTCAGGCGGTCGATGTCATTCGACGTCTACGGGAGAATCTTGGACCGATTTCTCAAGAAGCGACAGACCTGCGGATTCGGCTGACGGCGGAATTGGATAGTGCCAAACGCATCCAAACGTCGGCCCAAGTGACGGGGTTTGATGACGACAATGCGGACGCCCTTCGGTTGGTGCTTGTATTGGCCGAAGACGAGATCGACTTCAACGCCGAGAATGGCATTCGCATTCATAATCTCATCGTGCGAAAAATGCTGAGCGGTGTCGGCGGAATGACGTTGGTGGCGGAAGAAGTGTCACCGATCGAACAACCAACTGTTGAAGAGTTGCGGTCGGAACTCCTCAAGGAGTTGGAGATCGCCGAAGGCCGAGCCGAGCAGTTGTTGGACGAAAAACCCATGCAACTGTCGTCGCTGTGGCTGGTTGGCTTCGTTCAGAATATCGAGACGATGGAAATTCTGAACGGGCACGCGATCCCGATTGAAGGGACGTCGGCAAGCCAAACGGTTGCTCAAGGCTCGACCGAGCAGCCATCTGTCGATCTTCCGCCACTTCCCGGCGGCACCGCGACTCCGCCGCCCAGTATTCCCCAGGCACCGGCTGCTGCCCGCGTCAAACGTCCGTTGTTCCCCGCGATTCCGAAACCCTCCGCGAACAACAAGGGCTCCAAAAAGCAAGCCCCGGCAATCGCCGAGGAGCCGAAAGCGTCCAGCAGTAAAGCGGGGCCGAAGTTGGTTGCTCCCGGACAGTGATTTAGTCCTTTTGAATGTCCTCGGATCGCAAGACCCGAGTACCGATGCGTTCTCCGGAGATCACCCGCTGGATGTTCCCTTCGCGTCCATAATTGAAGACGATGATCGGGATGTTGTGTTCCTTGCAGTGATGGATTGCTTGGGCGTCCATCACTTTGAGGTCTTGTTGAAGCACTTCGGTGTAGGAGATATCCGAGTAACGAACCGCATGCGGGTTCTTCTCAGGGTCATCCGAGAAAACGCCATCCACGCGAGTGGCCTTGAGAACCACGTCGGCATCCAGTTCTCGAGCACGCAGGGCAGCGGCGGTATCGGTGGTCACGAACGGGCTGCCAGTTCCGGCGGCCAAGATCACGACGCGACCTTTTTCCAGATGTCGAACGCAGCGTCGTCGAATAAACGGCTCGGCCACGTTTTGCATTGGGATTGCGGATTGAAGTCGCGTTGGAACTTCGAAACTCTCTAACGCATCTTGCAACGCCAGGCCATTGATGACGGTTGCCAACATGCCCATGTAGTGTGCGGTGGATTCGGCGACGATCGAATTCGTCTGCGAGAATTCGCCGCCACGAAGAATGTTTCCTCCACCGCAAACGATTGCCAGTTGGATGCCCTTCTCGACAACACCCTTGATTTGAGTGCAGATCGACTCAATTTCGCTCATACTGATGCCGCTGCCGTTCGAGCGACAAAAACTTTCGCCGCTGAGTTTCAGCAGCACCCGCTGATACGGACTTGATGACTGGGCTTCCTCGGGCATTGTTGGCTTCCTTTGCTGTCCGCGCGTAAAAACAACCGCAAGTGGAATGGCTTGCGGTTGGGATTTGTCGTTTGGTTATCCACTGACTCGGCTGGCATGGAATGTTTTGGCTTTGAGACCATGTTCTGCCAAGGCTTGACTGACCGTTTTGGTGTCTTCCTTAGCAAATGGTTGCCATTCCAGCACGCCTTGCTCAGCGTAGAACTTTTTCATTTGACCATCAACGATTTTCTCGATGATGTTCTCTGGCTTGCCAGTGGCTTTGGCTTCTTCGGACAACCGATTCTTTTCAGCCTCGACCACGGAAGCATCAACGTCTTCGACGGTGGTGTATTGCGGCCGCATCGCAGCGATGTGCATCGCGACATCGCGAAGGACCTCAGCGTTGGCCTTTTCGCCTGTTGCTTGGAACAACACGCCAGTTTTACCGTCGTGATGGACGTATGCGCCAACCGGACCCTCCACTCGGGCGACTCCGGAAACCACGATTTTCTCGCGGATCTTGTTGACCATTTCCTCGTAGACTTCGTTGAGCGTCTTGCCGTCAGCTCCGGGGGCCGGTTGCGAGAGCAATTCCTCGGCGGATGTTGCTCCCGGACCATTCAAGAGTTGCTCGACACACTGAGTTCCGAAGTTTTTGAGGTCTTCGCCACCAGCGACAGGAGCACTCTCGCACTGAATTTCGACCAACGCCCCGGCACTTCCGTCATCTTTGATAACGGTGAAGATTCGGCCTTCGGACGTCTCGTTGTCAGCGCGTTTGACTTTGACCTTCTCGTAACTGTCACGCAAAATTTGGATGGCTTTTTCCTCATCGCCATCGGCTTCGACCAACGCTTTTTTGCAGTCCATCATCGGCAAGTCGGTCTTTTCCCGCAGCGCTTTCACGGCGGCGGCGGTCACTTGAGGCATAGTCCCCGGTCTCCTTGGTCTTCGATTTTGTATTTCAGTATTTCTCAATCCGGCTGATGCCGGTGAATTCAAGTTCGTCTACCTGATTCGCTTGCTCAACACAGGATTAGAGGGAAGGAACCGGACGAGGTTCGTCTGCCTCTGATTTTGGCTTTTCAGCCTGTGGTCCTTTGCCCCGTTTGATCGAATCGGTCAGGTAATCCAGCATCAGACGGATGGATCGAATGCTGTCGTCGTTGCCGGGGATCGGCAAGTCGACGGTATCAGGATCGCTATCGGTATCGATGAGACCGACAATCTTCGCGCCGATGATGTGGGCTTCGCGGACTGCGTTCTTTTCCTTATTCGGATCGATCACAACCAAGGCTTCCGGCATACGATTCATATGCCGAATGCCGTTCAGGTTCCGATAGATCTTCTTGTACTCACGCATCAGCGTCGATTGCATCTTTTTCGAGTACGAAGCCAATTCACCGCTTTGCTCGAGTTGCTCCAACTCTTCCAAGCGTTGCAATCGTCCACGAATCGTACGGAAGTTCGTCAGTGTGCCACCGAGCCAGCGTTCGGTCACGTAGGGCATGCCGCAGGCTTCCGCTGCTTCACGGACTGGGTCGGCTGCTTGACGTTTCGTTCCGACGAACAGAACCAAACTGCCTTGGGCGGATACTTGCGAAAGATACTTCTGGGCTCGCAACAAGCCTCGGACGGTTTCTTTGATGTCGATGATGTGAATCAGGTTTCGGCGACCATAGATATAAGGTCGCATCTTGGGGTTCCAACGGCTTGTGCGGTGACCGTAGTGGACGCCTGATTCGAGGATGTCTTGGACGTTAATATCCGGCATGAGAAGTCTCTTTCTGTTCCCGTTGGGGAACTCAACGACGAGCCGCATGGTGATTGGCTTTCGGCAGCCGATCGCGGGTCGACGGTGTCGTTGCCTGGTCGTTTGGTCAGGTTTTGGGCCAGGCTGCAATTTGAACGTTACGGAACAAACCCCAATTCCGCGACAAAGCAGGCCCGAATCGTAGCGATTGAATGGCGTAAGGTCAAACCTGCCGATACGACGCCTTTGACAAGCAGGGCAAGCACGGAATTTCGAAGGGATTGGGAAATTGAATGCTGCAATTCCTTTCAGTCCGTGATAGAGTCTGTATTAAGGCGTCTGTAGGATCGGAATTCGGTGCGTCCCAAATGGGGCGAGCGATGAACATGGCAATGGGCAAAGACTGTCCGACGGGTTGTCACTCACGGAATGGCAAATTCTCGTTTAACCGTTTGATCGGCGTGCCTTTATTGACCTAAAATTAACAGATTTCACATGATCGTGAGATTTGCTAATCGACATTCCCAACTCTTTGGCACAGCAAAGACATATGTCGGAATCGTTCATCAATTGTCCGAAGTGCAACACCTTGCTCATGGCCGATACCGGTCAGTGTCCGGCGTGTCGTCATGTTTTGGACGAAAGTAAACTCGAGAGCGTTGATGTCCTCCCAGATGACAACGTCTTCAGCACCGGCGCGATCATCGAGTGCCCTAAGTGCTCGGAGTTTAACGGTTTCGGTCTGGTGCGTTGCTGGAGTTGCGGCGGATTTCTGCGTCCGGAAATCGAAGCTCTCTACAACCGGATGTTGGCCGACCGGGAGAAGGTCGAGTACCAACCGTTACCCGAGATCGACGATGCCGGGCAAATCGTACCGGCCTCCGAAGACGTCGTTACATCGGAAGAGTCGAATGCTCTCGTGTTACCGATCGAAGGTGATACGAAGCACGGTGAGCTAGACAACGAGAAGGACTTCGATCTCGATCCGGAATTTGCCGAGTTTGTCGAGAGCGATCCGGAAGACGAAGTCGGCCTGCCAATCCATGATGAGGTCGAGACGTCCGCTACGGAAACATCTGAATCGGAGGAAGAGGCCACGTACTCGTTGTCAGCGGGTGCGGAAGAAGAATACAAAACGGACGAATCGGCCGCCGAATCAACGGATGAGGCAAAGACCGAGGATGCAGGCGAATCATCGGACTCGATGGCTGAAGCGAAATCGGAAACGGAGTCTGAATCCAAGGACACGCAACCCACTTCCGACGTTTCCCATTCCGAAGCAACTGGCGGTGACGTTCTCTTTGAGATCGCATTGGAGGAGGAGCAGGAATCGGTCAAACAGCGTCGATTGGCCCGTGAGCAACGGAAAAAACGCGGTCGCCGCCCCGGGCAGCAAGCCGGTAAGCCCGGACCTCAGCAGAAACGCCCAATTGCCACGAAAAAACCAGCGAAACGTGCGAAGGTCGCTCCTCGCAAGTTTCCCATGTGGCTCAATGATGTGCATTTGCACGAAGCGGATGTCAAGAAGATCAAACCGAAGGTCGGTAGCTTGGCAACTCAGTTCAAGGAAGTCGATGTTGGGCTGTCGTCGGAGCAAATGATTCTCGCTGGTTTGCTGAAGACCGGTGGTCTGTTTTCGCGTGGCGGGGGTGACAAAGAAAAGGTCCGCCAGGATTTCCGAAAGTTCCTGGAAACCGCACCGACAAAACCTCCGGAGCCACCGGCGGAAGAGAAAGCCGCCGAGGAAAAGCCAGCCGAAGACACAGAAGCGGCCGCAAAGTCCAAGGACGAGAAGAAAAAAGCCAAAGGGAAACCAGACAAAAAGGACGAAAGTGAGTTCCCGATCGGGTTTCGTGTTTCGGTCACTCCCGAGGATGTGCAGAAGCTGAAAGTCGTCTATCCGGCTCCGTATATTCATGAATCGACGTTCGCGGGGGCACCGGTCTTCGGGGAAGGTCGAATTGGCGTTGTGTTACCCGGTGAAGATGCGAAGTCACAATTCCTGTCGTTTGTGTTGACGGAATTTCGACGATTCTCCGGAGGGCTCCGGAAACTCTATGGCGTGAAAGACCTGGGATTGGTCGAGGGCGTTCCGCTCAGCGACAAGACCGAGAAAGTCCAATGCCATTACAGCGAAGACGAGTTTGAAGTTCTCGACGGGGAAACGATCCCGTTTTACGAAACCGATCCAAAGATGAATCTCGAACTTGTAGGCCGCAAGTGCGAAAACTGCGGGTTAGTTGTTTCCGAGGATGCCCGTCGAAAAGAAAAGATTGGTGGGTTGAACGGGAAGGGAATCGCGAAAGCGAAGTGCCCTAAGTGCGAAAAGAAATTCGGCTCGACTTCCCTATACCGAATCGCATCCCCGCCGCGAGCCACGGAGAAAACCGATAAGAAAGACGCAGACTCCAAAGAATTTGCAGCTGTAAAGTAGACCGAATGCCGGCTCTGTGAATTGCAGAACCGGCTTCGTTGTTTTTGCATTACTCGTTGCTGGACTCTTCTTTCGCAGTCGGCGGTTTTGGTTCTTCTTCAGTTTCCTTGTTGGCACCGAATGCCTCACGGAACTTATCGTAATTCGCCGTGATGGTGTCTTCTTTGCCAGCCATCTTAAGGTAGTAAACGGCTTTCGGGGCTTCCAATGGTTTCGCCAAAATCACGGCTAACATACGGGCTCCGGGAAGGCTCTCCGTTTTGCCGAGGATCGGTGGACCGACCGAGCGGTTGTATGTTCCCGTCACATCGACGAACACATACTGACCTTGCTCCGCTTTACCGATGATGACCTTCGCCTTGCGTCCTTCCGCTTCGAATTGACCAATCCAACGTTCGATGTTTGCACGAATCTGGCCACCACCACCCGCAAAGGAAAAGATGGTGAGTTCTACGGGCTCGCCGTCGGCATCGGCTGCAGGGATCTCGAACTGAGCCAGTCGCAGCCGGCTATTGGGCTTGGTTTGCTTCCAGGTCGACGGAACGGATAATTCCAAACCGTTTTCATCATCTGCTTGACGCTTGATGACGACAACCTCGGTGTCCTGTTTCTTCTCGGCGGTTTCGGTGTTTTCTTGGGCAGAAGCGGATTGTCCGATCAGCAGGGTTGCCCCCAAGGTGATCAATCCGAGGCGTGCGAAATTGAATTTCATATCGACACAAACTTTCCAGTTCAAACGGGGTTCCAAGGACAAAATCCTGCTGAAAAGATTCTCCGGGATTCGCTTGTCGATTTCAAGAAGCCCCAACAATTCGGCTTGATACGAGAATCCCGACCGGGCAAAGTTCGCCCGTTGCGTGTCTGCACGGAGGGGCGTAGAATACCGAAATCGAACCGACCTGATGAGAAACCGAAAATATGGATTTTGAGAAACGGCTGCAAAAAGCCATCAATCGAGGCGAAACCACGCGACGGATGCAAGCGAAGGAAAAAGCCGCACGGGAGTTGTCCGAGGACGAACTTCGGACCATGCATTCCGGCTATCGCTTGGAACTTTCCGAACACATCGAAAACTGCCTGCGTAAGTTGGCGGATCACTTTCTTGGCTTCACATTCTCGACGCTTGTGAGTGAAGAGGGCTGGGGAGCACGTGTGGTTCGTGATGATCTTCGCTTCCGAGACGGTCGAAAGGAAAACCTCTTCAGCCGCTTCGAGTTGTTTATCCGTCCTTTTAGTCAGGCTCACATTGTGGAGTTGGTGGCAAAGGGGACGGTGCACAACAAAGAAGTGATGAAACAGTCGCAGTATCAGTTTCTTGCCGACTTCGACATGGACACCTTCCAAGCCATGATCGACCAACGCGTTTTGGAATTCGCCGAAACTTACGCTTCAAAGGCTTCGTAGATGTCGCGATCTGAAGATTTACACCACGTCCTCGATCGCGGTTTGGTCGCGATTCTCCGGGCACCGTCCGGTGAACGCCTTGTCGAAGTGGCCGAGGCGTTGTACGAGGGGGGCATTGATGTCATCGAAGTCACCTTCACGGTTCCAGGTGCTGCAGAGATCATCTCTGAAGTTTCCCGTCGGATGGGGGATCGAATTCTACTAGGTGCCGGCTCGATTCTGGATGCGGAGACGGCTCGCATTGCGATCCTCGCAGGGGCGAATTTCGTTGTCGCTCCCGTTGTGAGTCACGATGTCATTTCAATGTGCCATCGTTACGACAAGCTGGTGATGCCAGGTGCTTTCACGCCGACTGAAGTGCTTTCCGCTTGGGATGCCGGTGCCGATGTCGTCAAGATCTTCCCCGCAGAGACCGGTGGCCCCGCTCATTTGAAAGCACTTAAAGGGCCGTTGCCGCAGGTTCGCATGATGCCAACTGGGGGCGTCAACTTGGAGACACTGCCGAAATTCGTGGCTGCGGGTGCGTGTGCGGTTGGTCTGGGTGGGTCGTTGGTGGAAAAGACTGCCTTGGCGAATGGAGACATGAACCGTATTCGGGATTTGGCAGGGCAGTATGTCAACGCCATGCGGCATGCCCGCGAGGAAAACGGATGACGGACGGAACCGAAGACATCTTCGACGTGGTCGATGCGAAGGATCAGGTGATTCGCCAGGAACTCCGGTCCGTGGTGCATCGCGAAAAATTGCTGCATCGGGCGGTGCACATTTTCGTGTTCAACGCCTCGGGCGAACTGTTCCTACAATTGCGGTCAAAAACCAAAGACGAATACCCGTCACGCTTCACTTCGTCGGCGTCTGGTCATGTTGACGCGGGCGAAACCTACGAGATCGCCGCGGTCCGTGAGTTGCGTGAGGAATTGGGGATCACCGGCGAGTTAGAATTCCTGACGAAGTTGCCCGCTCGGAAAGAGTTAGCCAACGAACACTCGGCTCTCTACCGGATGACAACTGAGGACGAACTCACGCTCGACACCGAAGAGATCGCTGGTGGCGACTTTTACCCCGTCGCGGAGATCGCGGCTTGGATCCTGCGGGATCCGCACAAGTTTTCGCCGCCATTCCTGGTGCTGTTCGATTGGTATCGGCGACGGTTCGATTATTGATTGATCACCTGGAAGCGAGTCCTGGAAGACTCAGCTTTCCAACTGATACTCCAATGCAGCGGCAACGGCCAACTCGTCACAGCGTTCGTTTTCCGCGTGGCCGCTATGACCTTTCACCACGGTAAAGTGCACTTGGTGATCTGCAAGTAGTTTGTCCAACTCCTGCCAGTACTCGACATTCTTGACTGGCTTGAGTTGCTTGCCTTCTTTTCGCTTCCACCCACGCGCCTTCCAACCGGGCAACCACTCTTGACTGCCCTTAGCCACGTACGTGCTGTCGGTGATGACTTCGACTGCCGAAAAGGCTTTCAAGGCCTTGAGCCCCTCGATCACCGCAGTCAATTCCATTTGGTTATTGGTTGTGAGCGCAGCACCGCCCGAACCTTCTTTTTCTCGTCCGCTGGCTGGGTGACGGAGGATATACGCCCACCCTCCGGGACCCGGATTGCCGCGACACGCTCCGTCCGTGAACAACTGCACTTCGGGTGGCGATTTCTTAGGAAACTCTTGATTTCCCATTGCAGACAAAGACTCCAGCGAGTTCCAACAGGACGTTACCGACTACCGTTCTCGATAGGTGATTCGTCCGCGACTCAAATCATAGGGGGACACTTCCACAATCACGCGATCGCCGGGGACGATCCGGATGAAGTGTTTCCGCATTTTGCCTGCGACGTGGGCCATGACTTCATGCCCGTTGTCAAGTTCCACGCGAAACTGCGTGTTGGCAAGTGCCTCGGTCACTTTGCCTTGGACCTCGATGGCCTCTTCTTTGGCCATGAATGCTCTCTCCTTCTGTGTGGGTACGGAAAAATTCCATAAATGTTGGCCACATTGGCTGTCCTCAGTATATCTGCACATTCTTTGAGGATAAAGTCGGAAACATGACTGAACTGTGGAGAAATATTTTGACGCTGAGAAAATACGAGCTAGGTTTAGTGTTATCTTGATCTCCCAGCGATCGATTCAACACGCTGTTTTAGGGGCGGCCTCATGAAACCAATCCAGGCATTCTTCACCGAGGACAACGCCGCTACGGCTGTTGAATACGCTGTTATGTTGGCGATGATCTTGCTTTCGATCATCGCGGCCATCAGCCAGGTCGGTGGTGCGTCGGGGTCGATGTGGGACAACAACAGCACCCAGCTTAAGAACGCCGGTTTCTAAACGCTGCGGTCAATTTAGTTTTTCCCCACGCGACTTTTTCGTCGTTACGCTGGTTATCTCTCCTTTATCGATGATGGATCATTTGTGAGGACGAATTGCTTCATTGCGTTTGGGGGAAATCTTGGAAACGTATCCGAACGTTTCCAAGAGTGCTGGCAGGTGATGCGGGAATCGGACGGCTTCGAGCTGGTGCAAACGAGTCCGATCTATGAGTCCCGACCCATGGGCCAATCAGCTGGGACGAATTATTGCAATGCCGCGGTTGAAGTGCGTTGCGATTTGTCTCCGCAAGACCTTTTGGTGGAGTTGCAATGTCTCGAAACCCGTTTTGGACGGCAACGCGATATTCGCTGGGGGCCGAGAACGCTCGACTTGGACATCTTGCTCTACGGCGATGAGGTCGTTCAGACGCCGACCTTGGAAATTCCGCATCCGGGGATCGTTTATCGACGATTCGTGCTCGATCCGCTTTGCGACATTGCTCCATCCGTTCGTCATCCCGTTTACGCTCGTCGACTCTCTGAACTACGGGACGGACTCCTGAAACGACCCCTACTAATTGCGGTCGAGCCGACTGTGCTGGAGAATATTCACGATATCGAGCGAACGCTCGCTTCGCGATTTTCCAAGGTGTGTATTGTCGATCCTGCCGACGTCGAACCTTCGTTGGTTCTCTCTACCACCGACGAACACCTGACGCAAATGTCACGCTCGTCGTGCAACGTCAATCTTGCCAAGATGAATTCGGACTTCGAAACCGCGTTGGTCGATGTTCTATCGGCGGCACTCGGTTAGTGATCAAGTTGCAATAATCATCTTTGATGCGTTGCGAGGGCGGAGCAACCGGCTTAAGATCGGGTGTTCATAGAATGGTCAGCAGTTCTGGTCCGGTGAATGTCTCAAAGCTCACCACCCATTCGACCTCACGCACATTTGGTCCCGCGTCACTTTTTCGCAAGGAGCCTGTCTATGTCACGAATGAATCGCCGTCACTTCCTGCAAACGACCGCTGCCAGTGCCGCTGTCGCACCGTTTGTGATTTCCGGCACGAAATCGTCCGGCAACGTGATTGGAGCCAACGACCGCATCCGCCATGCCGTTGTGGGTATCAACGGTCGCGGACGTAGCCACATTGATGGCTTCGGCAAAATGGACGATGTGCAGGTTGTTTGCCTCGTCGATCCAGACTCCCGGCTGTTCGACTCTCGATCGAAGTCCGTCGAAAAGCACGATGGGAAACGGCCGAAGTGCGTGCAGGATGTGCGAGTCGCCTTGGAAGATCCGGATATCGACACCATCTCGATTGCCACGCCGAATCACTCGCATTCACTGATCAGCATTTGGGGCTGTCAGGCGGGGAAAGATGTTTACGTCGAAAAACCGCTTAGTCACAATGTGTTCGAAGGTCGGCAACTCGTCAAAGCTGCCAAGAAGTACGACCGCATCGTGCAACACGGAACACAAAATCGGTCCAGCCAAGGGCTCGCTAATGTGATCGCCGCTGTGCAATCCGGTCGATATGGCAAGCTCACCGTCTCCAAAGGCTACTGTTGCAAACCGCGTTGGAGCATCGGAACGAAATCGACTCAGAAGCCGCCGGAAGGGTTAGATTTCGACTTGTGGCTTGGCCCGGCTCAAAAGCATGATTACCACGGAAACCTCGTCCACTATAATTGGCATTGGTTCTGGGACTTCGGGAATGGTGACACCGGCAACCAAGGTGTTCATGAAATCGATGTCGCTCGCTGGGCAATTCCCGACGCCACGCTACCCACGAAAGTCTGGAGTCTCGGTGGTCGATTTGCCTACGAAGACCAGGGCGAAACCCCGAACACGCAAGTCACCGTATTCGAGTACGGCGATGTGAAATTGCTCTTCGAAACACGCGGATTGGTCGGGAAGTACGACCAAGACCGCAAGGTGACCAACGAATTCTTCACGACCGAAGGCAAGATTACGAAAGACGGAACCTTCACGCCGTACGGCGGTGGCAAGAGTGAGAAGGTCAAGGTCGACGAAGATGAACGTCAAGAAGTGACATCGGGGGGGCCGTTCGGAAGCTTCATCACAGCGGTTCGTAGTCGGAAGGCGTCCGATGTAAATTGTGATGCTGAAGTCGGTCACTACTCCAGTGCGTTGTGTCATTTGGCCAACATCTCATACCGACTCGGCAAGTCGGTTCCTTTCAATGGACGAACCAAAGGACTTGGTGAGAACAAACAAGTCCGCGACAGTTTGGAGAAAGTTCGGGAGAACTTGACGGCGGTCGGTGTACCGCTCGAGGACACCAATTATCTTCTCGGACGTGAACTCGCCTTCGATCCGAAAACCGAGAAGTTCGACGATCCCGCTGCTAACGAGATGCTCTCGCGGGCCTACCGTGAACCGTTTGTGGTGCCGGAAAATGTGTAGTCCTTAGTTGAATGACTCCCAAAGAAAGAAAGCCTCGGAAGTCAATTCCGAGGCTTTCTTCTTGTCATGGTATTGAACGGAAAACGAGTTTACGCGAACAGTTGGTCGATCACAGTTCCTTCGCGGACGATCATCACTGGGCGACCGGTGGTTGTGTCGTATTCGTGCGTGTGATCGATTCCAAGTGCGTGATAGAACGACGCGGCCACGTCATCGGGAGTGATGACATCATTGAGCGGTTGCGTGGCCTTCTCATCGCTCTCACCTATTACCTGGCCGCCTTTCACACCACCACCTGCCATCAGCATGAACATGCAACGTGGATAGTGATCGCGACCGCCCGGTGTGCTGCGGTTGTTCAATTTTGGCGTGCGGCCGAACTCTCCAGTGATGTAAACCACGGTCGAGTCGAGCAACCCTTTCTGAGCCAACCCGTTGAACAAAGCGGCCAAGCCAGTGTCGAGCGTGGGGAGCAGGTTGTTCTCCAAGCGGTCGAAGTTGTTTTGGTGCGTGTCCCATCCACCAAGACTCATTGAAACAAACTTCACGCCGGCTTCAACCAATCGAGACGCGAGCAAGCAGCTCATACCAAACGCTTCGTCACCGAACGGTGCCGCGAAGGCCGGGCTCTCCTTGCTGATATCGAATGCTTCGCGAGCCCGCTTCGAAGTAATCATGTTGTGGGCTTGCTCGCTGAATCGATCCAATCCGTCAAGCAGTTGATTGTTCTTTTCATAACCCGCGAAGGTTGTGTCCAACTCGCGTAGCAAGCTGGTTCGTTTTTCGACTTCATTCACGGTCAGGCCGTTGCCCAGGGACACGCCCCGAACACTATAAGGCTGACCGGGACGCGGCGTGGAACCCGTTACGAGCGGTGCATAACGTACACCCATGTAGCCAGCTTTTTGCTGCGTATTGTTGCCAACGGCAACGAATGACGGCAGGTCACCCGGGAGATTCTTGGATTGCTTCGTGACCACTGATCCATAGCCGGGAAACTCCAACGACGGTAACGGACGGTTTCCGGTGTTGACGTATTCCGTTCCGAGTTGATGGGCACCAAGTGTGTGAGAGACACCTCGCAGCACGGCGAACTTGTCTGCACACTTGGCGAGTTTCGGTAGGTGTTCGCAGAACTCGACGCCAGACGCGTTCGTGGCGATCGGATTGAACAAGCCCCGGTATTCGTCAGGTGCGTTAGGCTTTAGATCGAAGGTGTCCATGTGAGATGGGCCACCATTCAAGTTGATGAAGATCGCGGACTTCGCTGGCGCATTCCCACGCACGCCGCCGGCTTCCGCCATTCGCAAGTAGCTTGCCAAACTCAGACCCGTGGTTCCGAGGACACCAGCTTTGAGAAAGTCACGACGTCGGAGACCGTCGCAGTTGAGATGTTTCGCCATGAGAGATTCCTTGGTGATTGATAGGAGTGTTTGAAAGTTGTCAGCATCATGTCCCCGCCGTGAATTCAGCGGGGACCGGGGACTCGGGCACTAGTGATTGACGATGAACTCCTTGGTATTGAGCAGTGCCCACAACAAGTCTCGGATACCATCGAGCGAGTTCTCCGCGTTGGCGACAAACTCACGGGAACGATTCTGTTCTTCCTCCGTCGGCAAGCGACTCAGCGTTCGGAGAAACGCTTCATTGACGATGTCATCCCAATTCGCGTCCGCGACTTTGCTACCGGCTTTCTTGTTATCTGGCGTTTTATCGGCGGCCCCCAGTTTGGCGAGTTGCTTCCGCAGTCCTGCCATCTGGCCTGACAACTTGCGAACACCGTTCTGATTTCCAGCCTTCTTCAATTCCGCCACTCGGTCTCGCATTCGAGCGAGATTCTTGCGTATGCGATCGGCTTTGGCCTTGTCAGCCTTGTCTTTCGCGGAACCACCTCCTGGCATCGCGATTTTCAAATCTTTCGCCACCTGGCCGAGCCATCCACGACGGTTTTCGATCATATTTAGCAATTCGGCGTCGTTTTGCAGGAAGACGGTCTGAAGCAGACTCGCGTCCATCGAACGGTCACAATCACAATTGCTTTCTCGGATCGAGCGACCG
The DNA here is from genome assembly GCF_011634775.1 of Thalassoroseus pseudoceratinae. Lineage (NCBI taxonomy): Bacteria > Pseudomonadati > Planctomycetota > Planctomycetia > Planctomycetales > Planctomycetaceae > Thalassoroseus > Thalassoroseus pseudoceratinae. Next base: position 589,340 of record NZ_JAALXT010000003.1, read on the forward strand.
AAAATTGTCAACGCATAGCTGTTTCCACCGCGACTTCGACGCCCAGCACCTGGAATTGCGATTGCTCGACCATCAAGGCTTTCATGCCATTCGGAGACGGTGTCATCCGATGCGGTCGCCAAGGTGATTGCATCGACAGCGACTTCAGCGGGGATTCGACGGGGAATCGCGTGGCTGAAGTTTTTCTCGTCGAATTGGTTCGTCTCGTTAGGTTTCCACGAACGTTGATAAGTGTGGCTGTTCGCGATAGTGCGATGCACCCACTTCATGTCGTAGCCGCTGGCAATAAAACCTTCGGTAAGGTAATCGAGCAACGGTTGATTACTCGGCGGATTGGCCAACGACATATCATCCGGCGGCTCGACGATTCCCACGTTGAAATATCCGGCCCAGACGCGGTTCACGAATGCCCGAGCGAAATACGGATTGTCACTCTGACGGAGCCAATCCATCAACGGTTGCCGGGGGTCATCAAAGTTCTCGAGAGCAATCTCGTCACCACCTAACACAGCGGCGGTTCGAGCAGCAGCGTTCCGATTCGCTGGGCGTTTTCGTTTCGAGTTCCGGTTGTTTTTCGGCTGCGGTCTAACCGCGATCGTAAACAACTCGTTCATGGGAGCGACTTTGCCCTCTTTGACGAGTTCTTGAACCTTCCGTCGTTGCTCATTTCCTCGCAAGTTTTCGAGACCAAGCTCCTTGATCATCGCATTGTAGGTGTCACGCGATTTCGGATCCTGGCCGAAGCGAGTGTGAGTGAAGAATCCCGTGAAGGCTTTGAAGTCGTCCTGCGTCCATTGATCAAACGGGTGTTTGTGGCATTGGGCACATTGGATGCGAAGTCCCATGAACGTGTAAGCAAAGCCAATCGCGCGATCCTCGGCGGAGCGGAAATTCCGTCTCGCCCAGTAGTGCGGCATGCTTTCACGGTCGGCGAAACTTTTATCGGATTTCGAGTAATAGATTTCGCTCATCTCACGGCAGTAGTCTTTGTAAGACTCTCCGGGATCGCGTCCGTTTGCCAACACCAACCCGGCGGCCAACTCGTCGTATGGTGTGTTGTTAGCGACGCGTTTGTAGATCCAGTCGTACCAGTTTTGGCTGGCGGCCGATCGAATAGGAGTGACGTTGTTAAGTTGATCGTCGCTGTTGCCGGTGATGTCACAAAGCCGCGTCGTCCACCACGCTGCATAGGCAGGACTCTCGAGGAGTTCGTCGATCTTGCGAGCCCGTTTGTCCGGCGATGGATCAGCCAGAAACGCCCGAACCTCGGCAGCACTCGGTAGTGTGCCTGTCATATCCAGTCGCACTCGTCGCAGAAACTCGGTATCACCGGCCACGTCAGACGCGACGACTCCCATCTTGCGTAACTTTTGGACGACGAGACGATCGATTTCCGTGGGAGTTTCCACCTTCGGATATTCCGATCCGGCGAGTTCACTCACAGGACGCATCACTGGAATCGGAACAACGCCGTTGTCGTAGAACACAACAACATGCGTGTCTCCTGGTTCGCCGACGGAGACCAAACCGGATTCGGAAATGTCCGCGACTGTGTCGTTGTTGGTTTGGAAGCGGGACAGGTCAGTTACGTCTTCACGGCTACCATCCGACCACACAGCAACCACATTCAGCTGCTGAGTTTGATCGTTGGAATCAAAGATGATTTCACTTGGACTGACATCAAGTCGCACAAAATCTGGCGTTTCTTTTGTGACGCTCTTGGCCCCATTGCTTGCCCAGGCCAAGAAGACTTTGTGTTCCCAACTGCCGGTTTCGTACCGTTCGCCACCTTCGTGGATCTCCACCATGGTTGGCTTCTGGATGAACAGGCTTTCCGCAGGATTCTTGAGGTTCACTCGCGGTTCATCGCCGGCGGTAAGGTTCTCGTGATCCATTTTGAAGTCATAGCCGAACAGCGAGAGACGGAATCCGCCTTGTCCCTGGAACGATCCGTGGCAGGCCCGTCCATTGCAACCCAGCCGACTCATCAACGGGACAATGTGCTTTCGGAAGTCAGGAGTTTCATCGCTCTTGGTTGCGAAGCGTTGGCTAATTGGCCGGACGACATCATCCGCCGCGAATCCAACGCCTGCCTCGGCGAGTATCGCCAGACAGAACGTAAATGAGACAAGAACTTTCATGGACAGGCCTCTCCTCATGCAAGGGCGACTCAGGCGAACATGGTTTCGAAGTGAGTAAATTTGAGTGTTGGGTATTAGCGGCAGATTCAGCGAACCATCTGATGAGCGTTACTTCGGTTCTTTTCGGGAATTCTTCGGTCCCTGTGCGTTCGGACTTTCTGCTTTGATTTGAATCCGTTTCGGCATCGGTTTCTTTGTGCGTTGTTCGTTCTTAGAGCGTTGATCAGTCTGTAGACCCAAGCTCCGACGAATCATGTTGAGTTCCTTTTTCTTCGCGAGTTCGGCGTTGCCGTTCAGTTCGGCAATTTGCTCCAAGATTCGATTGAGCCGTTCGCGAGTCCGGTTTCGGTCCAACTCCAAAATTTCTGTGCGATTACGAATCTTTTCCGCTAACAACTTGTCAATTTGGCTCATCAGTGCCGGGTCGTCCGCCATTTCCATCTGAGCGACCAGCAACCGCAACCGCGAATCGAGTTTCCATTGACTGAGCAGCAATGCGAACCGTTCGGGAGATCGTTCGCGAAAACGTTCCAAACGCACATGGGTTTGATGGAGTTGGACGATGGCACTGCGGTATTCGTCTCGATTGCCTTTTTGCAACTGCTTGACAAGTTCCGCGAGTTCCGGGTGGTGTTGACGGGCAAATTGCAGGGCGTTCTTCTCGTCCTGCGGGGTCAACTTCGGCTTCTCGTCTTTCGATTGAGCGAACCCAGAAGGGCACACACAGGCCGCGAAAATCAGCAGCAACAATCCAGTGCGGATTCGTAGAGACATCGTCATTCTCAATTCTCCATAGTGGCGTTGCCGGGAGTGGTGGTCGCCGGTTGATTCGCAACTGCTGCGAGCATCCAATCAAATTCATTGTCGGCTGCAACGGAGTCGCTTGCGGACTCTTCGGCATCCGTCCAATCCTCGCTCAACTTTGCCGTCACGACATCAATCTCCGCACTCGAGCGAGTCCACAGGGATACCAATTGGCCCGCCATGGAGTCATTCACCGAAGTCTCTGTTGAAGAGGTTTCTTCAGTTGGTGAAGTGACGTCATCCGTCATTCGTGGCGGACGAATTTTCGGTTGCAATTCGGCGATCCGCTGTGGTTGTGGCATCAACCACAGGCAAATGACCACCACGCAAGCCAATAAACTTGCCGCTGCAAAACCCCACCGAACGCGAAGGTTGTCCGCTTCGGAACTGGAGATCATTGGTTGGTCGATGACTTCGGAATCGGCGATCGCCTGGATGGATTGGACCGCAATCGCAACCGACTCGCAGCGATACGGGTCGTCCTGGAGCGAGTGCTCGAACGCCTCGGCTTCCTCCGGAGACAATTCACCGAGGACATAACGGAACGCGAGCCATTGCGTTTCATCAGATGGCGTCCCGGATTCCGCGTTTTGTTCGGATGTATTCATGGTCGATGCTCGGGGGAGATGCGGACGGCCAATCGTTTCAGGGCAGTTCGCATTCGGGTCAGCACAGTTCCCAAAGGGAGATCAAGTTCTTCGGCAATCGCCGCAAACGTTTTATCTTCGTAGATTCGCAGTTGAACCACACTTCGTTGCTCTGGTGACAGAGACTTGATTGCCTCTCGAACCGCGAGGGAGGTTTCTTCACGACTGGCTTGGTCATGGGGAGATTCGGCCCCCCGATGGTTTTGCCAGTCCTGTAACTTCAAGAGCGTTCTTGTGTGAGTTTTGTTCCGTCTTCGGAGTTCCAAAGCCTCATTGAGAGCCACCCGATACAGCCAACCTTTGACGGTCTCCTGACGAACGGTGTCACCACGTTCGACGGCTTTGGAAAAGGTGTTTTGCAAAGCTTCGACCGCAAGATCGCCGTCTTTGAGAACTCCGATGAGAAATGCCCGCAAATCGTGGGCATGCTCAGAATACAGCGACTCAATCGCTGCAGCATCCAATCCCTCCGACTCAGGTGGATGATTCAAACTGGACTCCGAAATCTTGTTGGGCTGATCGCATCAGCCACTCACTGAGAAATGATGGACGAGCCGTCCATTTTATTTGCGGGAATTGGAAAAAAACTCCCGTGGCCGGAATTAGAAAATTCCGCAAAATACGTAAAACCCCTATATTTCATCTTTTCAGCACCCCGGTTGAAATAGTTATAACGGAAAGAGTGGTTTTACCAACTCTTACGGTTATACCGAATTTTCGAGGAATAGTTGAAATGCGTATACACTTAGGGCTTGTTTTGGTTGTCACGTTGGGCGGGGTGGTGACTGCCATCGCTGGGCCAATGTCGTGGCAGAGTGAACCGGAGGGAACATCGTTCCCATTGTTGATTCGCTATCGACTTTCCGAGGAGGCGGTGGAATCTCCCCGCGTTCGTGTTCCCGAGCTTCCATCCTTGTCATATCCGGAACTTCCGCCAACTCCGGATTTCTCGATCGCTCCCGCCGCGGAACCACTCAGCATCGAGGAGAATCTTCAACAATCACCCGACGTCGAAGAGTCACCGATTCCCGATCAATCCGAGGCGAAGTCCAATCGCGGGCACTGGGAGATTGAACGCCGAATCAAGGCATACACACCCGGTCGATATAGTTTCGGTTCTCCGAAGCGAATTTGGGTCAGTGAGGGTGGTTCGAAAAAGAAAGCCCCCGCTGTCAAAGAGAAAACCCAGGCAGAAGTGGTCGATGATCAAGCCGCCGCTCCATCGGAACCGGAATCGAACTTGCAACCAGTCCCAACCTTGATACTCCCGGAACGCTGTGTGGATTGTGAGTCTCGATCAGTTCCACTGCGGCCTGTTGCCGACTACCCGATTCCTAATCCGCCGATTACCGGTAGCTTGCCAGGACCAATCAAGGCCCGTTTGAACTACGGTCTGAGTCGCCCGGTATGGTAGAATTCCGCGATCACTTCTCTTTCACGAGGATGGTCGCTTGAAACCGTTTGAACTGACTGAAGAACTTGCGGAGAAATGCTGCCGGTTGGCGCTCGATTGCGTCGACCGGGAGTATCCCAACCACATTCAGCACGTCCTATCGAAACCGGACGACGTGGGAACTCCCGCCCAACTGACGCCGATCTTCTATGGCTGTTTCGATTGGCATTCTGCGGTTCACAGCCACTGGTCATTGCTTCGAATCGCACGCACGTTCCCAGGGTTGGAAGTCTCTCGTTCGGCGATGAACGTTCTGGGGCGACACTTCACGGAAGACAAAGTCCACGGCGAAATTGCTTACCTCTCACATCCTGATCGGACAGGTTTCGAACGCCCTTACGGATTGGCGTGGCTGCTGCAATTATGTGCCGAATTACAAGAGTGGAAGATTGCGGAGACGATCCGTTGGACGAGCTCATTAGAGCCATTGGCAGAACTGGTCGTTGAGCGGTTAACTTCGTGGCTGCCAAAGTTGATGGCCCCGATTCGATCCGGCGAACATAGTCAGACGGCGTTTGCCCTTGGCTTGGTGTGGGATTGGGCGACTACATTGGACCGGCGCGAAGTTCTGGAATTGCTCCACCAACGAATTCGGGATTTCTATTTACAGGATCGTAACGCTCCGGTCGCGTATGAACCGTCAGGGCATGACTTTCTCTCGCCCACGCTCGCGGAAGCGGATTTCATGCGACGCGTTCTACCGCAATCGGAGTTTGCGGATTGGCTCACGGATTTCCTGCCATGCTTGACGGACGGAACGGTTCCGTATTCCGTGCAAACAGTAACCGATGCCGCCGATGGCAAACTGTCGCACCTCGACGGATTGAACCTAAGCCGTGCTTGGATGTTACAGGGAATCGTCCATGCTCTTCCGCAAAAGGATGCGAGACGGCAACCGCTTGCAGACGCTGCGAAAACTCACGCCGATGCCGGTTTGCAGAGCCTGACCGGCCACCATTATGCCGGTGGCCATTGGCTCGGAAGCTTCGCCGTTTATCTTCTGACCAACCGTGGACTGAATACCGATCAGGCCTCTTGATCGTCATCCGATCGTGAATCGTCTCCTGCGTCCAATTCGGTGGTTGGTTCCGACGTCTCTGGGACGGAATCAGTGGCATCGTCCACCGGAGTTTCCGCTTCGTCGTCGGCTAGGCTTGCGGCGACTTCGTAAGGAATCCGGGCGGTCGAAACAAGTTTATCGCCCTCTTCGAGACGAATGACTCGCACGCCTTGCGTGTTGCGACCGACCTGACTGATGTCACCGGCGCGAATCCGTTGAATTTTGCCTTTGGCAGTCACCATCAAGACTTCATCTTGCTCGGAAACGGAAAGGACATCAATCACAGGACCATTCCGCTTTGTCGTCTTGATGTCGCGGAGTCCCTTGCCCCCGCGATTTTGTCGACGATATTGAGCATTGCCACTGTAGGCATTTGCTTCTTCGGTTCCCTCGTCATCAGACTCGACCGCGTCATCGTCGACTTCGTCGCCGGAGACATCTCCCGGCCCGAACGGTGTCCGTTTTCCGTACCCGTTTTCGCAGACGGTCAGCAATGTGTGATCATCGGCAGGGATTGCCATCCCAATAACAACATCCGACTTGCCGAGTTTGATTCCTTTCACACCGCGTGTTGCGCGACCCATCGCACGGGCATCGGACTGCGAAAATCGAATCGCCATGCCGCTGGAGGTTGCTAGCAAAACGTCGTCATCTTCACCGACAATTCGCACGTCGATTAGGCGATCATCATCATCCAAATTGATGGCGATCAAACCGCCTTTCAACGGCCGACTGTACGCAGAGAGAACCGTCTTCTTCACGATTCCACCTGCCGTAACCTTAATCAAGTAGCGGTCTTCGGCGAATTCCCGGACAGCGAGACACTGTTCGACCCGTTCATCTTTGTCGAGTTGCAACAAGTTGATCAACGCTCGCCCTTTGGCGGTCCGACCTTGAAGCGGGAGATCGTAAACCTTGGACCAGTAAACCTTTCCGCGATCGGTGAAGAACAGCAAATAGTCGTGCGTGCTGGCGACGAAGAGGTGTTCGATGGGGTCGTCGCCGTCACTCTTCGCACCGGCGATACCACGTCCGCCACGGTTTTGCGCTTGGTAGACGGAAAGTTGCGTTCGCTTCACGTAGCCGCGTTGCGACAGCGTAACGACCATCGGCTCTTCGGTGATAAGAGCATCACGATCAACATCGCCGAGTTCTTCGTCGGAGATGGTTGTCCGTCGCTTCTCGCCATACTTCGATTTGAGATCTTCCATCTCGCCACGAATCACGGCTCGGATGTTGGCTTCATCGGAGAGCAGTTCGAGGTAACCTTTGATATCCTCCAGCAACTTCTGGTGTTCACCGCCAAGTTCCTCCCGTTCGAGGTTAGCGAGTGAACCAAGTTGCATCGAGACAATCGCCTCGGCTTGCCGTGTGGTCAGGTTGTAGTTGGCGGCCTCGTCATTCTCCATCGAGAACAAGCGGAAGCCCTCGGTTCCCAACGCCCGTTCAACCATCTCACGCGGAACATCAATTTCCGTTAAACGTTCGCGTGCTTGCGCGCGACTCGACGAATCCCGAATCGTCTGGATGACGTGGTCGATATCGAGCTGGGCAATCAACAGCCCCTCGACCACGTGCTTCCGCTTTCGCGCTTCCCCAAGAAGATATTCGGTTCGACGACGGATGACGTCGATACGGTGCCGCAGGAACTCTTGAATTAACTCTTTGAGAGTTAACGTCTTCGGTCGGTTGCCGACAAGTGCGAGCAAAATCATGCTCACCGTCACTTGCAGCGGTGAGTACTGGAACAGTTGCGCCAGCACAACTTCCTTGTCGGCGTCTTTTTTAAGGACGATATGCAGTCGGACCTGCCAAGACGGGATCTTCCGGTCCGTCAGGTCGATGACACGGGCGATGCCTTTGACCCGATCTTCTTTGGCGAGCGCTTCCAGTTTTTCACGGATGCGGTCGCGTGTTTCGAGGTACGGAATTTCGGTGACGACAATGACGTCACTTCGACCGTCAACTTCAAAGTGCGTGCGAGCGCGGAGTGTGATCGTCGAACGTCCCGTTTGGTAGGCCTGCCGCGTTCCGAAGCGGCCCATGATGATGCCACCCGTCGGAAAGTCTGGCGCGGGAATGGCTTGCATCAATTCATCGACCGTCACCTCGGGATCGTCGATGAGCATGATCACGCCGTCACACACTTCGGACGCGTTGTGTGGAGGGATGCTCGTCGCCATCCCGACGGCGATCCCATTCGACCCGTTGACCAGCAAGTTCGGGAATCGGGACGGCAGCACGACCGGTTCGGTCATGCGTTGGTCATAGGTCGGAACGAAGTCGACCGTTTGCCGTTTGAGGTCGTGAAGCATCTCCGATGCCACCGCCGACAATCGGGCTTCCGTGTAACGCTGAGCAGCGGGCGGCAGACCGGCGAGCGAACCAAAGTTGCCTTGTTTGTCGACCAGCGGCGACCGCATCACCCAGTCTTGAGCCAACCGCACGAGGGTTGGGTAGAGGCCTTCACTCCCGTGCGGGTGATAGTTCCCGCTGGTGTCACCGGTGATCTTCGCACATTTGATTCGCCCGGAATTCGGCCCCAAATTCAGGTCGTTCATAGCGACGAGAATCCGCCGCTGCGAAGGTTTCAAGCCGTCACGCGCGTCGGGGAGCGCACGACTGATGATGACGGACATCGCATACGTGAGATAGCTGTCACGCATCTCATCTTGGATGTCCAATTGTTGAATCCGACCGCCACTTGGGGTTGGAAGATTGTTAGGATCGTCGTTTGTGGGAGGTTCGTTGCCGTCGGCCAAGTTTTTGGCTCCTTCTCACTAGGTGACGCTAGCACCTAGTCAAATTCGATGCCGCAAAAATTGATCTGATAATTATACGGAATCAACCTTTGAGATTCAACACAAACCGTTGCTGAAACAATGACTTCCGTCGAAAAGTCGTGTGGAAAATGCTGGTGATGTTGCCTAAGTTCTCTAATCGTTGGATCGGCTGGAATTGGAGGGGTTTTTCTGTTCCGAACGACACTTCATTCGATGGGATTGGAATGGATTTTCCGCAGGCCGGAATGTGGTTTTCGAGGACGTTGTCGCTGGTGTGGGTTAGGTTTGAAGCGGAAGCCGGCTCGTCGATTGACCGGGATCAGAATCGCTTGCGAATGAAACGGATGGCGTAATGAAAATGAGTCTCCTATCGAAGTATGGGCAGAATCAACCTTCCATGACGAGTTGGGCTCGGCAATGGGGATGGAAAGTGGGGGTTGGATTGATTCTCTGTGGAAACTCGGGCTTCGCGCAGCAACCGCCGAGTCTCGACACCGTCTTGTTGCAACCGCCAGCACCCATGGTGGAAGACGCCGATGCAGACGACACAAAATCGGTTGAGAAACCACCGGCCAAGGCGGCAGAGCCCGATTCGGAACCAGCTCCGGCCCCAGAACAGACGCTGCCTGCACGAGCCGAGCAATACACGAACCAGATTATTAAGTTGCGTCGACTCAAAGAGAGCCTGATTGCCGCACCGCGAACGGTAGACCGAATCGATTTGCAAATCGAGGCGTTGACCAGCTTGATTCAAGAGGAAGCGTCGGATCGGTTGGCGATCGCTTTGGAGCAATCTGACCCGGTCGTGCGGGATCGTCAACTCAAAGATCTGATTGCCAACCGATTTTACGCGGGAACTCCGGCTGCTGAGGAAGCCGGGAATTTGCTGCAAAAACGCAATGTTGACGGGAAACTTTATCCTGACATTGCCGCAGCTGAAGCCGCCCAAGATAAAATCGACGCCCAGGACAAAGCCGACCAAGAGAAGGCCGAACAGAAGGCGACCGCGGAACTTGAGAAACTTGCGGACCCCGCCCTTGCGAAAGAGCTTCTTCCGGCAATGGAACGAATTGCGAATGAACGTTTCGAATCGATTCGGCGTTTGGTTCCCAGTCAGCAAGTTTGCAAACTGCGGGAGTTTATCAACGACTTCCCCGAGACCAAAGCGGCTGCGGTAGCGGAACAGTTGATTGCGTTGCGGAACGCGGAAACAGAACGTCGCGGCCAGGATCGTCTTCGCCGTGCGATGATGGCTCCGTTGAATTACGATCAACGCTGGCGACGGCTCAAAGAGTTGATTCGTGATTTCCCTCAGACTTCAGCAGCGATGGAAGCCGAAAGTCTCCTGAATCAACACGCGACAACTCTTCCACCCACGACCTTGCACAACCACTCATCTGAGAGAGTCCGATTTTCGATCGAGACAGTTTACGATGGCGAGACTGTCTACCGTCTTTCGCCGGGCGATTCGATCAACGTGACTTTGATGTTCCCGGCCTTGCTCCGTGTTTCGATCAACGAGGACGTTCACCCCTCACGAATTTTCCCAGGAAGTTCGATTGGCCTGAGTCCGAATGTCAGCGTGAGCGGTTCCGGCTACTCGACACGAGGTTGGTAGTCACGGTGTGATTTTTCTGTCCAAGCTTGGCGCCCCGACTTTCTGTGCGTATCACAGAAGGAGGGGCGTTATGAATTCCAACACCGATAGCAGCACACTGTGGGCATGGTCCCTGACCATTCTTGGTCTGGTGCTGTCACTGTCGTCGTTTCTTGGTGAGGAACTGCGGATACTGTTGCTGTGTGTCGGATTGGCGTTGATGCTGCAAGCGATCCCGGTGTGGTTGATGGGACAGTATCTCGGACGGCGTCGGCGACGCCGTGCCCTGGAGTTTGTGGAGCGAATCGGCGGGCGAATCGTGACCCGTCTTGCCGCCGACCCATCGCAAATCTTGGGAATCGATCTCTCGAATACGCGGATTCAAAATTCCGATCTCGACTATCTCAACGGTTTTTCCGGTCTGGAACGACTGAACCTGGCTCACACGGATATTGATGGTGAGGGCGTTGAGTTACTGGTTTCGCTTCGGTGGTTGAGGGACATCGATCTCAGCCATACGCGTGTGGGAGATGTTGGGCTCAAACGTTTGGCAGCGTTGCAACGGCTTCAGCAGGTACATTTGGCAGGAACGGAAATCACGCCCGATGGCCTCGCCGAATTCATTTGGCGTCGGGCGGATGTGGAGATTCACCCGCGGGGACTGCTAACGACATTGGATGGTATCCGCGTTTGATTCCATAATTGGCCGCGATCATCGGGAGTCGCAGTGGTTTCAATATCCTCATCGTCGAGTCGTCGTTCAGCCTCCCGGACGTACGCTGCAAGTTGTTCGTCGATTGCTTCGTAACCTTCAGACGGAAACAACCGAAGCAGTTCTTCCACTCGTGCCGGTTGGTTTTCGAGACTGGCCAAAACGATCATGCCCGCTTGGCCACGAACTTCCGACTCTTCGACGAGCGGTGGCACACCGCGTTCGAGCAACAGTTGAAAGACCTGCCGAGCCTTCTCGAGTTGAAGGGTTCGCAGATACAGCAATCCAAGTTGCTCGTAAGCTGCCAATCGGTATTCCGCATCCGAATCGGACTCGAAACCCGTGATGACCGCCATCCAGTAGTCTTCATTATCTCGAAAGTCCGAAAGCCGGGCGAGCTCGATTTGGGCAATCGCTGACGGTAACGACGGGGCATTGCTGGAATTTGTTGGCGGTGTCGAAAGTGGCGGGGCGGGACGTGTGAGCAATCCCACACCAATTCCGAGTGCACAAAACAGCAAGAACACGCCAACACAGCCGGCAACTTGCCAACTGGTTGGAAGTTTGCGTAGCTGCTCGAGGACGGATGTTTTGGGGACCACCGGCCGCGAATCGAAACCGGAAAGAGTTAGCGTTGACGGTTCGATATTTTTGCTTAGCGCGGACGAGATCTCTTTCAAATCCCGCAGCAACTCACCGGCATCGGAATAACGATCGGCGGGTTTCTTGGCCATCAATCGATGTACCACGTGACACAACGCAGGAGGCAAATCCGGACGCCGCTCGACGAGGCTGTCCGGCTGTTCGTTGAGGTGCTGAATGGCCACACTCATCGGGGTTTCCCCCTGAAACGGTGGGCGACCTGCGAGCATGTGGTAACAAGTTACACCGAGGGAATACAGATCACTCTTGTGACTGACTTTGTGTCCCTGGACTTGTTCCGGACTCATATAGAGCGGCGTGCCCATTGTCGTGCCGATCTGCGTCAATTCCACGACTGATCCGTCCTGCGGAGCTGCGAGTTGGGCCAGACCGAAGTCAGCCACTTTGACGACTCCCTTCCGCGTGACCAGCATGTTTTCGGGTTTGATATCCCGATGAACAATTCCCGCACTGCCGGATTTCTCCAGAGCAGACGCCATTTGTTTCATCAAGTGGAGGGCAATTGACGCCGACGGCGGGCCTTTGCGTTTGATGTACTGTTTGAGGTTGAGTCCCTGAACGTACTCCTGTGCAATGAAGTGAATTCCGTTCTCTTCGCCAACGACGTATACCTGGACGATGTTCGGGTGGGACAAAGTCGCTGCCGCATGGGCTTCGCGTTCAAACCGCTTCAGTGAAAGGTCGTTCTCGCTGACATCTTCCCGCAGAATCTTGACGGCAACCTGCCGATGCAACGAGGTTTGCTCAGCAAGATAAACTTCCGCCATTCCGCCGCGACCGAGAAGTCGCAGCAGGCGGAATTCTCCCAACATGGAACCCGGCGGTAGAATCTCCATCGAAATCGAGGTCGATCGTTTGGGCGGCACTGAAGAAGACTCTGGCGAGCCGGAGCGTTCATCGGCATCGGCTGTCGAATTAGCTCGCGACTCGTTCACCGGCAGGGTCCCAGGTGTTTGGATGGCGTTTCGATTGACCGTTCCATTTTAGGCAATCAGAGTGACTTACGGAAAGGTTTGAGTCTATTGCAATGTGAATTCGGGCAATTTCACCAGGTCGCCGCCGGCGAGGGCGGATTCGTGAGCACACAGTCCGACGCACGTCCAATTAGCACTTGTGATCGCGTTTGGCCACGGATCCCGGTCTTCCGTCAATGCCGACAGCATTTCATTGACCATGTGCGGATGTGAACCACCATGTCCGCCGCCTTGTACGAACGAAAGGTGATCTGCATCTTCGATTGACTGCGTGAATTTCTGTATGGGCTCTGGCAGCAGGTGAGCGTAATCGGGAACCTCGACCTTTTCCGGAATCTCCGGTTCGGGTTTCTTCGCGGTGTGAAGGACGTGTGGTTCGTTTTCGATCAAGGTCCACTCGAAACTTTTCTTCGATCCGTAAACGTCGAAACTCTCCCGGTACTGGCGAGCGGTGTCGTAGAGGAATCGCCAAATGTGAGCGGCGATATCACTATCTTTAATCTTGATATGGCAGCTTTCCACCGCAAACCGGTTGCCGGATTTCTGTGCGATATCTTCGCGAACAGCCCCTGACCCGAAACAACTCACGGTCTCCGCGCGACCATCCACCAATCCCAAAACCGGGCTGACGACGTGCGTCGCGTAGTGCATGGGAATCATACGTTCCCAATAGTCTGGCCAACCATCCATGTCTTGCGGGTGCGAGGCCTGCATGTATTGAATTTGGCCCAGTTCGCCCTTTTCGTACAACTCCTTGATGAACAGGAATTCGCGGCTGTAGACGACCGTCTCGGCCATCATATATTTTTTGCCGGTGTCCGCGACAGTTTGGCAGACTTTGTCGCAGTCCTCGATGGTCGTCGCCATTGGCACCGTGCACATGACATGCTTACCGGCTTTCAGGGCTTCGATGCTCATCCATGCGTGATCGGGAATCGGGCTGTTAATGTGCACGAAATCAATTTCCGGATCAGCAAGCACGTCTTCGAATTGCGTCCGGCGGTTCGCAATTCCGAATCGATCACCGATTTCGTTCACACCGGTTTCATTCCGTCGGCAAATGGTGTGGACGTTCGCTCGAGGATCCGCCTGATAGATCGGGATGAACTCCGCTCCGAAACCGAGACCAATCATCGCGACATTCAACGGTTTTTCGTTCATCGAACTTCTACCCTGTACCGGATGCAAATTGTATGGGAATTCCTAGAATAACCGCCTGGGACCGTCCTTGCATCCATACGCCTGATTTCGAAGGGCACGGCGAGTCCATTCCATGCAAGCAATTGGCGTGTGATCCACTTGTTGTGCGACCGGACCTTCACACGTCGTCGCACGATATTCCTCACTCTTCCCAATCGAAACAGCGTGTGACCGCGTTCTTCCACTGGGCATACATGCGGTCGGCATCCTCACGACCGAGTTTGGGTTGAAACTCTTGATCCAACGCCCAGTTGGTGAGCAGGTCCTTGCGGTCATTCCAGAAACCGACAGCCAATCCCGCCAGATACGCGGCTCCGAGGGCGGTCGTTTCTTGCACAACTGGTCGGTGAACCGGCACGCCGAGTAGGTCCGCTTGGAATTGCAGCATCAGATTGTTCGCCGATGCACCGCCGTCGACTTTGAGAGTCTGGAGAGTCACGCCGGAATCAATTGTCATGGCGTCCAGAACGTCCCGTGTTTGAAACGCCATGGATTCCAACGCCGCACGGGCAATGTGAGCTTGTGTGGTCCCACGGGTGATGCCGAGGATCATGCCGCGGCCACCCTGATTCCAATGCGGTGCGCCAACACCCGTGAATGCAGGGACGAACATCACACCGCCGGTATCTGGCACTTCACCGGCGAGCGGTTCGATATCCGGTGCGGATTCGATCATCTTCAGACCGTCTCGCAACCATTGAACGACCGCACCGGCGACGAAGATAGCCCCCTCGAGACAATAGGTGACTTGGCCGTCAATTCCCCAGCCGATCGTTGTGAGCAGTCCGTGTTCAGATTTCACCGCCTCGGAACCGGTGTTGAGTAGCATGAAACACCCGGTTCCGTAGGTGTTCTTCGCATCACCAACTTCGAAACAACCTTGGCCAAACGTCGCGGCCTGTTGATCCCCCGCGATTCCGGCAATTGGGATTGGTCGACCGAATAATTCTGGCTCGGTTTCCGCAACGACTCCGCTACTGTCAATCACCTCCGGCAACATGGCTCGTGGGATATCGAGTAACTCAAGTAGTTCGTCGTCCCAATCCAGCGTGTGAATGTTGTAGATCAGCGTGCGGCTGGCGTTCGAATAATCCGTGACGTGCTTCCGACCACCGGTCAGCCGCCAAATGAGGAAACTATCGACAGTGCCAAACAGGATTTCACCGCGTTCCGCTCGTTCGCGGAGTCCGTCGATCGTGTCGAGCAGATGTTTGATCTTCGTGCCGGAGAAGTACGCATCGATGACGAGTCCCGTCTTGTCACGGAATAAGTCTTCGTGACCGTCCGCTTTGAGTTGGCTGCAAATCTTCGAAGTGACCCGACTCTGCCACACGATCGCATTCGCGACGGGCTTACCGGTGTCGCGTTCCCAGAGGATTGTGGTTTCCCGTTGGTTGGTCAGCCCCAAGGCGGCGATGTCGGCCGGATCGATGTCGGTCTGTTTGATGACGTCCTGCGCGACCTTCAATTGCGACGACCAAATCGCCTCGGGATCATGCTCGACCCAACTCGGCCGTGGATAGATTTGCTCGTACTCTTGCTGGGCGACACCAAGCGGGTGCCCATCGCGACCAAACAAAATCGCCCGGCTGGACGTGGTTCCCTGATCGAGAGCGAGAATACAACCTGACATCGAGCGTCTCCTTGGAGTTCATGAACGGAACCGATTGTGCCGATCACGTCACCACGTTGCAACTGCCGCGGCAAGCCGTTTTGATTCCATGAGGATTCGGGCGGTGTGGCGTGTCGCGTTTTGGTGCGTTAGCATGAATGAAACCAATTTCAGAACCCAAGGACCGTCGGCATGAGCCTTTTCAGACGAAACCGGAATTGGGGATTAACTGTGCTTGCGGTTTATCTTCTGATCGCCGGTCTCGACCACTTTCTCGGATTGCGGTTCCTGCCGAACGAACTCGGACCAGCGTTGATGATCGCGGCAGGCGCGCTGATTCTGTTGGATCGTTGACGTTTCTTTCCTCACTGGTGACACGGTATGCGTTCGACACAGATTTGTAGGATGACGGTATTCCTCGTTGGCCTCATCGCGAGCCAAGCACAGGCAGCGGAACCTGTGGACTTTGCCCATGATGTGCTGCCGATTTTGAAGGCTCGGTGTGCGGAGTGTCACACCAACGGCACGTACAAGGGCGGTCTCAATCTGGATACCCGAGAAGACTTACTAAAGTCGAAAGTTCTGACGGTCGGCAAACCTGCCGTGAGTGAGTTGATCTCCCGAGTGATCGAAGTCGATCCGGAATTGCGGATGCCTCCGGAAGGGGAACCACTGACGGCGAAGGAAGTCGATCAGCTGAGGAAATGGATCGGCACGGGTCTGTCTTGGCAGGAGGGGTTTTCATTCAAGGAAGCCGTAGCCGTTCGTCCGCTTGGTCTGCGACGGCAGAAGTTAACGACGGAAGAACCGACGAACATCGCCTTGGATCGCCTTCTGAAAAACTATTGGCAAGAAAAGGGCGTTGAACCACCTGCCATTGTCGGTGACGCCACGTTCCTTCGCCGGGTTTCGCTCGACTTGGTTGGTTTACTGCCGTCACCGGAAGAACTTTCGCAGTTCGTCGCGGATCAGTCTCCCGACAAACGCCGCCGGAAGGTGCTGGAAATTCTGGGGCGGGACGTGCAATACGCCGATCATTGGATGTCGTTCTGG
Organism: Thalassoroseus pseudoceratinae; assembly: GCF_011634775.1. Classification (NCBI taxonomy): domain Bacteria; kingdom Pseudomonadati; phylum Planctomycetota; class Planctomycetia; order Planctomycetales; family Planctomycetaceae; genus Thalassoroseus; species Thalassoroseus pseudoceratinae. The sequence continues at coordinate 606,039 of NZ_JAALXT010000003.1, forward strand.
AACGATTTACTCCGCAATGACTACGCCGGCACCGGTTACATCGACGGCGGACGGAAACAGATCACGGGGTGGTTGTATCGTGCACTCCGCGAGAACAAACCCTATGACAAGTTCGTGCGAGAGTTGCTGGACCCATCGCCGGAATCGGAGGGCTTCATTCGAGGCATCAAATGGCGGGGCCGCGTGAATGCGAGCCAGGTTAGAGAGATTCAATATGCCCAGAACATCACGCAAGTCTTTCTGGGCATCAACCTGAAATGTGCGTCCTGTCACGATAGTTTTATCGACCATTGGAAACTCGAGGACGCCTACGGCTTGGCGGCGGTGATCAGCGAGAAACCTTTGGAAATTCATCGTTGCGACCAACCGACGGGACACACCGCCACCGCCAAATTTTTGTTCCCAGAGTTGGGGGATCTGGATCCGAAACTTCCCCGAAAACAACGTCTCGCAACCGTCGCAAAGTTGATGACTAGCGAGAAAAACGGTCGCCTGTCGAGAACAATCGTCAATCGGCTTTGGCAGCGATTGTTCGGACGTGGATTGGTTCACCCCGTGGATATCATGGCGAATCCAGCGTGGTCGGAAGAAATGCTCGATTTGCTGGCGATCGAATTTGTCGATTCCGGTTACGATCTCAAGCATCTACTTGCATTGATGGCCAATTCGCGGGGCTATCAAAGTGTGTCGGCCGCGACGGAGGGCGAGTCCGTAACGAATGAGGAATACGTCTTTCGTGGCCCACGTGTCAAACGCATGACCGCAGAACAATACACCGATGCAGTTTGGCGGATCACCCAGACGACGCCAGCGAGACCGACCAAACCCGTTGCTGCGGTCGATGCTCACAAAAAGGAACCCGTGCGGGCAGCATTGGTCGTTTCGGATTCGTTGATGCGTTCACTCGGTCGCCCCAATCGGGAGCAAGTCGTGACCACTCGGCCGGATAGTCTCACGACTCTGCAAGCGTTGGATTTGAGTAATGGTGAGGATCTCACTCGATTGGTCAATCGCGGCGCCGATTCCCTGCGGAAAGCTCATCCCGAATGGTCCGACGCTGATTTCGCGAATTCGCTGTTCCAGTCGGCATTGTCCCGATCTCCTACTTCATCGGAATTACGTGTCGCGGAGCAATTGATTGGAGACCCTACGACCAATCTCGGCTTAAGTGATTTCCTGTGGACCCTGTTCATGCTCCCGGAGTTCCAAGCGATTCGGTAAGGAAGACGACCATGCAAAGACGCCAATTTCTTCAATCGATGTCAGCCGCATCCATGGCGGCGATGGCTTCCGGTGCCCCCCGATTGTGGGCAGCGGACGAACCGGTTTCCCACCCGGAACCGAAGGCGGATTGTTTGATCCTCCTGTGGATGGCCGGTGGGATGGCCGCGCCGGAAACGTTCGATCCGAAACGTTACTTGCCGTTCGAGAAGGGACTACCCGTCGAGCGAGTGATGAGCACTTTCCCATCGATTCCGACGGCGATCGATGGCGTGGAAATCAGCGAGGGGTTGGAGAACATCGCATCCGTTCTCGATCGCGGTACGTTGATTCGCTCACACGTGTTGCCTGACTTGGGACACATCCTGCACTCTCGTCATCAATACCATTGGCACACCGGTTACGTTCCACCACAAACCGTGGCGGCTCCCCATTTGGGGGCATGGATCAGCAAAGTTCGCGGACCGAACAATCCGGCCATTCCGGCGTTTATCGATGTCGGTCAGCGGCTTGAAGGCGTCGGGGAGAAGGAAGAACTCAAAGCGTTTCACCAAGCCGGCTTCTTTGGCACCGAGTACGGACCGTTTCTGTTGCCATACCCGGATCAAGCCATCGACGCCGTCCGTCCGCCGGAAGGGATGACGAGCGAACGCTTCCGCAATCGCTACCAACAGTTTCAGAAGCTGGTGCAGGCCAGTCCGCTCGGCGAGTTCGGCAGCAGCTACCAACAAGAATCCATGATGCGGTCGATCGAGAATGCCCATCGGCTGTTGAATTCGCCGGATCGTAAGGCGTTCGACATCACGTTGGAGCCGAAGGAAAGTTACGACCAATACAACACCGGTCGGTTCGGCCTGGGGTGTTTGCTTGCCCGACGGTTGGCGGAGTCTGGAGCACGATTCATCGAAGTCACCACCGAATACGTGCCGTTCTTACACTGGGACACGCACGAGAACGGTCATACCACGGTCGAGCGAATGAAGAAGGAAATTGATCGTCCGATTGCCCAACTCGTTCGCGATCTCGATGAACGCGGAATGCTTGATCGCACATTGGTCGTGCTCGCTAGCGAATTCAGTCGAGACATGATGATTGAAGGCGTCCCCGGCAGCACCGCCCGCGATCAATCCCGAGCACGCACCGACAAACTTCAAGAGCTGAAACAATACGGGTTGCATCGCCACTTCACCGGATCGAGTAGCGTGTTGATGTTCGGCGGCGGCATCAAACGCGGAGCGGTCTACGGCGAGACGGCTCCGGAACGCCCGTGCTTGGTGACCAAGAATCCCATCTCCCTCGAAGACATGCACGCCACCATCTACACCGCGATGGGCATCTCTCCGAAAACCGCCTTCGACGTCGAAAAACGCCCGTTTTACGCGACCAAAGATGGACACGGCAAAGCCGTGATGGAGTTGTTTAGCTGATGTCGGTTCACGTTTCGTAGAAAGCATCTGAGCTTGCGTTCTTTGGAAACGATTTCACTAGTCGAAGGGAAGCCGAAGATGAGTAATGCAACAAATAGACTTCCCGCTCATTGGAACTTTCTCGTTTTATTCATTGCAACAGTGATGCTCGCCGGTTGCAGACTGGTGGTGTTTGACGAACCAATCGGAGAACGGCAGACGCGAATTCAGACGCTGCGATTCGTTGGAGAATGGCGGCTAGTTTCTCCCGACGAGAAAACCAATGATGAGCCTCTATGTATGTTTGTCCGCATTCGAAAGGATGGACGATTGCGAGTGGCCCACATCAAGTGGTTGGAAAGCGAAGAGAAATTTGAGACAGAGATCTCTTCGGCTGTTGCGACCAAAGTCGGCGAAGAAGAGTTCCTCACTTGGTTCGAAGACCCACACGAGGAAGAATCAGCAAAGCTCATCCATTCGGTTCGAATCAAATGGATCGACCAATCGCAGTTCGAGTACTATATGGCAGACTTCGATGCCTTCGAGAGACTACACAAACGGAATTCGATTCCGGGGAAACTTGAATCACACGATAAGAGCAGGACTCTGCATATCGAAGCGGATGATCTTGAGCGATATCTTCAGACGAACCCCGATGCTGTGAGGGATCTTTTTCCTTCTGCCAACACGTCTTCGAAAGACAAGAAACACCCGCGCATTCGACGCTTGCGGTAGTCGATGTAGGTTAGGCAATGTCTATGACACTGCTGGGGCCGAGACAGGCTGCGTTGAGCGGAATCTGATCGACTGCTGATTCGCCGGCGTCCTTACGAAACGACAACGCTTGACGAACGGACGCCAACGATGAGTAATGCCGCCAATAAACGCCAAGCTCTTTGGAAATTCTTCACTTTGTTCTTCGTGTTTGCGGCGCTCACCGGCTGTCGGTACGTCGAGTTCGATCAACCGATCGGTGAGCTGCAATCGAAAAAGAAGACGCAGCGATTCGTGGGGGAATGGCGGATCGTTCCACCCGATGACGCAGCGAATGATGGGGATCGCTGTTTGACTGTTCGCATGCGTAAGAATGGTGAATTACGCGTGGCCCAACTCAGATGGATTGAACGCCGAGGCAAATTCGTCAAAATCAGTTATCCGGTCGTCGCGACGCGAGTGGGTGAAGATGAGTTTCTGACATGGTTCTGGGACGCGGAAGACGGAACCGCCCGGCGTGACTTTCAATCAGTTCGGGTGAAGTGGATTGATCAATCGACGATCGAGCTCTATCCGGCAGATTTCGAAGCATTCGTTGAATTGCAGCAACAAAAGCTGATTGCCGGTGAGATTGAGTTGAGCGACAAAAGCAACAAGACGATCCACGTCAAAGCCGATGAAATCGAGCAATATCTTCGGAAGAAACCTGAAGATTCGAAAAAGCTGTTTCCAGCTTCCGACAAAAATTCACAAGAGACTCAGCACATACGGATTCAACGCTTGTGACATATCGCTGTTCAAGCATGGAAAAACCCCAGCGATATTCGCCGGGGCATCTTGTTCCAGCTCGAACAAAGTATGGATTATTTCGGCAGTTCCGGGGCTTCATGGTCAGGGTAGCTTTCGCTGGAAAGTCCTTCTTTCATGAAGGTGACAAGGTCTTTCTTGTCCTGTTCCGAAAGTTCCAGCGGGAAGATTTCCTCATCGAGATACGGGTTGTCGATGCCACCCTTGTTGTAGTGCTCGACAACTTCTTCCAGCGTTTTCAGGCTGCCATCGTGCATGTACGGGGCGGACCGTGCAATTTCACGCAGTGTCGGTGTTTTGAACGAACCCGTGTCGCCCTTCAATTTGCTGACAGCATAACGACCGACATCCGGCTCCTCTTTGTCCATACCGATGCCAATGTTGTGGAAGGCGTTGTCGGTGAAGTTTGGCCCGGAATGGCAACTCGCACACACGGCCGCACCGAAGAACAACTTCATGCCCCGTTGAGCCGATTCGGAGAGGGCGTTTTCGTCACCGGCTTTGAACCGGTCATACGGTGCGTCACCGGAAACGATCGTGCGTTCGTAAGCCGCGATGGCCTGACCAATGCGTTTGTCGGTGATTTTCTCATCCCCGAATGCTTCCTTGAACATGTCGCGATAGCCTTCGACGGCCTCTAGTCGCTCCAAGGCCAAGTCCATCGACATATTCATTTCGATCGGATTTTGAATCGGGCCAAGAGCTTGTTCTTCGAGACTTCCCGCGCGACCGTCCCAGAACTGCAATTTGTTGTAGACGGAGTTGATAATCGTTGGTGCGTTGCGACCGCCCAATTTGCCGCCAACACCTGCCGACGTGCTTCGCCCATCACTCCACCCCTTCTTCGGGTCATGGCAGGTTGCGCAGGAAATGGTGCGATCTTCACTCAATCGCTTATCGAAGTACAACGCCTTCCCCAATTTTACCTTGGCTTCGGTAATGGGGTTGTCTTCCGGGTGGGCGATTGCATCGAGCCCAGCGGGTACGTGGATTTCAAACAGTGACTCCTGTCCGTATGCCGTCCCGATCAGCATTGCGCCCACGATCAGCATCGTTCGGCCAACTCTGGCAAACTTCGGTAGGGCAATCTTGGCAAATATCATAATGTCGTTGTTCTCCCCTGAATTGCAGATGCGCGAGTCAACAGTTGCGTTACTCATTGTTGATGTATTTGTAGCGAGATCCGGCTTGCGCAGGCAACCGCGGAGGCGTACGGATTGCAAACTCGGCGAGAGATTCGTCCGTTTTCGAATGAAATCTGCTGGATCGTGAGGCACCAGACGGCGAAGTGTGGGGGCGTCACAACTCTAGCTATGCCATTGGTTTAATCGGTTTGAGGGTTGGTCGGCATCGTGACATCGGCCGGCAAGTATTGCAATTGGTTGCGGGAAACCACCTTGTCCCATCTGTCGCTCCATCCGCGAAAATGTATCTCGACACCCCCGTTGGGCAGTGCGTTCAAAACGTCGACCGCATACCAGGCCAAGCCATCTTGAGCCAAGAGAACCATCCCGGTTGTGATTGCGTCCTGAGATTGAACCGGCCGACCGGACGCGGGAACAGACCCCGGCCCCTTGTAGTTCCGAGACGGTCCAAAACTTGGTTGCGAGGAAATCGTTCGCTGAATTGTCCGCTTGATCGGCGGACTATTGGCCGTGCCTGTCTCGCTATGACTCGACTGCGAAGCGGAACCCTCCGTGTGCGAACCAGCATACGAGGCGACCGACTCCCCGTGTCCGGAATTGGACTCACTATGACTCGAATGTGACGAATGCCGACTTGGGTTCGGTCGTTGATAGACTTGGCTCTCAAAATCATCGATGTTTTTTTGGAATTTATCGGAGCCTGGATAGTCAAGGAGCGACTTGGAAACTTTGGGTGATTCCTCGTCATCGATGAAGAATTTCAGAGTAAAAGAAGCGATCCACATTCCTGCCATAGCCATGACGAACCAGTAGACGAGCGGTGACGGTCCGTCTCGCCTCGGTTTTTCCGGCCGTCGTTGTTTCTTCGGACGACTCCGCTTGGGTTTTCGCGCTGATTTCTGGGGAGTTTTAGGACGCATCCGAGGCGGTTTGGTCGACCGTGGTTTCGATTGAAACACTCGGCGGGGCGAAGGCACTTCGAACTCGATGCCGCAAGAAATGCAGAATCGCGATGTTCCCGCGAGATTAGCAGGCAGTTCAAATGCTTCGCCACAGTGCGGACAGAACCCTTCGATGCCCATTGGTTTGTTCTCCTGAGCGCGATTTGTGTTTTCATATGATATTGACAAATCGGAGTGTTTGTCCATCTGGTCGAGTGTCATGTTCGATCAAGTTGCAATGCTGCCCGGAATGCAGGAAACTTGGCAAGTCTGTCATCCATATGCGAAGGAAACATCCGCATACGAGACATGATCTAGAAAAACATAATCTTCGGAGATTCGATGTCCTTAGTATTGGATCAAATTCGCAAGAGCTATCCGCAACCGGACGGGACCCGGATTGATGTGCTCGATGTGCCACATTTTGAAGTGTCGCGCGGCGAACATGTCGTCTTGGTCGGTTCGAGTGGCGGGGGCAAAACAACGTTACTTAATGTCATTTCTGGGATTACGTCGCCGGATTCTGGTGCGGTCAAAATTGATGATTACGACCTCACCACCATGCCCGAGGTCAAACGTGATCGGTTTCGTGCCCAGCGAATCGGCTTCGTCTTCCAGACATTCAACTTGTTGCCAGCGTTTACGGCGTTGGAGAACGTGTTGCTCGGGATGAGTTTCGCGGGTGGCGGGGCGGATCGAAAGCGAGCGGTCGAATTGCTGAATTCCGTGGGTTTGGGCCACCGGTTGGGGAATCGCCCCGGTCAACTTTCGGTGGGTGAGCAACAACGGGTCGCAATTGCACGCTCGTTGGCGAACCAACCGTCGTTGTTGTTGGCGGATGAGCCCACGGCGAATGTCGACGTGAAAAACCAAGACAATATTCTCAAATTAATTCGCGAGGCGTGCACGGAGCGGAACGTGTCGCTGTTGATGGTCACACACGCCCCGGAAGTTGCGGAGCAGTTCGACCGAGTGGTTCGTTTGGAAGACGTCAACCGCGTGGCGGCGGAGGCGGTTCAATGAACGTATTTCAAATCGCGTTTCGCAGCATCCGTCAACGATTCGTTCCCTCGACACTCACCGGTTTGAGCGTTGCCCTGGGGGTGATGTTAATGGTCGCTGTCTTGGTGACCTACTCCGTGGTCAACAATGCGTTTCAGCAGCGGTCGATCGACTATGACTTAGTCGTCGGGAAGCAGGGCGGCGAGTATCAATTGGTTCTCAGCACGATTTATCGCCTGGAAACTCCGCCAGCACCGATTCCGTTTCGCTACTACCAAGTGCTGAAAAATCGGCCTTCCCTGTTTTACGAGGGAGTACCCGCACCGGAAGCCGCCGTTCCGATTGTGATGGGTGATACAACTCAAGAGGGCAATTTTCCGATTGTCGGCACAACGCACGAGTATTTCACCAACAATTACGCTCCGGACCGTTCATTTAAAATCAAAGGCACTGGCTTCACGGATTCGTTTGATGCGATCATCGGATCGCACGTCGCCGAGCAGAACGGTTGGGACATTGGCTCGACCTTCCAAATTCTTCACGGCGGTGTGAATGCCCATATCCACGAGGAAAAATTTACGATTGTCGGGATTCTCCAGCGAACGGGAACGGCCAACGATCGCACGGCATTCGTGCAGCTCAGCGGGTTCTATTCGATCGCGGATCACAACGATACCAGCCTTGTCGAAGCCAAACGCCGAGAGCAAGAATTCTTCGGAACCGACTATGACCGTATCGTTGCAGAGTCCGAAAAGTTCCCCGATACCGACGTGAGCGGGGCATCCATTCCGACGGCACGCAAAGCGGTGACGGCGATTTTGGTCAAGTATCCGCGCAAGATGCTGACGGTGCCATCGACACTTTCGGGAATCATGAAGAAAGGGCACCGGGCTCAAGCAGTGAATCCGAATGCGGTCATGCGGCAACTGATGAACCTGATTGTCGGCAATGTCGCGTTGGCGATCGTTGTGATGACGGTGTTGGTCATCATCGTGTCCGGCATTGGTATTTTCGTGAGTATTTACAATTCCATGTCCGATCGACGCCGGGAAATCGGCATCATGCGGGCACTCGGAGCCCAACGCCAGACCGTATTTTCGATCATCATGGCCGAGTCGATCCTACTGTGTTTCGGTGGTGGACTGCTCGGTGTGCTGCTCGGACATGGTTTGGTGTTCCTCGGAGCGCCCATTGTAGAAGCAAAGACCGGGTTGGCTGTCGATCCGTTGACATTCCACTCGGCGGAACTTTATCTCCTGCCGGCTCTGTTAGTTTTGGCTTCGCTGGTGGGGTTTGTCCCGGCGTTGACGGCGTATCGGACGGATGTGTCGCGTGCGTTGGTTGAGTAAGTTCTCGGAATTTGGTGACATCCAACAAATCGGAGGATATTGACGTAAGAAATGAGACGAAGTGGCACGGAACGAGTGTTTTCGTCGTGTGCTGACTGCAAAAACAGAGTGAAAGACCGTGGAAGCCTGACATTCTGCTGGTAAGATGGTAATGCATCGACACTGCATCAAGATGTTCGCCGACCATATTGCGGACCTTCGGATATGGTCCCGGGGGACTTTGAATTTGGTGCGGTGACTGCAATACTCTGATCGTCTTTATCTTTTTCGTCGATCAATCGAGATCTCGATTGGCAATCGTTTGGCCATCCGTTGAGGAACCATGGACCATGTCACAATCAGTTTTGCCCCCGGAACCCGAAACGCAATCGGTCGCGGATGTTGCGGACGACACGGTGGAACCGGTCCAAACAACGTCGTTCGATCATCGGGACGAGTTTGAATACCGTCCCATGTCGTTGTGGGCTTCGGTGACTCTGTTTCTCGGGGTTTGCTCGTTGGCGGGGTTAGTTTCCCTCACCGGTCTCATGATCGGTGTCGCGACTGTGTTGGTCGGATGTTTCGCAGTCTATCGAATTCGCCGTGCCAAAGGCGAGTTGAGCGGCATTCCCCTGACCGTGGCTGGAATGGTTTTGGCGGTGGGTTTTACTTCCGTCGGGGCAACTTTTCAGTATCAAGACTATGTGAATGAACTTCCCCCGGGTTACAAACGGGTCAATTTTCCGAAGGATATCTCTGCGAAAGAATTTGTGCTTCGACGAGACGGTGAGCAGGCGTACTGGAGTTTGCATCCCGAGGTCGAGCCGCTCGTCGACGAGAAAATCTTCATCAAAGGTTATCTTTGGCAGTCTCGCGTTTCGGAGCGGATGTCGGAATTCGTGCTGCTCAAAGACAACGGCAAATGCTGCATGGGCGGCGATCCGAAACCGTTCGACATGATTGAAGTGCACATGAAAGATGGCAAGACCTTCGATTACACCGACGGATTGGTGGCGATCAGTGGTGTCCTGCGAGCCAACATGCGACCGGCTCCGGGCGAAGCCATCTACACACTCGAAGCCGACAACGCCGGTCGTGCCAAGACGGTGTTCTAAGTTCGGAAACCTATGGTTCCGTCGTCGAACCAAACCCAGGCGGCCTCGGAGGAACGATGATGGAATGGAGAGCATGTGGCGTCACCCTGCTTGGCCTTTGTCTATGGGGCTGCGGCAAGTCGCAGGACGGCGAATTCCACGATTACCCCGGCGAAGAAGCCCGAAAGACAGTGACCGAGTCGACGGATGACGGTCAGTCGTTGGGTTCAACAGATGGAGCGAACCAAACCGGCGAACCGACCGCTGTCGAGCCGAATGCGGATACGTCTCCGACGCCTCAGCCAATTGATCCGAAGACGCTCCCACCAACCGCACCCGCGGTCGCGGAGAAACAAAAAGGCGATGACAAACCGTTATCCGCCGGTGATCCATCCGATTCGCCGACCGAAACGGCAGCCAAACCGCGTGAAATTAAGGTTCTCATTCCGAACAAGGAGTTTCAGGAAGTTGGTCCTGAGAACGCGATTCGCGTTAGCTATGATGATATCGACTTGCTGAAAGTCTTGAATATGGACCCGGTCCCGGCGGACTGTGTGAAGTATTTTCCGGAATGGCTGAAGAATCTGGACGGTCAACGGATTCGGCTCCGTGGGTTTATGTACCCGCCGTTTCAGGAGACGGATTTACCGTTCTTCGTGTTGGCTCGTGACAACGCCATCTGTTGTTTCGGTCGAGACCCGAAACGCTACGATGTGATCGATGTCACGATGCGTGACGGAGAAACAACGGACTACATCGCAAACCGTCCGTTTGATGTCGTCGGTGTCTTTCACATCGCTCCGGAAACCTCTCAAGGTCAGTTGTACCAACTGTACCTGATTGATGATGCCGTCGTCATCGAACCATAATTGTGACCCTCGCCTCCACTCCAATGCCATGTTGCCAGGAGTTCTTGAACATGCGTCGTTTTGCTTTGTTTCTGACCATTGCCGCGATTGTTGGCGGCACGTCGCTGACGTTGGCTTGTCCGTTTTGTAGCGCGCCTTCGCTGACCCTCAGCGAACAGGTTGATGCGTCAGACGAAGTCGTTTTGGTGAAGTGGTTGTCGGCTCGCAAGGCGGAAGCCAATAGTTCGTCAGACTCCGATCAAAACGCAGAGATCGGAATTCCCGGACGTGCGAAAGGCAAAACCACACCGGCCAAAACGGTGTTCGAAGTCGCTGAAACGATTCGTTCCAAGTCCGGTCTGAAAGTCGGTCAGAAAGTCGAACTTCCCCAGTATCGGGAAGCGGAACAGGGCGACCTGTTCGTGCTGCTCGGAACAGAGACTCCAGTCGGGAAAACTGTGGAATGGGGAACGCCGTTGGAGGTGGACGAAGCATCGTTCGGGTACCTCAAGTACGCTCCCGATGCCAAAGCTCCAACGCAGCAACGGCTCAAGTACTATGTGAAATATCTGGAATTCCCCGATGAACTCGTTGCGAACGATGCCTACGCTGAATTCGCGAATGCTCCGTACGAAGACATCGCCGCTATTCAGGAATCGTTTCCGAAAGAACGCATCCGCAACTGGGTTTCGAACCCGGAAACGAATGTCACGCGATTGGGGCTCTATGGATTGATGCTCGGGCTTTGTGGCGACGAATCCGACGCGAAACTCATGAAAGATAAGATCACCGAGGAAACGAAAGATTTTCGCTTGGGAATCGATGGCGTGATGAGCGGTTATCTGCTGCTCACCACTGACGACGGACTGAAAGTTCTGGAAGACACCAAATTAAAAGCCGGCGTCAAATGTCCATTCAGCGAAACTTACGCCGCTATGCAAGCCGTCCGTTTCATGTGGACTTATGGCGATGGTGTGATTTCCAAAGATCGGCTGAAGGAATCCATGCGAGTCCTGCTCGATCGACCCGAGTTGGCGGATCTCGTCATTACCGATTTGGCCCGTTGGAAAGACTGGTCCGTGCAAGATCGGTTGATGGAACTCTATGGCACCGAAGGTTACGAAATTCCTGCCGTCAAACGGGCGATCGTTCGTTACATGCTGGTCAGCCAGAAGACGAGCGAGGAAGACGACTCCCAACCGGAACACGTCGTGAAAGGGAAACGGTATCTTGACCAACTCCGCGAACGTGATCCTGGCATCGTCAAACAGGCGGAGCGATTCCTGATCGTTAAGTGAGGAATCGAGTCGGCATCGCCCCAGGAACCTTAACGCATTTGTGAAAGTTGGGCTTTGTGATTGTTCGCTCGCTGGTTTTGTTTTTCGGCTTCGTCGCAGCGACATCCACTGTGATGGCTTGTCCGTTTTGCGCTCCGACCGATCCGACATTGAGCGAACGGGTCTCACAATCTGATGCAGCCTCGTTGGGGCAGTGGGTCGAAGCTCAGGAAATGGACGGATCGAAGGGCGCGGAAACGAAGTTCGCCGTGCTTTCGCATCTTAAGTTTCCGGAAAAAGTGAAACCCGCCACGATCCATGTACCGGAATTTGTGCGAGGTCAAACGGGCGACTTGTTCTTGTTGCTTGGCCAACTCGACCCGGATTCCGAGTCCATCATTCTGTGGGAACGGCCGGAAGCGATTACCGAGACGGCATTTCAGTACGTGAACCAAGCCCCGGCACCGGAAACGGCACCAGCAAAGCGGCTACCGTATTTTCACCGCTTTCTAGAGTTTTCTGATCCGTTAATTGGCGACGATGCCTACGCGGAATTTGCAAAGGCACCCTATGAAGCGGTGTTCGCGGCTCGCGAGAGCTACTCAAGAGAGAAATTGCGAAAATGGCTGACGTCTGAAGACGTGCTAGCTCCGCGACGAGGACTTTACGGATTGTTGCTAGGACTGGTGGGGAACGATGAAGATGCCCAACTTTTGAAGCAGTTGATCGACGATCAATCCGACTCCGTGCGACTTGGCATTGACGGCGTTATGGCTGGTTTCGTGTTGTTGCGGGGGAACGATGGTCTGCGGTATTTGAGGCTAAAAATTTTCGAAGATCCCAAAACACCGATCACCGATGTCCACGCCGGACTGACGGCGATGCGTTTTTTGTGGCGTTCGGGGCCGCCGGATATCTCACGGGACATCATCAAAGAAACCGTGCATGGTGCCCTTGATCGACCAGAAGCCGCTGACCTGGCTATTGCTGATCTTGCGCGTTGGAAGGATTGGAGTGTCCAAGAAGAGCTGATGACGCTCTACCACAAGAAGGATACGGAAAATCCTCTTGGGCAAATTGCGACTCGTCGGGCGATCATTCGATATTTGTTGGCAAGTTCCCTCGACGATGATGCGAAGGATCAACCGCAGCATGTGGAGCAAGCCAAGCAATACATTGAGGAAATTCGCAAATCCGATCCACGTGGAGTTGCGGCGGCCGAACGAATTTTCGGTCGTCGAAGATTGCGGTCTGATTGACTTTGGTCGGCCTGTGACATACTGAATAACAAAAGCCTCGGTGGGCGGCTGCCGGGGCTTGTTTCTTGGACAACCAATCACAGTGAACGGCGACCGATGAGTCTATTTCGTGAAGCGATCGATCGGATCGAGGGTTATGTACCAGGCGAGCAACCGCAAGACAGCGGATGGGTTAAGCTCAACACCAACGAAAACCCTTATCCACCGTCGCCGCGGGTTGTCGATGCCATCAAACGGGCGGCCGAAGGGCGACTGAACCTTTATCCCGATCCACTTTCCAAGCGGTTCCGGGAAGTCGCGGCCCCATTGTTCGGAGTCGATCCCGATTGGATTCTTCCCGCGAATGGTAGCGACGAGAACCTAACGATTCTTGTGCGATCGTTTGCCGACCCCGGTCAAACGATTCGATCTCCATACCCAAGTTACATTCTCTACGAAACGCTAGCTGGCATCCAGGACGCTCGCCACGAACGCTTGAGTCTGGAACCGGATTGGAGCTTTTCGGAGTCTGCATTTTCGCAGGCCGCCGAAAGTCGTCTGGTCTTTGTGCCAAACCCGAATTCTCCGTCCGGGAATCGTTGGTCAGATGAGACGATTCTGAAACTGATTCCAGAAAACGGCATTTTCGTTCTCGACGAAGCCTACGGAGATTTCTGTGAATCGCCGCATCATGCAGAATTGATTCGCAACACAAACTCGACGCGCGAATCCGCCGGTCGAATCGTCATCACGCGGACGCTGAGCAAATCGTACAGTTTGGCCGGTCTGCGGTTTGGTTTCGCGATTGCCCGTCCCGAGTTGATCGCCGGTATGCGGAAGGTCAAAGATAGCTACAACTGCAACACGTTGGGCCTGGCGGCCGCGACGGCTGCGTTGGAGGATCAAGAGTGGATGCAGGCCAACGTCAAAAAAGTGCAGGCCACTCGGAAACGGCTGTCCGAGGCATTAGTGAAATTTGGTTTTGATGTCGTTCCCAGCGAAACGAATTTCGTGTGGGCCACCCATCCTTCGCGAAGTCACGCGGAAATCTTCGAAAGTCTGAAAGCCCGCAAAATCTTGCTGAGATTCATGAAATTTCCGAATGCCTTTGGGGAATCGGCTGATGAGACCGCTGGCACGTTCGATGGGCTGCGAATCACAGTCGGGACCGATGCAGAAATCGATCGCTTGATTTCGGAGCTGGAAACAATTCTTGCGTGATGACAGTTAAGTTCCCGAAGACTCAACGCAAGAAAGCCCGGTTGGAACCGAAGTTCCAACCGGGCGAGAGAGAGTCAGACACCAGCGGCCGGTTAGAGAAACCGGAGCGAGTCTGGAGTCTTCATGTCTTCAGCAGCACTTAGTCAAGCAGACCGAACAAGCAGCACTTCTTCTCAGGAGCGGCACAGGTCGGCTCGCAGACGCTGACGCAAGAAGGAGTCGGTGCACAGCAGCTTGGTTCAACGTGGCAGCATTTTGGAGCAGGAGCACAGCAGCTAGGATCGGCGGTGCAAGCAGGAGCACAGGTCGCAGCAGGAGCACAGCAGGTCGGTTCAACGTGGCAGCATTTGGGTGCTGGAGCACAGCAGCTAGGCTCTTCGCAGCACATTGGAGCCGGAGCACAGCAGCTTGCTTCTTTTTTACAGAAACAGTCAAACAGGCCAGCGTCAGCCGAGCTAGCGCTACACAGGATCATCGCAGCAGTAAGGGTCATCCACTTCATATTGTCGCAACTCCTCGAGGGGTTCTGAGTTGAACAGTCGAAACTTTGAAAGGAAACGTCGCGTTGGCGGTGTTTCCTGTGGTGAGTTTTTCGCTTCACTGTTCGATTTGTCATGGTGAGCAACACACACATTATTTCGTCCAAACCGAGGTGATCTGCACAGCCAATTGCTTCAAGAATTCCGCGAATTCCCGCTCCGGTGACACAGGCGCCGGTTGTACCGGTTATGCGTTCCACCGTTGCACAACCACCCCCCTTTCGGGGTGGAGTTCTGACTTTTGGCTGGTTTTATCTCGTTGCCAACAAACATGTTATCCGTATGACTTTGCATTTGTCCCCTTTGTTGATAACACTCGCGTTGAGTTTGCTGTCTGTACCGCTGCTGAAAGCGACAACGGCGGCTCGCGGCACAACATTGACCGGTGCGGTCGGCTGGGCCTGGGCCGCTTGGTTGGCGTGGACCTCAACCTGGATCATCGAATTCACGCGACCGTCCGCAACCATGCTCACGGAACTTGGCTGGTACGCTGCGACGCTATTATCCGTGTGCCCTGCTCTGTTCATCTTGGGGGCGAAGCGGCCGGGATCGCGGGTCTGGACGGTGTTCGTCGTAGTTCCGTTCTTACTCGTCTTTACCTGGCCAATCCTGGCGGACTGGGTTCGCGACTCCACATTGCGTTCGTTTCAGTTGGAACTGCCAATGCGACTCGGGTACGCGTTGGTCTTGGTGATGGGATTCGGAAATTACGTGGGAACCCGCTGGACGATTCCGGCAATCGTGATTGGAATTGCCTGTGGTTGGGTGATGTGGACCTTTGACGGCCGTGCTTTCGAGGCGGGAATCGATAACGTATCGCCAATTCGCACAGTTCCGGTCTGCCTCTTATGTATTGCCGGTCTACTGATTTGGGGAATCAGCCGTCAACCGAATGTGCCGAAATCCGGACTTGATCGATTTTGGGAGTCATACCGAAACGCCTTTGGTGTGGTCTGGGCCGTTCGATTTATGGAGCGAGTGAATGCGATGGCGGAAAAAGAACAGTGGGTCGCCCGCTGGGAATTGGATCGCATTGTCTGGCAGGAGGCGACAGCAGAAGAACGCGAAGAGACTGCTCAGAAAATGGAGGCAACGGTCCGTTGGCTCGGTCGCCGGTTCGCGAACCCCGAATGGATCGACCGTCAACTTCAAACCGTTGAGACCACGGTTCCATCAACTGATTCCGCTGCGAGTTGAAGGAATCACCCGGGATGGATAAAACGGTACCACGCTCTAACCATTCCTCCCAACGATGATGGTGGCATGTCGGATTCCGAGATTAATCTGTTCAGTGATACCGTAACCCGCCCCACGCCGGAGATGTATCAGGCGATTGTATCGGCTCCCGTGGGTGATGATATGTCGGGGGATGACCCGACGACTAACGCCCTCGAAGCGGAGATGGCGAAACTTCTCGGGAAAGAGGCGGCCGTTTTTGCCTGCACCGCGACCCAGGCGAATCAAATGGCGATTCGCGTGCATTGCCGATCAGGCGACGAGTTACTGATCCATCCGACCGGCCATATCTCCAACTATGAGGCAGGGGGGCCGGCGGCGTTGTCCGGTGTGAGTTGTCGGTCTATTCCTGGTCCGCATGGCATGCCTGACTTGGACGAACTGAAAGCCTGTGTGCGGCCAATCGACCAGCATTTCACGCCGACGCGTTTGCTGTGCGTCGAGAACACCACAAATCTCGGGGGCGGACGTGTTTGGCCGTTGGATCGGCTGCAGGCCGTGACCGAATGGGCCAGAGGGCAAGCATTCAAAACGCACATGGACGGTGCACGATTCTTCAATGCAGTCGTCGCGCTCGGTTGCGATCCCGCTGAGGTTGCTCAGTATGTTGACACAGTCACCGTTTGTTTCTCCAAGGGGCTCGGTTGCCCGATGGGGGCGATCTTAGCCGGGACCGAAGCGGAAATTCGGGAAGCGAGACGCTACCGAAAACTGTTTGGCGGAGCCCTTCGGCAATCCGGTGTGGTGGCGGCCGCGGCGCGTTATGCGTTGCAATCTCACGTCGAACGTCTCGCGGATGACCATTCCAACGCACGGTTCTTAGCCGAGCGGCTTGCGAAGATCGATGGTATCCAAGTTGATGTCGATGCGATCGAGACCAATCTCGTCTTTTTCGAGATCGATCCGGAAATCGGAACGGCCGCGCAGATGTCGGCAGAACTGCATCGACGTGGATTGCGAATCGGTGCGTTGGGGGCATACCGTCTCCGTGCGGTCACCCACTTGGACGTCACTCGCGAGGATATGTCGCAGGCCGCCGAGATTGTCCAAACCGCAGTCCGAGAAGGACTTTCGGCGGACATTACACCAGCTGTTCAGTATTGAAACCCGATGGTTTTCAAAATCCGACTGGCGCACCTGTGGTCGAAACGCCGATACCACTATTGCACGTCCAAGGAACCGTTGGGACGCTGCTCGACCGGTTTTCTCCGCGACATGATCGTTGCAGACCCGGTTACCCGCCGAAGCGGAGTCTCTCATGTCCCAACGAAACCCCCGGTTGAACCGGATCCCCCAATTGCGGTACAATTCCCAAGCGTCGATGTCCCGACATCACTCGGAGAGCGACGCCGGTCGGTTGAATCCTCGCAATTCTGGGAGTGCTGATATGGATGTCCGAGGCACTGGGTCCTCCCCCATTGTACGCCCCGTGAATATGCCCAAACCAACCCCCACTGACGCCACGTCTGCAGATGCCTCCTCAGCGAAGGAGACTCCGCCTGCAGATGGGGATCGCATTGAGATTTCATCCGAAGCTGCTGGTAAGTCGTCCTCTGAGAAGAGTTTGCGTCAACAGCGTCTTGATGCCATCAAGGCAGCGATTGACGATGGAACCTATGAAACGCCAGACAAGTTAGAGGCCGCTCTCGGCATGATGTTCGGTGAACTCGGTCTTGATGACGATTGAGAAACAGAAAAACTCGCTTTCAAATTTGAGTTTTTTGCCCGGGGCGCCATAATAACTTGTAACGATTCAAAGTTGCTGGAGTTGACCTCGGCGATTCGCTCTCGATGGTCGCTTCTCGGAAATCTGAATGTCTGATCGACATTTCCCACACAGTTTTTGTAAAAGACGTTCCGACGAAAAAGGCTGGATGAGTGAGTGAATTGCCAACCGTCCCTGTGGCGGTTTCTCCAATCGACAAATTCCGTGAGTATTTGGCCACCCAGGGCATGCGACTCACGCACGAACGCTCCGTGATCGTGGAAGATGTGTTCTCGCAGCACGAACACTTCGATACCGACCAGATCGTCGAGCGACTGACACCTGGAAACACGGGACGGCGTGTGAGTCGTGCGAGTGTCTATCGGACGGTCGGTCTGCTTGAGGAGGCCGGTCTCATTCGGAAGGTCGCGCGGAACAATGAACGCGACGTCTACGAGCACGATTACGGCTATCCTCGACACGATCATTTCATCTGCGATCGCTGCGACACGCTGATCGAGTTCGAGAACGACCGCGTGGCCAAATTGATTGAGGAGTTGGCTCAAGAAACGAATTTTCGGATGACCGGTCATCGACTCGAAGTCTACGGTATTTGCGAAGAGTGCTCGCGGCCTCGCAAACGCAATCCGAAACTCGATCTCTTGTAATTGGCGTGATCTAACGCCGTTTCGTCTGCTCGAATGGCATTGCGCGAAACGCTCTGACGACGGCCAATAACACGCAGAACGCCCCCATGGCTACGCTTGTCAAAATGGCGAGGCTAATCCAGTCGCCGAAGGTGTTGCGGAGCGGCGTCCACATCCATCGCCAGGAAAATAGCACGGCGATCGCTGCGGCGGCCAAATAGGGGCCGAAACCGACGAAACTTCGGCCGGACACAATTCCCAAGACTACGGCGACGGCCAAGCCGGCGAGTGGTGCAATCGCGAACGTGAACAGCACGGCTTGCCAACCGATGAAGCTGCCGATCATTGCCATAAGTGTCACGTCCCCGAAGCCGAGTGCTTCGCGACCAAGAATGACGCGTGCGATCCATCGGGTCACGGCGACGATCATGCCGCCGGCAAGCAGGCCAGTGAGGCTCCATGCCAGCCCATGCCAATGTGGATGGAGGGTAATCCACTCCGGCACATACGCACCACGATAACCAAGAATCGCCATATTCCAATCGATCCATAGCGGAACCAATTCGAGTGCCCCGCTCACGGTCGATGCTGCGACACCGATGATCATGCCCGGTATCGTGATCGCATCGGGAATCACGTAATCACGGAGGTCTGTGACCACCGCCGTCATCAAGAGCGTGATCAGGACCAAGTGAAACCCGAGTCGAACATATTCTCCTGTTTGACTCAGACTCACCGACTCAATTTCTTGGCAGCGAGCAGCGAGCGTTGCCCAGGTGAGTCCGGCAAAGAATCCGGCGGTGATCAATGGGACAAGGATCGTCATTACGAGCGATGACGAACGTGACTCGGATTCCTCGGGCGTTAACCGCCGTCCCCACCAAAGAGCGGCCGATCCGGCAGGAATGCCGCTGGCGGTGGCAATCGCGATTGGTAGCGTGAAATCCGTCATTAGCTCGGTCTCGGCTTGTAGGAATGGTCGGCTGGGAGAAATCAGGTGTCGGGCGGCACGCTCGTTGCTTAGTCAGGCATCAGATGATTCCCGCAACGGTCCGTTTGCAGAAGGATCGAGTGTCGGGTATCGTCCAGAACCATCTCAAACAACCATCTCTAACTTGCTTCCACTGAACGCGCTCAAGGAGAAGCTGTGAATCGAACCATTCGTTGGCTGTCGTTATCCCTCATCATTTGCGGTGTTTCCGCGTCAACTATGTTTGCTCAAGAGTCGAACGGTAATGTCGATGCCGAGTCAACACAAGCAAAATCGGAAATAACAGCCGAGCCTGAAACATCATCGGAGTCCGAAAGTCCGAAGCAACGTGCGGACGGATTCGATGGTGCGGACACCGCGTGGATGCTTATTTGTTCGGCACTGGTGCTTATGATGACAGCACCTGGCCTGGCATTGTTTTATGGCGGACTGGTTCGCAAGAAAAATATCTTGGGAGTGATGATGCAATGCATCTTCCTGATGGGAACGATGTCAATTGTGTGGGCACTCTGGGGATACAGCCTCGCATTTGGTGGTCATTTGTTGGGTGGTTTCGTCGGTGACGGCACTTATCTGCTGATGAACAACGTCTTGCCTTACTACGACTCCGTCGCGGGTGAAGCGGTGTATCCGATGACGGGGTCCATCCCGACCATGGTCAACATGGTGTTCCAGATGATGTTTTTCATCATTACGCCATGCCTGATTTGCGGGGCATTCGCCGAACGCATGAAGTTCAGTGCAATGGTTGTGTTTTCGATTCTCTGGGGCACGTTCGTTTATTGCCCGATTGCCCATTGGGTATGGGGCGGTGGCTATTTCAGTGCTGGTGAACCGATGCACGCGTTTGATTTCGCAGGCGGCACAGTTGTGCACATTAGCTCCGGGGTATCGGCATTGCTGTGTGCGGTCATTATCGGCAAGCGGTTGGGGTTCAATCAGGAACCGATGCCACCGCACAATCTGACGTACACCTGTATTGGGGCTACGATGCTGTGGATTGGATGGTTTGGCTTCAATGCCGGTAGTGCAGTGGAGGCCAACGTGCTCGCAGCGAATGCATTCGTGGCGACTCACATGGCAGCGGCAGCCGGGGTGATCGCCTGGGCCGGGGCCGAATGGTACTTCCGAGGCAAGCCGAGTATTCTCGGAGCCTGCTCAGGAGCTGTCGCAGGGTTGGTCTGTATTACACCCGCCAGCGGCACTGTCACGCCATTGGCAGCCATTGCTCTGGGCTTAATTGCTGGCCTGGCCTGTTTTTGGGCATGCACTTCGCTTAAGACAAAATTTGGCTATGATGACTCATTGGACGCCTTTGGCGTGCATGGAGTTGGTGGAACGGTCGGTGCCATCTTGACCGGCGTTTTTGCGACGCGAGCCGTCACCGGAGACAATCATCCGATTGGTCTGCTGGAAGGCAATGCGGGACAGATGGGACCACAGTTGATTAGCATTGTCGCGGCTGCGGGAATCGCGTTGATCGGCACGTTCATCCTTCTCAAGGTCATTGATGCCACAATTGGTCTGCGAGTCACGCAGCAAGACGAAATGCAGGGCTTGGATCTTAGTCAACATGGGGAGGAAGGTTACATCTTTCTTTAATCGACAGTTGATGAAGACCATCCGATTTGGGAACAGTCATGGCAGGTCGATTGCTCGAGAGGATCGATTGATCAGAGTTCGTCGGCCTGGCATGATTACGGATAAAATGAAGTTTCTAAGAGTCAGTTTCAGAGCGATCTGAAACGCTACCAAAAGTGTTGTGACGAGAGTGTCATCCGTGGAGAAGAAGTCATGAAGAAAATCGAAGCCGTGATTCGGCACTTCAAGTTGGAAGAAGTTAAAGACGCACTGACCAGCATGGGCATTCAAGGCATGACGGTCTCGGAAGTTCGTGGGTTCGGCCGTCAGAAGGGCCATAAAGAGCAGTATCGCGGTGCGGAGTACACCGTCGATTTCTTGCCAAAGGCCAAGATGGAAGTCGTTGTTTCGGACGATCAAGCCGGTGAAGTCATCGAAACCATCTTGCGATCCGCGCGGACTGGGCAGATTGGCGATGGGAAAATCTTCGTCACCAGCTTGGATGAAATGATTCGCATTCGTACCGGCGAAACCGGTCAAGAGGCCCTGTAGGTTCTGCCGAGCTTTTCGGCTTTGATGTTGGATTTTTGATACACAAACTGGTCTGTCATTTTTAGCAACGAGCGGGTGGCGCTTCCCCGTGAGTTCACGAGGAGTTACATCGATGAAAAAGGTTGAAGCTGTCATCCGTCACTACAAACTCGAAGATGTCAAAGACGCCTTAACCAAGGCTGGCATTCAAGGGATGACTGTGTCGGAGATTCGTGGTTTTGGTCGGCAACGCGGTCACAAAGAGCAGTACCGTGGCACTGAGTACACCGTGGACTTTCTGCCGAAGTTGAAACTGGAAGTTGTGGTCGCTGACGATATCCTGAGCAAGGCGGTTGAAACGATCATGACGACTGCTCGCACGGGACAAATCGGCGACGGCAAGATCTTCGTGACCGATTTGGAAGACGTCATTCGGATTCGCACAGGTGAATCCGGTGCGGAAGCCATTTGATTTCCCACCGGAAACGACGAGCAAGAATCGACTGCCGAGACCGACTTCGTGTCGAATTCGTCAGATGCTCGTGTGGTGAATGGGCTGAGATTGCAAGAAGTTCTCCAACCTTCCGGTCCCTTTCGGGCCGGTTTTTTTTTGCTCAGACCACGGGGTGGGTTCTAAAATCCTAAACTGTCAGTCGAGTTGCTCGAATTGGAAAGGCGATAGATGAACTTGGCAACGACGCCATCCGTCAACGACACGCTCGCTACGCTCAAGAAGCGTCGACAAGGGATCGTCGATGTCCGCGAACGTGGGCGGCAATTGTTCGAACGTGGTGCGACAGGCACGCAGGTGGCGTCTGCACTCTCCGATGGTATGGACGCCTTCCTCATACGTTTGATCGAAGAAGAGTTTGAGTTACGCAGCGAAAGCGAACGGGACGTCATTCGTGAGAATGCCGCTGTTGTCGCGGTTGGTGGAACTGGGCGTGGGGATCTTTGTCCCTATTCGGATATCGATCTGCTATTCCTGTATGATCCCGCGGCAGACACACCGTTCGCCGAGTTCTCGTCGACTGTTGTCCGGGCACTTTGGGATGCCGGTTTGCAGCTTGGGCACTCCGTACGCACGATCAAAGAGTGTGTCACGCTGGCCAAAGCTGAACCGCAGATTGCAACCGCACTCACGGAAATGCGTCTGCTTTGGGGAAGCGAACGGCTTGTCGGCTCGCTGCGAAAACAATTTGAGCGGAAAGTCATCCATCGACGGCTTCGTGCCTTTATTGATAGCTGTGTGGAAGCCCGTGGCTCCGAGCGGCTCACGCATGGGAATACCGTGCAACAATTGGAGCCGGACCTGAAATCCTCACAAGGAGGGTTGCGTGACTTCCACTTGCTCCGATGGCTTGGCTATGCATTGTTCAAAGAAAAAGATATCGATTCGCTTCGGCGGAACGGTTCGCTGACTCGTGAAGAAGCCTACGATCTCCGGGGAGCCTATGAGTTTCTGTTGAAGATCCGAATTGATATGCACTTCCACAACAATCGTGAGCAAGATCGGCTCACGCGGGATGAGCAATTGCGGATCACACGGGAACGGAACATCCAGCCCACACCGGCGCAGCGTCCGGTGGAAGTGTTCATGCAGAATTATTTCCGCCACAGTTCGGCTTTGTCGGAAATCGTCATGCGGTTTGTTAACCGTCATTGCCCACGAACACTTCAGGAGCGGCTGATCGAATTCGCGGTGACTCACCGAGTGAATACGATGTTCCACGCTGGCCCTGGGTGGATCGACGTGTTGCCTCGCTATCGCGAAACGGTGCAATCAAGTTTGCTGGAAATCCTCAAACTCTACTATGCGGCTGCCTTGTATGGGCTTACGCCGAAACCCCGGCTCGCCGCCGAGTTGAAAAACGCCGTTCCCAACTTGAGCGAGGAAATCACGCCCCGTGATGCCGCGATGTTTATGCAGATCCTTGGATGCACGACTTATCTGGGGGTCGTCATCCGGGGACTATTCGACATCGGCGTTCTGGAAATTCTGATTCCCGATTTCAAGCACACTCGGTGTTTGCTGCAATTCAACCAGTACCACAGTTACACCGTCGACGAGCACACGCTCAAGGCGATCGAATGTTGTATTCAATTCGAGAACGATGACGATCACCTCGGTCGAGCCTACCGAGCGATTCAACACAAGGAGATTTTGCATCTGGCTTTGCTGCTGCACGACGTTGGCAAGGGATTCGAGGAAGACCACTGCATCGTCGGCAAACGCATTGCGGAACGGATCGCCAAGCGTTTAGGCATTCCGGCTCATCGTGGTCGAACACTCGCTTTGTTGGTGGAAATGCACTTACAAATGGCCGATCTCGCGTTCCGCCGCGATATCAGTGACCCGGCTGTCGTCGTACCATTCGCCAAAGCCATCGGGAGTCTGGACAAACTGCGGATGTTGTTCGTCCTGACGGCTTCGGATATCTCCGCTGTCGGTCCCGGCGTCTGGACGGATTGGAAAGCCGGGTTGCTGTCCGAATTCTATTGCCGAGGCATGTACGTGCTCAGTGGGCGGAAATTCGAGTATCAAGAGCAAAAGCGTTTTCGTGAAATCTTCGAATACGTGTTATCGTCGATTACGAGTCACGATGACGATCAAGAAGACGTCCGCAAATGGCTGTTTCAGCAGCTCACGAGTTTGCCTCCGCACTATCTGGCAGAAACATCGAAGCAGCAAATCGCCCATGACCTCAAAGTTCTGCAAACTATCGACCCGGGTAACATCTCGGTTACCGGACTTTGGAACGACGAGAATGAAATTGTCGACTATCGACTCATTACTCACGAGACGACGGTCAGTGGCGTTTTTCATCGTGTCGTCGGAATTCTGCGGGCGAAACGGCTGACAGTGCATTCCGCGCAGATCAGCACAACCGCAGATGGTTACGTCGTGGACAGCTTTTGCACAAGTGACGGAGACTATGAAGGCGAGGTTCCACTGCAGCGGGTTGAAGAAATTAGCGAGGCACTTCGGACGGGATTGCTCACAGAACAACCTGTGGAGAAGATGTTTCAAAAGGCGAGTCGATATTCGAGTGGTCCACAGGAGTTGGTTTCGGGGCTGCCGACACGGGTTGTGATCGACAACAACACATCACCGAAATGCACCATCCTCGACGTCTTCGCCCAGGATCAACCGGGTTTGCTGTATTTGATCTCGCGGACTTTGTACGAACTCGATACATCGGTCGTGCTCGCCAAGATTTCGACGCACTTTGATCAGGTCGTCGACGTTTTCTATCTCACCGACCGCGATGGCAACAAAATCACCGACGGCGATCGACTCGGCAAGATTCGAGAGGAACTGGAAGAACGACTCGAGCACTTCGAAGCCGAAGGGCACCAATCGTTTTGCTGATGACGAGGCGTGTTTCATTTCGACAATGCGACCGTCGTTATCTTTCCGCTGAACGCGAACGCAATGAAGAATCGTCATTCTCGCTATGGAAGAAAGGCTTCCAAGAGGGTGAGTTCCTCGGCAGCCTGAACTTCCACGTCGTCACAAGCTGCCGGAACGAGGAACGTTGTACCGAGGTTGAGCGGTT
Organism: Thalassoroseus pseudoceratinae; assembly: GCF_011634775.1. Lineage (NCBI taxonomy): Bacteria > Pseudomonadati > Planctomycetota > Planctomycetia > Planctomycetales > Planctomycetaceae > Thalassoroseus > Thalassoroseus pseudoceratinae. The sequence continues at coordinate 631,071 of NZ_JAALXT010000003.1, forward strand.
GCCCAGACGTTAGTTTGCCGGAACCTCCGAGCACGCTATAGACATGGAATCGGTTATCCGTCGATAATTTCGCAGTTTGACCAGCGGGGACGATGTGGCGTTGCATCACGAAATGGTCATTCTGCACGAGTTCTTCAGTGCGGATCGGGGACGCTGTCTTCACTTGAGGCTCCACCGGATCGACTGGGCCCATGTCGAAGTTGGTGCACTCGAGTGCGGATTCGATGTGGATTTCGCGGGGTTTGCCATCGGCCCCGAGCCGACCCCAATCGTAGAGCCGAAAGGTTAGGTCGCTCGATTGCTGAATTTCCGCCAGCACAATACCTTCACCGATGGCATGAATCGTTCCCGCGGGAATAAACACACAATCGCCTGGATGGACCGTTACCGTGTGCAGAATTTCTTCCACGGTTCCGGCTCGCAGGTGTTCGTCCAATTGCTCTGGACCGATGCCATCCTGAAGTCCCACGTAGAGTTGGCTGCCCGGTTCGGCGTGGACGATCACCCATGCTTCCGTTTTGCCGTTTTCGAGAGGATCGTATTGCTTCGCCTGTTCATCATTCGGATGAACCTGCACTGAAAGCCGATCGTTGGCGTCCAGAAATTTCACTAGCAGCGGAAACTGTTTTCGACCGGCATGACGTCCGAAAATGTCCGCGTTCCGTTCCGTCACCAGTTTCTTGAGCGACCAACCGGCGAACTCACCGTCCGTAACGAGAGATTGATCCTCCCCGTGGTCGGAAATTTCCCAACTCTCGGCGTAGTCGGTCTCCGGACCGATGGGTTTTCCGAGTTCCGTGCCCAATCGTCGGCCACCCCAGCGAATTCGTTTGAGAATCGGCTCAAAAAACAATGGCGGCATTACAAACTCCTGGCATGACATAGTCTTGGGGCCTGTTGGGTCATACCGTGGATGGTAGTCGTTTGCCCCGATCGGTCAATTGGACTTTCGTGGGGCTCGAATCCGGTTTGCGGTGTTTCGGATGACTTGGTATAGTCCGCGCGCGTACTCATCCGTCGGGGTGGGATCCGGGCCAATGGTCTGAAGCCAATGCAGGAGGCATCCGTGCTTGAGCAGACAATGGATTTAGCTGTCGGCGATATGGTCGTCGTAGGCAATCAAGTACTGACAGTGGTCGATATTGACGGGGATGAAGTCAGTTTTCGACTGGATACAGCACCGCCAACAGAATTGGCAATGATGAAGGAAACGGGACAGCAACCGTCGGCTCAAAGCATGACACCACGCCGAGCGAAGTGACGCGACTTTCGGTTAAGCCGTCTGGAGTTGAGCAATCGCGTCGTCACGTGTCTCGACGAGTTCCCAGATTCGGTCTAAATTAGTGACCTGGAGGACTTCCTTACAGTAGGGCATGAGCCCGCAAATCACGAATTTACCGTTCTCGGCTTTCTCCAACCGATTCCAAGCTCGGAATAGGATCTCAATGAATGCGGAGCCGAAGAAATTGACGTTCGACATGTCCAACACCACCAGTGGTGGTTCGGCACTTTCGACTGCTGTTAGAATTTCGGTCCGCACTTCCTGAAGATGGCCTTCCTCGAGTTTTTGATACTCGGGGCCAAGTGTGATGATCGTGATGTCGTCCTGACGGGATACGTGGATGGAATCATTGTTTGGCATGGTCTTGGCCCGCACGAGAACTGATTGTCTTTAGTCGGAGTTGCCCGAAACCACGTTGTTCTCTGGTTTTTCGTCTAGTATATGCGATTTCCGATCTCCATTCAATTCGGAAGTTCTCAGTCGCCTGAGTTTCGACGGATCTCACTGGGTGAAGGTGGGCAACGCTTGCAGTGTCAGTGACACCTCTCGTTCTTGGCCATTCCGAATGACCTGGATCGTAACCGTGTCGCCAACGTGGAAACGTTCGAGGACACGGAATAAATCTTTTGTACCCGTTATAGCCTCGCCATCGAAACCGACAAGTAAATCGCCCAAACGTAGCCCGTTCGGCAATTCGATCGTCGGCAGTAATCCCGCTTTGTCTGCCGCCCCACCTCTAATAATCTTCCGGAACAGCACACCTTTTCGGTCAAGAATCCCGAGCTGTCGAAGCTGAGCCACATCGGAATCGCTCCACACAATGACCGACAAACCAGGGCGATCGACCGTTCCCGTGCGGATGATTTCCGGCACCGCTCGATTGACGGCATCGACCGGGACCGCGAACCCGATCCCTGCATACGCTCCCGATGGGCTGTAAATCGCCGTGTTGATCCCAATCAATCGACCAGCACTATCAAGCAGCGGACCGCCGGAGTTGCCGGGATTGATCGCGGCGTCTGTTTGGATGACATTGAAAATCGTGCGTTCGGTGACGGATTCGATTTCTCGTCCCAACCCACTGATGACCCCTGTGGTCAGTGTTTGATCGAGTCCAAACGGGTTGCCAATCGCGTAGACGTTCTGTCCGACGAGCAGGTCCTGCGAAGTACCCACCGGGATGGGAGACAACAAGGAAGCCGGTGAGTCAATTTTGAGAACCGCGACATCCTTATCGGGATCACTGCCGACGAGTCGCGCATCGTGAACGGAACCATCAAACAGGGTGACGCGGGCGGCTTGGGCTTTTTGGATGACGTGAAAGTTCGTCACGACGTGGCCATCTTCATCCCAGATGAAGCCGCTCCCGGTTCCCAGTGGCTCCCGTTGGAGATCGCGACCGGCGAGTGCAAAGCTTGTGACGTGAACGACTGATGGAGACGCAGCACGATACAGTTCAATCTGTGAGGTTTCCGTTTCCGCTAGTTTTCCGCGGGCGGTTACGATTCGTGGTCGAGCATTTGGGTCGTGAAGTGCGGAAGGGGAAAGGTCCATGAACTTCCAGACAGCCAAACCACTGGCGATCATGAAGAAGAAGACGGCAATCCACGTGGATAATGTCGCCCGCGCCGACTCCGACGATTCATGAGGGAAGTCGGAATTCATCATCGGTTGAGTCTCCGCGTCGAGGGAATGACAGTCGCGATTCACGGATGGAGTCTACCAACACTCGTGGCATCGTGAACTGTCCATCGTGCAACAAGCCCTATTCTGCAGGACGCGTCCCACAGAGGCAAGAGGACGGATTCTCTGGATTTCATACGGATTTCGAGGATCTTTCAACAAGCCAGTTACGTTGACGTTTTGTGCACATGCGATTATAGGGTTTTTCTGTTCACTTTTTGGGTTTCGTTGTGTACGATGTGTTGATCGGAGTCTAAGGGACCAATCGGGAGGGACGTCATGGAGAACTCCGCAACGGCAACACTCATTCAACCTGAGTTGTTTCCGGAGACAAAACGTGAGTCGGAGGCAGTAGTTGGGAATCCACTTCCCTGGGAGACGGCCGCATCGGAGGATTTGCTGGCCGCTCAAGTGGTTGTGAATCGGCCGATCGACAAAGCTTTCACCTATTTAGTTCCGGACCATCTTCGGGCGGACATCCAAACTGGACAACGGGTGCGAGTGCCCTTCGGAAAGGGCGACCGCCTCCTCACCGGATTCTGCGTGAGTTTGGGACCGGTCTCCAAGACCGGGCGGGATTTAAAGTGGGTGCAGTCGGTCGTCGACGAGTTGCCATTGATCACCCCATCGATGATGGATCTCACCCGCTGGATTGCGGATCGCTATCTGTGTAGTTGGGGGCAAGTGCTCGACGGTGTGGTACCGACAGGGGTGAAACAACGTGCGGGAACTCGGTTGATTCGGCGTTTTCGAATCCATCCCGATACGCAAGCTCGACTCGAAGGCGTACGTTTGTCGGCCAAGCAACAGGCCGTATTGCAAGTCCTTCAGGACCGCGACGAGCCATTGACTTTGGAGGAAATCTCGGCGTCCGCTCATTGCAGTGCGGGACCGGTCCAGGCATTGGTTAAAAAGAATCTGGTGATTGCATTGCGAGAACGGACGCATGATTTCGTTCCCGAACCAACCGCCATCGAACGCAATGACGACTTGAAATTGAACGATCAACAAGAAGTCGCATTGCGGTCAATCGTGGACTCCTTGCAAGCGAAACAGCATCAGACTTTTCTACTGCACGGTGTGACCGGCAGTGGAAAAACGGAAGTTTACATCCAAGCGATTCGTGAAGTCGTCGGGTATGGACGCCAAGCGATTGTGCTCGTTCCAGAGATCAGCCTCACCCCACAAACCGTTCAGCGGTTTCAAAGCCGATTCGACTCGGTCGCGGTGCTGCACAGTCATTTAAGTGCGGCGGAACGTCATTGGCATTGGCAGCAAATTCGTCGTGGGGCGGTCAACGTGATTGTCGGTGCGAGAAGTGCGGTCTTTGCGCCGGCTCCCCATTTGGGTTTGATCGTAATCGACGAAGAACACGAAACATCGTTCAAACAGGACTCCACGCCTCGCTACCACACACGGGAAGTCGCGCGCGAACGGGCCCGCATCGAAAAGATTCCGCTGGTTCTGGGGTCCGCCACGCCGACGTTGGAATCGTGGCATCGCGGGCAGACGAGAAAGGACGTTGTATTATCGTTGCCGAAGCGAGTCGAAGAGCGTGCAATGCCGCCGGTCGTTGTTGTGGATACGCGAAACGATCCGCAAATTGAACGCGGTGATGCCATCGGTCGTGTGCTGGAATCGGGGATGCGAACCGCGTTGAAGGATTCCGGGCAGGTGATTCTCTTTCTCAACCTTCGAGGGTTTTCGCCGACTTTGTGGTGCCGAGCGTGTGGTGTTTCGGCGAAATGTCCGCATTGCGATGTCACATTGACGTGGCATCGAGACCGAAATGTGGCATTGTGTCACGTGTGCAATTACCAAACGATTCTCCGAAATTGTCCGGAGTGCGGACACGCGGGCATTCGCCGATTGGGAAGTGGCACGCAACGGTTGGAAGAGGAAGTCCGTCGGAAATTTAAAGAGCACAAGATCCTGCGGATGGACAGTGATTCGATGCGACGGCATGGCAGCTATTCCGCCGCGTTGGCTGCATTTCGCAACGGCGATGTGCAAATTCTGCTCGGCACACAGATGATCGCCAAAGGACTCGACTTTCCAAACGTGACATTGGTCGGTGTGGTCGATGCCGACACAAGTTTGCATCAACCCGATTTGCGAGCCGCCGAGCGAACGTTTCAGCTGATTTCGCAAGTGGCCGGTCGCACGGGGCGAAGTCACCGAGGCGGTCGCGTGTTCGTCCAGACATCATCACCGGGCGAACCGGCGATCGCGTTTGCGGCGGATCACGATTATCACGGGTTTGCTCGTCATGAGATGCAACAACGACAGGCCATGCATGTGCCACCGTTTCGGCATCTGGCCCGGGTCATTCTCCGATCCGAAGATGAAGCCTTCGTCGAAGCGAAGGCCGAAGAGTTTGCAGAAATCGTCAAGCAAACCATTCAGGAAGAGTCATTGGCGGTTTGGTTGTTAGGGCCGGCTCCCGCGCCGGTAGCGAAAGTGAAGGACCACTACCGATACCACTTCCAACTCTCCGCAAGTGACCCTGAGGAGATCGTCAAACTCTGGCGGATCGCGGAAGATCAGCTTCCGAAGTCCAGCGGATTTGAATACGTAATCGATGTCGATCCCACGAATATGCGTTGAATTTCTCACCGGATTTGTTTTTCCTCGATGAGTTCTCGGGAATGCTCGGTCGTCACGATTGAAGTTGACGTCACTCGACCTATAATCTAACGCTGGGAACGGTTTGCGGTCAGAATGATCGGGTTTTTGCGGGAGAAACACCGTTGAGTTGGTTCACCAGAATGATGGCGTCTTCGCTTGGGCGGAAGTACGTCATGGGGATTACGGGCCTTTTGTTGTGCGGGTTCCTCGTCGTGCATATGGCGGGAAACTTGCTGATGTTTGTGGGTGAGGACGCCTACAACGCTTATGCACACGCATTGCACAGCCAAGAGTGGTTTGTCAAGTTTGCCGAAGCGGGCTTGTTGCTGCTGTTTTTGCTCCACCTCTACTTGGCTGTCACGCTGACGGTCAATAACCGCGATGCTCGCGACAAAAGTTACGCCATCAAACACGACAAAGACTACGCGGAAAAAGCCCCGTTGTTGGCGAGTCGTTGGATGTTTGTCTCCGGTGTGATCGTGTTGGGCTTCATCATCCTTCATCTATGGGATTTCACATTCCAGTTAGGGGCGGATGATTTCTACGTGACCAAAGACGGAAAGGCCGTCGAGCCTTTCGACAAGGCCATTGCCATTTTGACGCAATGGCATGTGCTCGCTGTTTACACGCTCGGCTGTTTGATGTTGGGGGCTCACCTCAGTCACGGCTTCTCCTCGGCATTTCGCAGTCTTGGGTTGAGTCACCCAAAATACAACAAATTGGTGCGAAATCTCGGTTATCTGTTCGCGATACTTTTCGGTTGTGCCTTTGCAATCTTCCCCTGGTGGGCGAAGTATCGCTAGGTGGCTTATTCCGCAAATCGTGAGGCGAACATCCCGGACTCGAACTCATTCTCACCGTCGTTCCCAATGTCCGCGAACATTGGGAACTGAAGAAGTAAGTGAATCTCATGCCTGAAACGACCGACACTCAGTTGCTAGACGGAAAAGTCCCGTCCGGGCCGATGGCCGATCGCTGGACAAAGCACAAAGGCGAATTGAAACTCGTTTCGCCGAACAACAAACGCAAGTTTGACGTCATTGTTGTCGGCACTGGTTTGGCGGGTGCATCGGCGGCGGCTTCGCTCGCTGAAATGGGCTACAACGTCAAAGCATTTTGCATTCACGACTCCCCGCGACGTGCTCACAGTATTGCCGCTCAAGGGGGGATCAACGCCGCCAAGAACTACCCGAACGACGGCGATAGCGTTTGGCGGTTGTTCTACGATACCGTCAAAGGTGGCGACTTCCGCAGTCGTGAATCCAACGTTCATCGCTTGGCAGAAGTTTCGGGGAACATCATCGACCAATGCGTTGCGCAAGGCGTTCCCTTCGCTCGTGAATATGGCGGATCACTGGCGAACCGCACGTTTGGCGGTGCGTTGGTCTCGCGAACGTTCTACGCACGTGGCCAAACCGGTCAGCAGTTGCTGCTGGGGGCTTACGGGTCGTTGATGCGTCAGGTCAAACTTGGCAAAGTGAAACTGTATCCACGACGGGAGATGATGGATCTCGTCACCGTTAACGGGATGGCACGCGGGATCGTTTGTCGAAACCTGCTCAACGGTGAACTCGAATCCTATGCGGCACACGCCGTCATCTTGTGTACCGGTGGTTATGGAAACGCGTACTATCTTTCGACGAACGCGAAAGCTTGCAACGTAACTGCAGCGTATCGGTGTCATAAACGTGGAGCATTGTTTGCGAATCCATGCTTCACACAGATTCACCCGACTTGCATTCCAGTTTCGGGCGATTATCAGTCCAAGCTCACCTTGATGAGCGAAAGCCTGCGGAACGACGGCCGTGTTTGGGTGCCGAAAGATAGCACCGACAAACGGCCGCCATCGGAAATTCCGACCGAAGATCGAGACTACTACTTGGAGCGTCGTTATCCCGCCTTCGGGAACATGGTGCCCCGCGATGTGGCCTCCCGAGCGGCCAAAGAACGCTGTGATTCGGGCTACGGAGTCGGCGATACCGGCATGGCGGTGTATCTCGATTTCAAAGATGCCATTGCCCACTACGGCGAAGACACCATCCGAGCCAAGTACGGCAACTTGTTCCATATGTACGAGAAGATTACGGACGAGAACCCGTACAAAGTACCGATGCGGATCTATCCTGCGGTCCACTACACCATGGGGGGACTCTGGGTGGATTACAACTTGCAGAGCAACATCCCAGGGTTGTTCGTGCTTGGTGAAGCAAACTTCTCCGACCACGGTGCCAACAGACTCGGTGCCAGTGCGTTGATGCAAGGTCTGGCGGACGGTTATTTCGTTGTGCCGTACACAATTAACGACCACCTCGCGAGTCACAAGTTCAACCCGGTGAGTGAGAATCACCCGGCGTTCAAGGAAACGTCGGTCGAAGTTCGTAACCGGATGGAGCAACTCCTGTCGATCAAAGGACAACGGTCCGCGACCAGCTTCCACCGTGAACTCGGTGCGATCCTGTGGGACAAAGCTGGAATGGCTCGAAATGCGGAAGGGCTCACGACCGCTCTCGAACAAGTGCGAAACTTGCGCGATGAGTTCTGGAGCAACCTCCACGTCACCGGTGAGGGGGAAAGTCTCAACCAGGAACTCGAACGAGCGGGCCGTGTTGCCGATTTCATCGAGTTTGGAGAACTACTCACTCGTGATGCGCTCAATCGAGCTGAATCCTGCGGTGGTCACTTCCGTGAGGAATACCAGACCTCCGAAGGCGAAGCTCAACGCGACGATGAAAACTTCCAATACGTCGCGGCTTGGGAACACAATGGCGTCGGAAAAGAACCAACATTGCGGAAAGAACCGCTCGAATTCGTCGAGATCGAGCCGACTCAGAGGAGTTATAAATAATGACCTCCATTCCTGATGCTCGTGAGAATCAATCTCACGACCTTTTGAATCTGACGCTAAAAATCTGGCGTCAATCGTCGACTGACGAGCGTGGTCGTTTCCAAACCTACAAGCTTTCTGGCATCTCGACGCATATGTCGTTTCTTGAGATGCTGGATGTGCTGAATGAGCAACTCGTCAGCCAAGGCGAAGAACCCGTGGCATTCGATCACGATTGCCGCGAGGGAATTTGCGGTTCGTGCGGGATGATGATCAACGGTCAAGCCCATGGGCCGGACAAAGAAACCACCGCGTGCCAACTGCACATGCGGAAGTTCGGCAACGGAGATACAATCGTCATCGAACCGTGGCGTGCCTCGGCGTTTCCGGTCTTGCGGGACTTGGTCGTCGATCGGTCTGCACTGGATCGTATCATCGAATCGGGTGGTTATGTCTCGGTCAACACTGGCAACGCCCGAGACGCCAACAACCTGCCCGTCCCGAAGCAAAACGCGGACTTGGCGATGGAGGCTGCTGCGTGTATCGGCTGCGGTGCGTGCGTTGCGGCTTGCAAGAACGCATCAGCGATGTTGTTCACCAGTGCGAAAGTCTCGCAAATGGCTCTCTTGCCGCAAGGGCACCCGGAACGCGACCGCCGTGTTCTGAACATGGTTGCCCAAATGGACGAGGAAGGTTTCGGTGCTTGCACCAATACCAACCAGTGCCAAGCAGCTTGTCCGGCGGGAATTCAGGTCACGAACATCCATCGGATGAACCGCGAGTATCTGCGGGCATCCCTTTGTTCCAGCGAGATGCCACCCGCCTAATGCATTTGACGGTACGGCAGCAAGTTGATTGTAATAGTGCCCGGTTATCGCCGGGCTTTTTCTTTTGATTCACGAAAGTTTGATTCCATGACTGGCCAACCCATGCAAACCGCGTTTTACGATTGGCATGTGGCGAACGGTGGCCGAATGGTCGATTTCGCCGGTTGGGAAATGCCGATTCGGTATGGCACGATCATTGAAGAACATCAGATCATCCGCTCCGCCGCTGGTTTGTTCGACATCGCTCATATGGGGCGACTTTGGATTCTCGGGGCCGACGCGCAGAAATTTCTCAACCGTGTCGTGACCATGAATGTTTCAAAGCTAAAGGACGGCCAAGTCCGTTACGCTCTGGTCACGAACGAGTCCGGCGGGGTGCTGGATGACGTTTTGGTGTACCGAGTCGAAGACGGGTTTCTGGTCGTGGTGAATGCTTCGAACCGCGAAAAAATCGTCGATTGGTTCCAGGCTCATACCGATGGATTCGACATCACCCTTGAGGATCGAACGCAAGCAGACCCAATGTTCGCGTTGCAGGGACCGAAGTCATTTGAGATTCTCAACCCGCTCGTGGAATTCGATTTGAGTAATCTGCGGTACTATCGAAATGTGAAAACGGAGATCAATGGCGTTTCCGTATTGTTGAGCCGGACTGGCTACACGGGCGAAGACGGCTTTGAAATCATCGCCGCGAAGGAAAGCGTTCTGAAGCTGTGGGAGCATATCCACAGTCTTGGCGTGCCCGCGTGTGGTTTGGGATGTCGGGACACGTTGCGTTTGGAGGCCGGGATGCCGTTGTATGGGCATGAACTATCGGAGTCGATCGACCCCATCAGCGCAGGACTCGAATTCGCTGTTCACTTCGGTTGTGATTTCATCGGCGAATCCGCACTTCAGAAACTCTCGGATGACGGTCCGACAAGTCGTCGAATTGGTTTGAGTCTCGACGGTCGTCGCGTGCCTCGGGAAGGGTGTCGGATTTTCGCAGGTGATCAAGAAGTGGGCGAAGTGACGTCGGGAACATTTTCACCCACGCTTGAGCGTCCGATTGCAATGGCCTACGTTGCGTCGTCCGCATCAGCCTTGGGAACGGAACTTGAAATCGAAGTTCGTAACAGTCGGCTTCAAGCCACCGTCGTCGAACTCCCGTTCTACAAACGTAAGAAATAATCCGGTCCCGATTGTGTTTGTCAGTCAGTTGCGGATTCGTTCATCAGCGGTTGAGCGCCCTTTTTGCGGAGAATCGCCGCGATTTCACGACCGAGTTCAGTGGGGGCTTCCAAGGAACCGGTTGCAGTCGCGTCGATTTTCGTTTGGCCATCGGCGGAAAGCACGACGGCGTCGAGTTTCATGGCCCCTTCCGTGAACTGTGTCCAAGTGCCGACCGGCGCGTGACAACCAGCTTCCAATTCCGAAAGGACCACACGCTCCGCAGTCACGGCGGCATACACGTTCCGATTGGAAATTTCCTGCAAGACTTCGCGTAACTCGACGTCGTCGTCCCGACATTCGAGTCCCAACGCGCCCTGACCAACCGCCGGGTACATCAACGGTGGCCTGAGCACTTGCGAAACTCGATCTGCCAGACCAAGACGAGTCAAACCGGCAACTGCCAGGATGATGCCGTCGAATTCGCCGTCGTCCACTTTATTCACACGGGTAGGAACGTTCCCGCGAACTGGCACAAATTCGATGTCGGTCCGGGAGTGCAACAACTGAGCCTGACGACGAAGGCTACCGGTGCCGATGCGTGATCCGGGCGGTAACGACTCCCAATTCATGCTCGATTCGGCATTCGCAGGGAGTACCAGGGCATCGAATACGTCGGCCCGATCGGGAACACCAGCTAGCACCAGTCCCGGCACCGGTACGGTTGGCAAATCTTTGAGACTGTGAACTGCCAGATCGGCATCGTTGTCGAGGACAACACGTTGAACTTCCCGTGTAAATACGCCTTGGCCACCCATTTGATGAAGTGCCGCTTGCCGATCTCGGTCGCCAATCGTAGAAACGTGGATCAGTTCAACTTCGTGTTGCGGACAGGCTGAGCGAAGGAGGTCGGCGACATGGTTGGCCTGCCACAATGCGAGATCACTCGATCGGGTGGCAATACGGAAAGTCCGAGCAGTAGTCATATCGGTTTGCTATTTCCCGTTTCGGGCGGATTCGGAATGAACCGGGCTCGATCAAAATGGAGTTTGGTCGCGAACATCGCCCAGCCCACGTGCGAGAACGGCCACTATGATGGACTCCGCTCCGGATTCTCGCAAGAGCTTCGCAATTCGGTTTGCGGTCGTGCCCGTTGTCAGCACATCATCGATTAACAAGATGCGTTTACCGGCCACGTGCTTTCGGTCTCGCAATCGAAACGCAGCACGAAGGTTCTTTCGCCTCTGGGCTGGTGTTAACGTGGCTTGTCTCGCGGTCCGTCGCGATTTGACCAACAGAAACCGGTCGCACGGAATCCGTAATTGACGGCTAATCACATCGGCTAGCAATTCGGCCGAATCCGCACGACGACCAAGCCGTTGTGACCAGTGATGCGGCACGCCAACTGCGAGATCATATGGAGAAGACATCTCGGCCGCAATCCGTTCGCTGAGGAGTTGCGCCATGGCCGATGCCAACGGTGCTTGTCGATGGAATTTGAGCCGATGAATGACGCTACGAAGTTCGTCGTCGTACACTCCAAGACTGAGCACGCGATCAAATGCGAAGCGGTCATTTTGGCAGTGGATGCAATCGGAACTTGTATCGAGATGTGGGCCGACAGACGCGTCACAGCGTTGGCAGATGTGCAGTCGAAGCGGACTGAGCTTCTCACGGCATCCGTGGCAAAGTCTCGTGAGTTCATCCAACTCGGAATCTTCCTGCAGACAATTGACGCACGCAGGTGGATAGATTCCGTCGAGCACGTGCCGGAAGATTCGTTTCGGGAGTTGCCACCGATTGAGCATTGTTTCAGTTCGGCTCGTGTGGACACTTCGCTTCGATGCAGACCTGGCCTATGATGCAAAAACAATGCAATGTGTGCGAGTGAGTCCACCAATTTTCCCGATTCAGAAGTGACTAAATAGGTGTCGATGTCAAACCGAGAGAATCGCGTTGTCGTGATTGGTGGCGGTCTTGCCGGACTAGCGGCGACAACTGCATTGGCAGCACGCGGGTATCCTGTGACCTTGTTGGAATCCCGACCCCGACTTGGCGGCCGCGCGAGTTCGTTTGTCGATCAGACAACCGGTCAGCTGATCGACAATTGTCAGCACGTCAACATGGGCTGCTGCACGAATTTTCGCCACTTTTGCGAGACCGTCGGAATTGCTGACCGCTTGGAACGGCAATCGGCCTTGTATTTCATTGGTCCGGACGGTCAGCAAACAACATTTTCGGCGTCTTGGTTGCCAACGCCGTTGCACCTCTTGCCGGCGTTTCGTCGACTGACTTACCTTTCCCGCAACGATCTCCGTGGGATTGCTTGGGGATTGAAATCACTGGCCAAGCCATTGAAGACGGCCGAAAGTCAGGATGAGACCTTTGCGAGCTGGCTCAGTCGCCATGATCAAACTCCGAACGCGATCGAACGGTTTTGGTTTGTGGTGCTGGTCAGTGCGTTGAGTGAGACGTTGGATCGGATCGATGTTGCATCGGCTCGGAAAGTTTTTGTGGATGGTTTCATGGCCAGTCGGGATGGCTGGACGGTCGAGATTCCGACGGTCCCGTTATCTGAGTTCTACGGCGAAACCCTCCGTGAGTGGCTCGAGAATCATTCCGTCGACGTGAAGCTATTGACGGGGGTTCGGGAATTGAAGATCGCGAATGACCATGTCACACACGTTGAGTTGCGAGACGGTTCGACGATCGAGGGCGATGATTTCGTGCTGGCGGTGCCCCATCATCGGGTGCAGTCATTGCTTCCCGAGTCGTGGCGGGAGCATCCGGAAGTCCAGGCCGTGGACGATTTGGAGTCCGCACCGATTTCGAGCGTGCACCTCTGGTTTGATCGCCCGGTCACCGATCTGCCGCACGCCGTGTTGATCGAGAAAACTTCGCAGTGGCTATTCAATCGGGGATTAACCGATGAGTCGTCGCCGTTCTCCGGGCACTATTATCAAGTTGTGATCAGTGCGAGTCGCGATCTTTCGGGCCGGTCCAGCGACGAGATCGTTCGGGAGGTCGTTGAGGAACTGAAATCCGTTTGGCCAAACGCCGCCGAAGCGAACCTCCTGCATTCACGTTTTGTGACCGAACATCGAGCCGTGTTCTCGGTCCGCCCGGAGTCGAGACGCTGTCGACTACCGCAGCAATCGCCGATTCCGAATTTGCAATTTGCGGGCGATTGGACTCGCACCGGTTGGCCGGCGACCATGGAAGGGGCAGTTCGCAGCGGATATTTTGCCGCCAGCAATATTCTTGGCAAGGCGGCAGAAGGGAAAATGTCCGTCGTTCAACCGGACTTGCCGACGGCTTGGCTCTCGCGTCGGTTATTCGGACTGTCGAAAAATCCGCCAGGCGTTTCCGAATGATTTTCGCCGATTCCAACGCTTGACGTTCATTCTGCGTAGAATGGGTGAAGTCTCATTGAGACGGTGTTATCGGGAGATTGGAAGAAACGTCATCTTGTCGTCATTGGCGGATTGCGATACGATTTCTTGATGAGTGTCTGTGCGACAGTCAACCCCGTCACATTCGTTGGCCATTCGGAATTGGATGAAGTCTATGAAGTGGAAGGCCCCCGCCCGCGTTGGAATTACATTGACGTTCGCTATGGTGTTGTTCGCCGCGTTGGGTTTCATCGCCCATGCGAATTCCAAACCAGCCGCCGGCGATGAGAAAACCGCGAAGCTCGTCTCCGAGATGATCAGTCGATACCACATCAGTCGAAAAAACATCGACGATGAGGTTTCCCAGCGGTTGCTCAATCGGTTCCTCGAACAGCTGGACCCGCAAAAGCTCTACTACATCCAAAGCGACATCGACAAGTTCATGGCTCTGAAGACAGAGCTTGATGACCAAATCAAATCGGGCGATGTGCAATTCGCCTTTACCGCATTCGATGTGTACGATCAACGGTTGGCCGAGCGGATGAAACTCGTCAATAAGTTGATCGATCGTGATTACGACTACACCATCGAAGAAGAGATGGTTACCGATGCGGACGAGCTTGATTGGGCCAAATCGGATGAGGAAATCGCCGAACGGTGGCGGAAACGGATCAAGTACGATTTGCTCACGCTGAAACTCGATGGCACGGAGATGGACGAGGCTCGCGAGCGACTCCACAAACGCTACCACAACATTCAGTCAATGATGGAGCAGACCGAGGGTTTCGAGAAACTCGAAATGTACTTGTCCTCGTTGACCCACTGTTTTGATCCGCACTCCAGCTACATGTCGCCCGAGACATTGGACGATTTCCAAATTCAAATGCGGTTGCGTTTGGAGGGGATCGGTGCTGCGTTGCGAAGCGAAGATGGTTATACCACGGTCGCGCAGATCGTGCCGGGTGGAGCCGCTGAGAAGGATGGCCGACTCAAAGTTGGCGATAAAATTATCGGTGTCGCGCAAGAAGACGGCGAATTTACCGACATTGTCGAAATGAAACTGAGTCGCGTGGTTCGCTTGATTCGTGGCAACAAAGGCACTGTCGTGCGGTTGCAAGTCAAACCGAAGACGGCACCAACCGAAATCAAAACGTACGATCTCGTACGCCAAGAAATTGAACTCAAGAGTTCCGAAGTTAAAGGCGAGATCATCGATCTTTCCGAACGACTTGGAGAAGGCAAAGGCAAAATCGGCGTGATTAACATCCCGTCGTTTTACCGCGACTTCGATGGTGCTCGTTCCGGGGTGGCCAACTTCAAAAGTACTTCGCGAGACGTCCACAAGGTTCTGCAAGACTTTGAGAAGCAGGGCGGAGTGGATGCCGTCGTCATCGATTTGCGGATGAACGGCGGTGGCGCGTTAAGTGAAGCAATTGAAGTGACCGGGTTGTTCATCAACGATGGCCCAGTGGTCATGGTCAAAGAGCAAGACGGCAATATCAAGAGCCATAACGATGTCGATGAAGGCGTTGCCTACACCGGTCCGCTGGTTGTGGTTTGCAACCGCTTGTCGGCGTCCGCTTCGGAAATTTTCGCCGGTGCGATCAAGGACTACGGTCGCGGCATCGTCGTCGGCGACACCACCACACACGGCAAAGGAACCGTTCAAAACGTGATGCCAGTGGCACGCACGACGTTCCGATTCCTCAGTCCACCGGAAAGCCGCGGGGCTTTGAAGCTGACCATCAATCAGTTCTACCGCGTGAACGGTGCTAGTACACAAAACCGAGGTGTGACGAGCGACATCGTATTGCCATCGTTGATCGATCATATGGACCTCGGGGAATCGTTTCTGGACAACGCTCTGAAGTTTGACCAAGTCGACGAAGTGGATCACGATCGGTATGGCATGCGTGGAAACGAAGTCATCTCAGCGTTGCAACAAGCCAACGCACAGCGGATCAAGCAGGACGAAGAGTTCCAGAAGGTCAACGAGCGAATCACGAAGTACATGAAACGCAAGAACCGCAAGACGGTTTCGTTGAACGAAGCAACCCTCAAGGCTGAGCAAGAAAACGAAAAGAAAGAAGCTGAGGAAGAAGAGGAACTCGATGAAGCCGCCGACGACAACGCCGACGGTCCTGTGTTCCCCGAGGGATACTACAACGATGAGTTGCTGCATATCACGCAGGACTACATCGATCAGTTGAAGCGAACTCGCACAGTGAACCGCTAATCGGTTTCACGCTTAGATTGAGAAAGCCTTCGGAGTGGCAACACTTCGAAGGCTTTTTTCTTTGTATATTGAATGCGTTCGACAAACACATCCAACGCTTTGCTGTCGGGCATGCCGCTGCCGTGGGTTTCGCCACCCATGAGTTGGCTGGAGATATCGCCGTAGCTGATAAACAGCAAACCGGGCGGGCATTCCCCTTTGTCCTTGTCGACCGGCACTTCCACACTGCCGAATTCATTCCACATCCGCACCCGTTCGCCAGCGGTCAACGATAGCCGCTCCATATCCTCAGCGTTCATCCGTAGCGTGTTAATTTCGTCGCGATAGTTGTCGGTGTACTTGCCTTCGTTCAGGCTTGTCCCTTGTCGACTTGTCCGACCGGGAATCAGGATAAACGTCTCTGGCATCGCGTTGTTGACCTTGCTTCAATCATCGTGGTCTGTATTGCCCAGACGGTCGGGCGTGCTGATTATCGATCGCGAGGGTTCGATTTGCAATCCGTCGGTCGCTCTTCGAGTCCTCGGCTTTGCTCAGCTTGACCTGGCAATTCGAAAAATTGCCGACCGGCAGTTCTTTTCCAAGCGAGGTGACTTCGATAGGATAAACAAACTCGCGAATAGGGATCGCGAGACACCACGGACGACGGTGCCGGGAGGGCAGCATGGGAGCACTCTGGAAAGAATTGCCGGTCGAACCAGTCACCACTGACTTTGGTGACAATCCATTTGACCCGAACTCGAAAGCGGATTTAGTCCATGTGCACGGACGGAATCGAAAGCATTTGCGAGAGGCAATTCGGAGTGAATGCAAGAACGAACCAGGTGTTTACGGCATGCTCGATGCCGATGGTGTGCTGATTTACGTCGGTAAGTCCAAACAACTTCGGACACGCATCCTCAGTTACTTTACGCCTGGTCAGCAGAAGGAAAAGTCGGGCCGGATCATTCGGCGAACACACTCTATGATGTGGGAACCGGCGGGGACTGAGTTTGCGGCATTGTTGCGAGAACTGCATCTGATCCAAACGCGACGGCCGGCTTGGAATGTCAAAGACATGCCCAAACGAATGCGGGCCAACTATGTGTGCATCGGGCGTCCCAAAGCCCCTGGAGTGTACGTGACGAATCGGCAGGCGGACCACGTGACACATTCCTTCGGACCATTGCGAGGCAGTCGTCGTGTGAAGGCTGCAGTCGAGGCGCTTAACCGGCATTGTCGATTACGTGACTGCCCGAATTCGGTGCCGATGCGGTTTACCGATCAGCGGGGGTTGTTCGATTCTGCCGATCGGCCCGGCTGTCTTCGGTTGGAAATGGGGACGTGTCTCGGCCCATGTGTCGGGGCATGCTCGCGACGTTCCTATACCCAGCAGGTCAGGCAGGCTCAAGCATTCTTGGAGGGCGAAGACCTCAGTTTGCTCGATGAGGTCGCTTCGCAAATGCAAACAGCAGCGGCCGGGCGATTGTTCGAGTTGGCAGCGCGACTCCGTGATGAATTGGAATCCCTCACGGTGCTGCGGGAAATCTTGGATCGTCTCCAAACGGCTCGTCAGGAGTTTACATTCATTTATCCGCATGGGGCCGGTGAGCATGCGATTTGGTATCTCATTCGGGGCGGGCAGGTCGCCAGCGTCGTCGCCCCACCGACCGATGCCGACTCCGCAACCGCCGCCCGAAAGGAGATCGACCGCATCTACCACCGCCGTTTGCCAAACGATGATTTGACGATGCAACGTCCCGATACGTTGATGCTTGTAAGCTCATGGTTCCATCGCAAACCGCAACGTCTCGACAATACACTATCGCTCGCGACCGCACGGCGACGCTGCACAATGAAGGCGAGACAATCGACGGAATCGGTTTGTTGAAAGCGGCCGAGTGAGGCTCGGGCGACCCTACCGAGATGCGGCATCGAATCGGTATGATACGGTTTTGCATGTGACAACTCGGAGAAATCGAATCGATGGTTCGCGACTTCACCACCGAAAGCCTCTCGCACGACCCCATTCACGGCTATATCCCCTTCATTTCTCCGAACGGTTTGCCAAGCGACGAGGTCGCTGAGCAGCAGATTATCGATCACCCATGGGTGCAACGGCTTCGAAAAATTCATCAGCTCCAAACCGCGTGGTGGGTGTTTCCGTCCGCCGAACATATGCGGTTTCAACACGTGCTCGGAGCGATGCACTTGGCATCGCAGGTGATTGACGCTTGGTATGATTCCCTCGCCGACTCATGTGCCAACGTGCCGTCCCGTGGATACGTGGAATGCCTCGTTCGGATGTCCGCCTTGCTCCATGATGTGGGGCACGGTCCGTTCGGGCACTTCTTTGATGACCACTACCTGTCGCAATGGGACGTCACGCACGAGGACATCGGCTCGCACATTATCCTCCACCATCTAGGGGATCTGTTGCGTGGTGTTCGGAGATGTCCCGGGGCTCAGTTGCAACCGCTTGAAGAACTTGATCCGGCGCAAATCGCCTGGCTAATCCGACGACCGAAACATGCCGATGACGAAGGCCATCCCGATTGGCTGTGCAAGCTGCGAGCGCTCTTCAGCGGAATCTACACCGTCGACAATATGGACTTCGTGCTCCGCGATGCGTACATGTCCGGCTACAGCTTAAGGGCGTTCGACCTGTCGCGGTTGCTACATTACACATTCTTTACGCCGGCCGGACTGACGATTCATTCACGCGGATTGCCAACGTTAATCAACTTCATCGAGACACGAGCGAACCTGTTCCGCACCATCTATTTTCACCGCACAGTGCGGGCGTTGGATCTGGCGTTGGAAGAACTCTTTCCAGAGACGATGGCTCGTTTGTTCCCCGGTAATCCATTGGAACATCTCGACGCGTATCAAGCTTTCACGGAGTTTTCGTTTCTCGTCGATGTCGATCGTTTTTCCGACAGTGACGACCCTGCGACGCGTGAACTTGGGAATCAATGGGATCAAATCTTGGAACGACAAGTGCCGTGGAAGATGGCGTGCGAACGCACCATCAATTTTCATGTGGGGACGTCTGAGCAAACCTCGATCTTTGGGGAATCCGATATCATCGAACGGCGATTGCGGCGAAATCTGCCGGCCGAAATTCGCGATATTCCATTGGCGTTCGATGTCGCTCGGCATTATCACCGACCAAACGCCCGGTTGCCGACGGCTGGGCTCAATTTCCTTCTCGACCCCGCCTACGATGGACCGCGAATGCTGAGTGATGATGAATTGTTTCGAGCGTTGCCGACGAGTTTTCTGATCTTCCGTGTTTACTCACGGGATCACCAATATGATCCCGCTTTGAACGTGGCGCTCGATTCCGTGGTTGGGGCAACCACAGATGCAAAGACGAACATGTAGGATTGGCGTTTAGCCATTCTTCTGTTCAAAGTCTCGCATGAACGCTACGAGGCTTTCGACGTCTTGGGGCTCGAAGGCGTTGTAAATGCTAGCCCGCATTCCGCCGACGCTGCGGTGTCCTTTGAGTCCATCAAAACCAGCTTCCGTTGCAGCTTTGATGAACGCGGCATCTTTGTCCGCGTCGCCGGTGACGAAGCACACATTCATCTTCGAACGGCTGTCCGTGTCGGCTGTTGCTTTGAAAAGCTGGCTTTGGTCGAGGTATGAATACAAAGTCGCGGCTTTCGCAGCGTTCCGCTCGCCAATTTTCTCCAACCCGCCTTGCTCTTGGATCCATTTCAGGGTCAAGCTGATGATGTAGATTCCGAATGTTGGAGGCGTGTTGAACATCGACTCTTTGTCGGCATGCGTGCGATATTGCAACATCGTTGGCAAATCGGATTTGCCTTGCTCGACGAGGTCCTTCCGAACAATCACGAGCGTCACGCCGCTGGGCCCCAGGTTCTTTTGAGCTCCTGCGTAGATCATGCCATACTTGTTGACATCCAGCGGACGGCTGAAAATGTCGCTGCTCGCATCGCAGGCGAGAAACGCACCATTTGGGACTTCCGGTTCCGTGGAAAACTCGGTCCCGTAAATGGTGTTGTTCGACGTGAAGTGCACATAACGGGCGGACGAACTGGTCTTTCGTTCCTTCGGAATGTAGCAGAAGTTGCGGTCTTCGCTGGAGCAAACAATGTTCACGTTGCCGAACTTCTTGGCTTCCTTGACGGCTTTCTGCGACCAAGAACCGGTGACAAGATAGTCAGCAGTTTGATCGGTGTCTAGAAAGTTCATCGGGACCATGAAGAACTGCGTCGACGCTCCACCTTGCAGGAAGAGGATGTCGTAATCATCTGAGATTCCTGCAACCTCGCGGCAACGTTTCACGGCGTTTTCGTAGACGCTGACAAAGGCTTTGCCACGATGCGAATGCTCGAGGACGCCAATTCCGGTGCCATCGAGTGAAATCAAAGCTTCCTGGGCTTCTTCGAGAACAGAAAGCGGCAGAGCAGCGGGACCAGCGGAGAAATTGATTTTGCGATCGACCATGTTGACCTCAATTAACCATTGCAAACCCCGTGCTCGTTGGCAGGATCATCTGACCGCCGAGTCACGGAGAGACACGAAGTAGCTTTGACCAACCGTATGTAACTAAAGAATTTCCAAGGTCGGCATGCTGCCACCTTCGAGGAGTTTCTTGGCGACTCCTAACGCGACCTGTTGCGAGATGTTCATCAGCGGCTCACGAGCCGAGCTGTCTTCGTCGAACAGTTTCGCCATGTTCCCGGCATCGCCTTGAATCCGAACCTGGGCGTCGATGGGCATTTCACCGAGAAACGGAACGTCCATTTCTTTGGCTTTCTCGCAGGCCCCACCGCGACCGAAGACGTCGCCACTCATGTTTTCGACGATTCCCAACACAGGAATACGAACTTGGTTGAACATGCTGATGGCTTTGACGGCATCCAACAACGCGACCTGTTGCGGGGTGCAGACGATGACGGCTCCCGCCAATCCGAGCAGTTGCGATAGCGTCAACGAGACATCACCGGTCCCCGGTGGCATGTCGATGATGAGATAATCCAGCTCGCCCCATTCCACGTCTTTGAGGAACTGAGTCAGCGTTTTGTGCAACATCGGCCCACGCCAGACGACCGCTTGATCCGGCTTGACGAAGAAGCCGATCGACATGACTTTCACGCCGCCTTCGGCCACATTTGGCTCGATTCGCATCACGCCCGGTGACGGTTCACTCGCGGCGGGTTGACCTTCGACGTTCAACATATGTGGAATGCTCGGGCCGTAAACATCGGCATCCATCAAACCGACCGACGCACCCAATTCTTTGAGGCCATACGCGATCGATGCCGCCATGGTGCTCTTGCCAACGCCCCCCTTGCCGCTGCCAACCGCGATGACGTTCTTGACCTTTAGCCCGATCGAACCGCCACTGTCCTTGCCCCGCACTTTGACTGTGTAATCGACGGTGACTTCACCCGCATCCGAATGGGCGTCCGCGATGGTCTTTTGAATTGCCGTCGTCAACTCGTCCTTTTGCGGGTAGCCGTAGAGTGGAAGTTCAACGGTGATCGTAATCCGTCCGTCAGCGATCGACGCCTCTTTCAGCGTTCTTAACGTCGAGAGCGGCTGCTGAAAGACCGGGTCGACCGTTTTGCCGGCGGTTTGCAACAAGTCTGATTCGGTGAATGAGTGAGTCATCGCGGAAATTTCGTCTCGATAGGAGGACTGTTTGTCGACGCCCGCAGTTGACGGCGGCACCATTGCCCAAGTCGGTCACCTGCGAGGGGCTTGAGAAGGAATTCCGTGGCACCAAGTTCTCGAATCGGCAGTTCCAATTCACGGAAGGCTGTCGAAGCAATCACCAGGACCGGACAATCCCACGTCGGGCGACTCGCGTATTGGCCGAGGAACTGCAGACAATTCGCCGGCTGGTCGTCCAAATTCAAAATGACAACTGGTGGGCTCACCGGCATCGACGAATTGGGCTTCGTCAATTGAGGTAAGTCCTGAAGTCGACTGCAGGATCGAATTCGCACGTCTTCAACCAAGAATTGCCGTTGCAATTCCGGGAGCCACCACGGCTTTTTCTCGAAGACGATGAGGGTTCCGTTCATTGAAACTCCATCCCGCTTGCGCGGCCCGATTGTAGAGTGCCACCCCAACGAAAACAACTGCTCACGATCTGCGGCCACCGGTGGAATTCGCAATTCATCGTAGCAATCTGATTCGAATTGCGTGACACGCTGCGATCAAGAATTCGTTCTTGAAGATCATCATGATGCCAAGATAAATCGCACTGCCCAATACCGCGAGTCCGATTGTCTGGCTGGGTGTCGTGGGATTGGCGATCGTCTTTGTAACGAAACACGCCATCGCCGACGCAATAACAGTGTGAATCAGGGTTCTGAACACGCCCTGTCCAATTCTCGAATCGTGGAACCGGCGGAGCAGGGCAATTGCCAGAAAAACCACATTCAAGAGGATGGCGAGAGAAGTGACGTAAGTGATGGCGATAAGACCGAAACGGGGGACGAGCAAAAACTTCAGTCCGACTCCGATAGCCAACGCAATAAAACTGCACACAACTGGTGTGCGGACGTCTTGCATGGCATGCAGGGATCGCGCGAGAATCTCACTGAGGCCGAACCCCACGATCAGTCCGCAATATCCCGTGAGCAGTGATGCGACGACGATCGTGTCTTCTGGGAGGAATTCCCCGTGTTCGAACAGGGTGAGGACAATCGACGATGCATGAACGATGATGGCGGCGGCGACGGGGATCGCGAGGAATAACAAGAACCGAATTGACCGAGAGATCTCCGATTGAAGTTTGCCCCAATCACGCTCGGCAGCTCGAGCTGCGATGGCGGGAAATATGACCGCGATGATGCCACTCGGAATGAGCAACGCCAATGCATTGGCGACACGGGACGCATAACCCAAACGAGCCACGCCTCCCGCGTCCATACTTGATGCCAAATAACGGTCGACTAATGGTTCAACGCGGAAATAGACTCCAGCCAGAATCAACGGCCAGAGTAATCGCAGGACGCGGTTCACGCCGGCATCGCTGGTGCTAAGCGTACATCTCCAATTTCCGAACAGTTGCGGGAGAAGAATGAGCACCGTCAGGATGGTCCCAGAGACAACAGACCACGCCACCGCATGGATGCTCCAGTCTTCGCGACCGAATCCGAG
The DNA here is from genome assembly GCF_011634775.1 of Thalassoroseus pseudoceratinae. Lineage (NCBI taxonomy): Bacteria > Pseudomonadati > Planctomycetota > Planctomycetia > Planctomycetales > Planctomycetaceae > Thalassoroseus > Thalassoroseus pseudoceratinae. The sequence continues at coordinate 654,217 of NZ_JAALXT010000003.1, forward strand.
AAGTCCCAGCGTGAGAATCAATCCGGTCACGCTGGCCAACGGAGGGCGTGTGAACTCACCCCGAGCTTGGCAAACGGCATAGAGGAAGTTCGTCAGACTATTCAATAGTGTTAGCCAGCAGACGATCCGAAGTAATTCCGCGGCGAGTCCCGTTTGCGTGGATTCAAACCCTGGAAACAGAATTGCGATCCACCACTCAGCTGCGAGAAACAGCACGAGACTGAGCAACCCCATCACTCCACAGACCAGAAACTGCGTTTGCACGATCAGGCGGTTGGCGTTCGCTGGGCCATGTGTATGTGCTCGCTCCGCAAACACCGGGACAAAAGCGGACGGAAGCGGCCCGCACAGCACGGCACTAATGATCGCCGGCATTGTCATGGCAGCCACGTACGCATCGACGTCTTGACCAGCGCCATAAAACCACGCCACGAATAACTGCAAGCAAAATTGCAGCCCGAGATGCACCGTCGATAACAACGTTACCGACGAAACCGCCCGGAGCGAGTTCTGCGGTTTCGTCGATGGTTCAGAGGACTCTGACTCTTGATTCATCACATTCTAATCGGCAGACGGTCGGCTTGGATGCTAAGGGGCGACAACTCACAGGTCGGTGAGAATATCAAAAACCGACTACCGAAGGGATTGATGATTCTTCAAGTCACGGTTGGTTCTACGAAAATGCCGCTTGCGTCCGGGCGACGAGGTCACTGTCTGGCGATGTTGAGCTCTTCAACTCAAACACATTCGAAGAGAGGAATACGTTCCGCCATGCGGGAGAAACGTTGTAAAAGTCCTCCAGCACGGCTGAACTGAATTTGTAATCGTGAGCGTCGCGACTCTTGCGATAGATCAACACACGGGCAGCATCGATCAAGTCATGGGGCGATTGGCTGTGTTCAAGGTGTGCCAATGTCATGCGGGCGGCTTCCATTGGTTCTCGTCCCAACGCGGTGAAGATGTCTCCTAAGCCTGTCTTTCCGAGTTCGGTATCTGTCTCGGTCAAGTCATCGATCGTAACGTCTTTGATCCGTCCGCGTGATTGCATCGCGTCGCGAAACATCGTGAGAAATGCCGCATTTTGAAGCATCATCAGCCGACGAGTTTCGTCGTTGCCGCTGGTTCGGTAGGCGTACGCGAGGGCATTCGACGTGGTGTTCGCGTGCAAGGCGACAATGCCCGGCTGTCGCATCAGGAGTTCACCAGCAAAAACGAACAGACCGTCCCAAACCGATTGCGGCGAGACACCGGCATTGAGTAACTGCACAACTCGATCACAGGCTTCCTCATGGGAAGCTGTCCTCAGGTCCGCGACCAGTTCTTCGGTTGCGTCACGATCATGATTCCCGTTTCGCCAATCGTTGCGGATGGTTTGCACGAGTTTTTGGTTTCTTCGCCAAGGTTTATCGGCATCGGCGTCGCGATCTTTCGGATTGCCGTCCTCGTGCATGAGCAGAGCGTAGGTCAGTGAACGCAGAATAGGTTCCGCGTGTCGCCAACCGATGCATTGAAGCGTGCGAAAACTGTTTGCGACATAGATCGCTTTATGCCCAATCGAACGGAAATCACGGGCACCGTAGCGAAACATCATCTCGTAAACTTCGTTGGCCCCAGACGTTCGAGCCAACCCGGCCACAGCGGCGTCGGCGGCGGAAACATCCCAGTTCTCCATTGCCGTCTGGAATTGGCGAGTCGCTTTGTGCGCCGGCGGTATCGCAGATTCATCAACCGGCTGCATCACCCAGTCACCACGTTCGCGGACATCACGGGCGGCGGCGGATTTGAAGTAATCGAGCCCCCAGAATACGGGAAGCCAGCGTGTTTCCGGAGGCGAGGAAAGACTTGCCAGGTGAGTCGAATTCACTGCGAGCACGGTGTGAAACTTGTGTCCGACTGACGGACGCGGTTCCACATTTCTGACCCCCGCCAATTGCAGAGCAGCCAGCACTTCGGTGTAACTGAGGCCGCCCTGAATTCGCTTGGCGAATACGCCTAACACGTCTTCGCGAGGTGTTTCTTCCAGCAACCGCACGATCGGTTCGATGTCGGATTGCAGCGAAACGATGTCGCGAGTGCGTTCGAGTTCCGCAGCGGAGACCGGTCGCAGCGATCGAAATACGGAAAGATCGCCGCTCCCCAAGAAAGCCCCAGCTGCCAAACTGCTGGCTAAAAACTCGCGGCGTTTGAGGAAATTCGTCATCGCGTGGTCTCCCAGAGCGTGTGGAGTGTCAGAGGGCAACACTCCACCATTCTACGGATTTCACGCGATGACCGAAGCAAATTCTCGTGAGGTTTACTCGGAATCTTCCTTGGCCATGAGTTTCTCCAAGACACTGCGATCTTCGAGCGTGGTCGTATCCCCGGCACTTTCACGACCGGCGGCGATGTCGCGAAGAAGTCGCCGCATGATCTTACCACTTCGCGTCTTCGGAACGGCAGCCGCGAATCGGATTTGGTCCGGCGTCGCGATAGCGCCGATCTGGCCGCGAACGTGTTGCGTCAGTTCTTTTAGCAGCTCATCGCTGCCGTTGCCGCTCTTGAGCGTGACGAAACAGCAGATTCCTTCGCCTTTGAGATCGTGCGGGAATCCGACTACCGCCGCTTCCGCAACTTCCGGATGGCTGACCAACGCACTTTCGATTTCCATCGTGCTTAACCGGTGCCCGGAGACGTTCAACACGTCATCCACGCGACCCATCACCCAGTAGTAGCCGTTATCATCGCGACGGGCACCGTCACCCGCAAAGTAACAGCCATCAATCTTGCTGAAGTACGTTTCGATGAACCGATCGTGATCGCCGTAAAGCGTGCGGAGCATGTGCGGCCACGGTTGCGTCATGACGAGCAAACCGCCCGAGTTTTCCGGTTGGCTTTCGCCGGTTTCGTTGACGATGTCCGGCACAACTCCCGGTAGCGGACGGGTACAACTTCCCGGCGTCGTCGATGTAATGCCCGGTAATGGAGACAGCATGATCCCGCCGGTTTCCGTTTGCCACCACGTATCGACGATCGGGCACTTTTCCCGTCCGATCACCTTGTGATACCACATCCATGCTTCCGGGTTGATCGGCTCACCAACGGTTCCGAGCAACCGCAAGCTCGACAAATCGTAACGATTCGGGAACTCGTCTCCCCATTTGATGAACGCGCGAATGGCAGTTGGCGCAGTGTAGAAAATGTTGACTTGGTATTTTTCAACGATTTCCCAGAATCGACCTTCATCCGGCCAGTTGGGAGCGCCTTCGTACATCAGCGTGGTGGTTCCGTTGGCCAACGGTCCGTACACGATGTAGCTGTGACCGGTGATCCAACCGATATCGGCGGTGCACCAGTACGTGTCTTCTTCCTTGAGGTCGAACACCCAGTTCGTGGTGAGCATTGCACCGAGCATGTAGCCGCCGGTGGAGTGCATCACACCTTTTGGTTTGCCTGTGGAACCGGAGGTGTAAAGAATGAACAGCGGGTGTTCGCTGTCGAGCGGTGTGGCGGGGCAATCGGCGGACACGTCGTCCATCAACTCGTGCCACCAGTAATCACGGTCAGGCACCATCTCGACATCACAGCCGACACGGTTGACGACCACAACTTTTTCGACCGAGGAGGATTTCTCCAAGCTCGTGTCGACATTCTGTTTCAAAGCAATCTCTTTGCCTCGTCGCCAACCACCATCGGCGGTAATGACAACTTTCGATTGCGCGTCGTTGTTGCGGTCGGCAATGGCGTCGGCACTGAAGCCACCGAAGATGATCGAGTGTGTCGCTCCAATTCGGGCACAAGCGAGCATTGCGATCGCCAGTTCCGGAATCATTGGCATGTAGAGTGTCACGCGGTCGCCGGTCTCGACACCCAGCTTCTTCAGAACATTTGCGAACTTGCAGACTTCGCGATGCAATTCTTGATACGTCAACGTCCGCGTATCACCGGGTTCGCCTTCCCAGATGATGGCTGCTTTGTTTTTTCGCCACGTCTTCAAGTGCCGATCGAGACAATTGTAAGACGCATTGATTTGCCCGCCCGAGAACCACTTGGTTTCGGGCATATCGCCTTCGAGGACGGTATCCCACGTCTTGAACCAATCCAAGTTTTCGGCCATTTCACCCCAGAAACCGGCGGGGTCGTCTTTGGCCTTCTGGCACATGGCTTGGTATTGTTCTTCGGACGAAATGTTCGCCTGGGCGGCGAAATCCGCTGGCGGGGGGAACATCCGCGTTTCTTGAAGGACACTTTCGATCCGTTCATCAGCGGGAGCGCTCATGGTGAGATTCCTCGGGCGGTTGTCAATCGGTTGTTGTGAAGTCGGTAGACCACTACGCGAGCCACATCGTCGCGTTATGTGATGCAATTCTGATATGTTCGCCGATCTTAGGGCTGAGTTCGCAAAATATCAAACATGTCGTTTGATGGATTTATCGAGATATCTTCAATCGACGGTGTTGTCGGACGTGGCGTCGAGGTCATCGAATTTGCTGAAATCCGGCGGATTCTTGTAAAACTCGGTGAGATCAAACTTGTCTTGCGACTCGAGTTCGACAATCCGGAGACGTTGTTCAATCCGTTTGAGACGCTCCGCCAAAACCGGGTGAATTGGTGGTTCTTTCGTTCGCGGTTCCTGACGTGGAACGGTCGGGTAGCCGAGTTGGCGTTGCAACGCGGCGAACATGTACAGCGGATCGCGTCCCCGGTTTGCTTTGGCAATTCGCCCTTCTTGCACTCCGAATAGAATTGGTGTGTTCGGAGTCCATTCGGGATCGCCGAGTTTCCGGCGACGTTCAAAAACGAAATGCTCGCTTTGCCGGTAGAGCATCTCGCTAAACTCCATGTTCCCAAGTTCCTGTCGCACCCATAGTATCCACGACTGCCATTGCTCATCGTACATGGGATCGTCTGCAATTGCTCGCAAACCGCGATCATAGCCCAAGCGGTTCCGTGCGATGCATTCGAACTGAAAGATGAACAACCCTGGCGGCGTCGGCGACTCCGACAAGTATTTGGCTTGTTCTTCAAGGATTTTCAACGCAATTCGCACATCAAACTTCGAACGGTCTGCCTCTGCGATACTCAACACGTAACCCTGAAACGGCGCGAAGTAGTGATGCAGATAAGCCATGCCATCCGAAAGACGACCATGCAATTTGATTTCTCCCGCGAGAAAGTCCATTGCCGTCGGCAAACGCGTGGTGGCGAGGATTTCCTCTTGGAGATCGTTCAAAATCTCCTGGGAGGGCGTGTTATCGGCCAGACGTTCGGCGAACGTGCGAAAGAAATATCGTTGTTCAATGTATTCCTCGCGTTCGAGGAGCCGACTACTCATGGGCGAATCATGTAGAGAAATTGTTTGCCACGAAGATACAGTGTGCCGTCAGCAACCGCAGGCGATCCAACAAATTCGTCGTCGAGTTTGTTCTTCGCGACGACCTGAAATTCCTTGGCGGCTTTGATGATGGTTCCGTGGCCTTCGCGACTAAGGAAGTACACGTTCCCGTCCGCCACGATCGGCGATGCTTTATAATTGCCGCCCGGCAACCGCTCCCGCCAGTGTTGCTTGCCTGTTTCGGCATCAAGACAACTCGCGATTCCGTTATCGGTAACGATAAACACAAGCCCATTGACGACAACCGGGCAACAGGTATCCGGCGTGCTGGGGGTGATTTTCCATTGGATATTGGACTCGGAAAGCGTTCCCGGTTGCTTGGGAATTTCGATCGCGTGCAACGGACCTCGCATCCCAACCGTCGTGTAAACAATGCCATCGTGCAATGTGGGACCGGTGATCGTGCGACCGCCGACCAACCCTGGAAGGCTCCACTGCTTCTCGCCGGTGCGAGGATCATAGCTATCAAGCACATTGCCGCCCATGATAATCATCTGCGGGCCATCCGAAGTTTGGTGGAATACGGGAGTCGTGTAGGAATCGCCTTCTTCGGCATGGGCTCCCGTGTAACGAGCGGTCTTCCAAACCTGCTTCCCGGTTCGTTTGTCGTGTGCGACGACGTAATTCGGAACGTCGAATTTGCCCGTTCCGTCAACACCATCCAATGGGTCTTGCATGCACACGGAAATCACCAAATCTCCGTAGAACACCGGGCTATTCGCATGCCCCCACCAAATTGTGTATTCGCCGAAATCGTCAACGAGATTTCGCTCCCACTCCAGCGAACCGTCAAACCGATATGAGGCCAACAATCCATTGCCAAAATGGACGACAACACGTTCGCCATCCGTAATGGGGGATGGGCTCGCCAAGTTGTGCAGATTGTGAAATTTTGTCGAGCGTTTGCCCTCACCTTTCCGTTTCGCAATGCCTTTGCCGACGGGTTTCGTCCAATCGACTTCGGCGGTTTCGGAATCGATCCGGATCAATAAGAGTTGACCGTCCGCTTCGGACGTGAGGAAAACCGCATCGTCCCAAATGGCTGGTGTGCTGGTTCCCCATTCGGGCAACTTGACCTTGGTGACGTTGTTCGACGAATCATCCCAACGGACCGCAACGTTGCTCGCGTTGGAGTGGCTATTTCCTTGCGGTCCTCGCCATTGCGGCCAATTCTCCGCGTGGATTGTCGATGTCGTCGCGAGACCGAGGATCGTCAAACAGATTCCAACCGACGAACGCATATGTTTTCTCCGCGCGGATTCGTAATTGCTATTCAGAATCGATCCTACCCATCCCCATCGGGTTCGGCAAACGAGTCCGCCTTCCGTCTTTTTCGAGCGATCGATTGCATCAACGAATGATGTTGCGATAATGAAACCGCCTCGAACAATTACTGAACTCGACGGGAAACAATTGATGTCCATTCAGAAGACCTTGTGTTGGCCGCTAGCATGTGTCGCGGCCCTTCTTTATCTCGAAACTCCGTGCCAAGCCCAGGAAAAAGACGCGAAAGCCCAGGCAAAGCCCGCAGGACGGGTTTCGGGATTTCCCGATTGGGTCACAAGCGTGCAATTCTCACCCGACGGCAAACTTGTCGCGGCTGGAAGTTACGATGAAGTCAAATTAGTCGACAGCGAGACCAAAGCTCCGGTTGCCAAACTTGAGGTTTCCGGACAGGCTCAGTCTTTGGCGTTCTCGCCGGATGGCAAAACACTCGCGGTCGGTGCTTTCCGTGGAATTGAACTCTGGGATGTCGCCCAACGCAAACGAGTCGACACGCTCAACGGTCACGCCGGTTATGTGATGTCGTTGACCTTCTCAAGCGATGGAACCGAATTGGTCAGCGGAGCGGAAGACGGGACCGTCCGCGTTTGGGACGTCGAATCGCGGAAAGCGGTCCGCACCATTGAAGGATTCGATCACCCGGTGATGGGAGTGGCCCTTTCTCCCGATGGCAGACGTCTGGCAACCGCCTCCGGTGATGAAACCCGTGTCACGCAACCTGGCCCGGTTCGGGTTTGGAATATGGAGGATGGAGCCGAGGTGGAAGTCAATCTTCCACCACATGAAAAATACGCCACCAGTGTGACTTACTCGCCGGATGGCCGGTGGTTGATCTCCACAGGGGCCGACGAAAAGTGCAACGTCTACAACACCGCGACCGGTAAAGCGTTGGGATTTTTCGCGGGACATGGCCGCCCGGTGAATGCGGTTGTGTTTGCTGACCGCTCGGAAACTGTGGTCAGTGTGGCCGGTGGACGAGCCAAAGGCGGAGATTTGGTGATGGTTTGGAACCGTGAAGACGGTGAAGAATTGGCGCGAATCGAAGCCCACAAAGGAAAAATTACGAGCTGTGATTTGTCGTCGGATGGCAAGACCCTTGTCACTGGCAGTTATGACCAAACGATTGCATTCTGGGACCTGGACCCCGTGCTACCGGAGATTGACGAAACCGTGTTAGCTGCCGCTGCAGACAAACCTTGGAAATTGGCTGGACGTGATAATCTGAAAGCCGGAATCATCGGGCTCGACACGTCACACGTGCTTGCTTTCACCAAAATGCTGAATGCTGAAGACAAGGAAGCACCGTTCACGGGCATACGCGTCGTGGCTGCATACCCAAAAGGGAGCCCCGATATTGAATCTTCGACTTCGCGGGTTCCAATGTATACTCGCACGGTGAAGGAGCAGGGAGTCGAGATTGTCGATTCGATTGAAGCGTTGCTTCCAAAGGTCGACGTGATTTTCCTCGAAACCAACGATGGCCGTCCGCACCTGGAGCAAGTCCTCCCGGTGCTGAAAGCCGGCATTCCTGTTTTCGTCGACAAACCTGTGGCCGGTTCGTTGGCCGATGCAATTGCGATTTACAAAGCTGCGGAGCACTACGATGTGCCCGTGTTTTCGTCGTCGTCGCTTCGGTATTCCGGTGGGGCTCAAGAGGTGTTGGCGGGCAAGATTGGGAAGGTCAAAGAAGCCACCGCATACAGTCCCTGCTCGCTTGAGCCTACGCATCCCGATCTGTTCTGGTATGGAATTCACGGCGTCGAACTGTTGTTCACGGTGATGGGGCCGGAAGTCGAATCCGTCCGTCGGGTCGAGAGTAACCGAAAACGAGACGTAGTCGAAGGCAAGTGGTCCGATGGTCGTGAAGGTGTGTTCGAAGGCTACCGAATTGGCAAGAAAGGTTACGGCGGAACCGCGATCGGCGAAAACGGCACCGCGGAACTCGGGCCGTATAAAGGTTATCAGCCGCTGCTGGAAGACATCCTGCGATTCTTCCGAACGGGCGAACCGTCTGTGACTCCGAAAGAAACGTTGGCAATCTACGCGTTCATGGAAGCTGCCGACGAAAGCAAACGCCAAGGCGGTGTGGCTGTCAGTATCAGCAGTGTCATGAAACTCGCTGAGAAAGAAGCCGACGCCAAACTGGAAGAATTGCTTGAAGATTAAATCCGATGTGAGTACAGACCGGCCGGCAAGATCCGACGTTAGTTAGTTCTTGTCGGTCCAGACTTCCGGGTTGATGATGTTCTCCGGACGCTCGCCGCTCAACACGGCAACAATTTGCCGAGCGGCCCGCGTGCGGAGTTCTTGAAGACTCTCCTCCGACAAAAATGCCGCATGCGGTGTGGCGATGACGCGTTCATCGTGAAAAATCGGATGCTGTAAATCGGGAGGCTCTGGTGTGAAGACATCGAGCGCCGCCCCCGCCAATTTCTCGTCTTCGAGTGCTGTCGCCAACGCATCCTGATCGACCAAGCCTCCACGTGACGTATTGATCAAATACGCTGACGACTTCATCTGAGCGAACGTGTCGGCGTTCATCAGATGTTCGGTTTCCGACTTATAAGGAGCGTGTAGCGAGACATAGTCGCTACGCTGAAGCAGGTCTTCCAACGCGACCATCTCACATCCGCTACCGTGATCATTTCCCGATGGAGTGAAGGCGATCACGTGCAGCCCCAATGCCAACGCCTTCTCTCGCAACGCCCGAGCAGTGTTGCCGAAACCGACAAGTCCCAATGTTTGACCGCGTAGTCGACGTAACGGCGGTCCGGCTTGCAATCGGTATTCACCGTTGTGGATTCGTTGATCGTAGAACGCGATTTTCCGAACGCATGTGAGCAACATCGCTAATGCGTGATCACTCACCTCATCCACACAATAATCGGGCACATTGGTCACAAGAATGTTGCGTGCCGTCGCGGTTGCCACATCGATGTTATCCAAACCGATCCCGAATCGGCTGATCACGCGACACTTCTGAGTGGCATCGACAATATCTTTACCGATCGGTGCCCAGCAGGTTCCGATTGCATCGGCATTGGCAGCTTCCTTGAGTGCATCCTGGGGGCCATCGGTTTCGATCAGTTCGGCGTCGATCTCCCCAAGGATTTTCCGCTCGACGTCGGCGTCGGGCCATGCGCGATCGGTCAGAATGACATGAAATTTGGCCACTTTGAACATCCTCAATGAGATATCGACGAATTTTGCTCAATCTCATTGTTCGCTGCTGACGGTTTTGTTGCAATAGGTCCGGTGTGGTTTTACAGGCGAAATCGGTGTGAGATGGAGAAGCGGAGAATATGAGCTCAAAACCGTTCTTGATCTTCTTGCCAGGTTTGGATGGAACCGGTCGCTTGCTGTTTCGGCAAACAGGTCTTCACGATGAGTATCGTGTGGCGTGTGAAAGTTATCCGCAAGATCGGCCCCATACTTACGAAGAACTTGCCGACGAAGCGGCCAAGCGAATAAAGAACGAAAATAACGGACTTCCCGCGATTGTCGTGGCGGAGTCCTTCGGTGGTGCCGTCGCGTTCACACTTGTGGAACGTCATCCTGATTTGGTGGAGCGCATGGTTCTCTCCAATACGTTTGCTTACTTCTCGCGACGTTGGCTGATTAAGCCGCTCGCGATGGCGAGTCATCTTCTGCCGAATCAACCGGCCCGAGCGGAAACTCGGCGTGTCCGCTCTTGGTTTTTCTTTGACCCCAAATTGCCGAAAGACATTCGCGATCAAACGTGGGAGCAGACGGGCGATGTTCCATTACGTGCCATGGGACGTCGGATTCGAATGCTTGCCAAGATCGATCTTCGGGAACGGTTGCCGCACATTTCGGTCCCGACTGTCATCGTGGTCTCGCCGAACGACCGCGTGGTGCCGCCGTGTTGCGGTCAACTCATCGCAGACCGTCTTCCGAATGTGGAGCTCATCGAAAAACCGGTCGGCCATGCGGCACTGTTACATCCTGACGTCTGCGTTCGATCCATTCTCGCCGACCGCAGCGTCTGGGACAAAATTTCTCAGCCCCAGGACACGTCTGCAACAGCCACGCCGGATTGACTACTCGGGCGGTGAGGGGATTTTGACTTCAGCCAAGAGGTTCAGTTGTTCGGGGTTCTCCTGCAACAGCTTGAGAATCCGTCGTACGGCGGACTCTTGAGCGCGAATATGGTTCGCCAACGCTGCTCGTGCCGTCGACCAACGTTTGGCGAGGGCGGCTTCCAAAATCTCCCGGTGTTGAGCGGCCATTTCCGCAATCACATCACCACCCAACGCCGCGAAATCGAACAACGCCCGGAAGTATCCGCCATAGTGGGCGAAGAAGTCTCGAATGTATCGGTTGCCTGACTTCTTGATGATGTAGTGGTGGAAGTGGTTGTCGAGACGACGAGCGACACCGTCCTCGTCTGGCTGATTTCCTTCCAACATCCGCTTTAAATCGGCTTCCTCGAACTTCGAGCAAGCCAAGTCGAACGCCTTCAGCTCTAGAAGTTCTCGCACTTCGATGTAGGACGCCAATTCTTCCTCTTGAAACGGCCGAATCCGCCAACCCCGTCTAGGAACGTGCTCTAAAACTCCAGCTCCGGATAGGCGGCTGAAAATGCGTCGCAGTAATGTTCGTCCAATGCCAAATTGATTTGCGAACGCTTCCTCCCGGAGGAAAATCGGTTGGCCCTGCAAACTTTGGAGCAGCACATGCTGCATCAGCACGTCGTCCCAATTGGTGGGAGCATCGGGACGGTCTGACAATACACGCCCATCACTTTTCCCCACTTGCTGTGGATTAACGATTAATCTGCGGTTGGTTCCTTTGATCAGAAGTCCCTGGTCGAGCAGCTCATCCACGGCCTCGCGGACGGGCGTGAGGCTCACTTCGTATTGGTCCGCAATTGCAGCCAAGGTGAACTTCTCGGGCACGTCCCGCCCCGCTCGAATTCGAGCTTCTAGGTCTTGTCGGATGTAGGTCGCTATCGTCATTGTTATTCTGCTCGCCGGTTTCGCTTCGGGTTCGCCCGATTGTCGGAAGAAATCCCATCGACCGCAACCGTACAATTCACATGAAGGTGTCGACGCGGTCTGATTGTTTGTTTTTGAGCACAATGTGAATTAGCCGCAACTGCATCTCTTGTGTTAATAGCAGCCCGGACGGCCTTTCTCAACGCCTAAGTAGTATACATGTTTATTTTGTGGCTGCATGATCACTTCGGTTTTTGCCTCAGTTTGACTTTGTCAGGTGACTGGGATTCTCCTTGGTGCGTTTTGGTATTCCGAGCAAAAGTTCGTAAACTGCATGGGAACGACGTAACTTGCACCACACTGTTCTCAACAGGTTTCTACAGTGACTGATCCGATTTTGCTGGAGTTGTTGGAGTCCTTTCGCGTCGGTGGGTTAAACGCGAGCGAATTGGTTTCTCGTCTCAATCCGGCGATGCTGCCGACGACGGAAAAGACAGAGAGTGCATGCGTCGATTTGGATCGAAGTCGTCGCTGCGGTTTTCCGGAAGTTATCTACTGCGAGGGGAAAACCGTCGAAGCCGTTCTCGAAATTACGCGGGTGCTGCGAGAACACGATCAACCAGTGTTAGGTACGCGAGTGACTACGGAACAAGCCGCCGCCGTTCACGAGAAGTTTCCCGACATTGTCTACAACAGCACGGCACGCACCATTCGATCTGTCGGGGAGACGCAAGTCGATTTGATGGGGCGCGTGCCGGTCATTACGGCGGGAACGACCGACCGCCCGGTTGCCGAAGAGGCGTTGGAAACTTTGCGATGGATGGGCGTTGAGACGGAGTTACTGGTCGATGTCGGTGTTGCTGGTCCGCAACGATTGCTCGGCGTGCTACCACAGCTTCGGACCGCCGATGCTGTTATCGTGGCGGCAGGGATGGAAGGTGCGTTGCCGTCCGTGGTCGGAGGGCATATGGATTGTCCCGTTGTCGCCGTTCCAACAAGCGTCGGTTATGGAGCTGGTGCCGGTGGATATGCGGCGTTGCTGGGAATGCTCAACAGTTGTGCGGCGAATGTGACGGTCGTCAACATCGATGCCGGATTCAAAGCCGGTTACGTTGCCGGATTGATTGCACGAGGGCAAACACCAACCTCTTCCTGAACGTCTCGCGATAGTCGGTCGCAAACCCTCAGAACCACAATTCTTTATTGACCACATTTAAGAGCGGTTCGTTCGCGACAAAGCGACGAACATTCTCCAAGAGCGTTTCCAGATGCCGTTTCGCGACGTGGACGGAAGCTGCCGCGATGTGGGGCGTGATGATCACATTCGGCATCCCCCATAATGGGTGGTCGCTCGGCAACGGTTCGACTTCGCAAACATCAAGAGCCGCTCCCTTGATCACGCCGGTTTGCAACGCGGTGGTCAGATCGTCCAGGTCGACAATGACGCCTCGTCCAATGTTGATGAGGTACGCCGACGATTTCATCTTTTCGAATTGCGGTTTCCGGAAGAGTTTCACTGTCTCCGGTGTGTGTGGGGCGGCGATGACGACAAAATCGCTTTCTGCGAGAAGTTCGTCCAACCGATCTGTCGGCAAAATCTCGGGTAGCACCCCGTCAACTGAGGTCCGGATGGGATCGACTCCGAGAATCCGTGTTCCGAATGCATTGGCACGTCGGGCGATCTCCGCACCGATCGCCCCAACACCGATGATCCCCATGGTGCAATCACCGAGACAAAAGTGTTCTCGGTCGATCGCGGTGACATGACCGGGACCGGTTGCAAAACTGGCTCGAGTTTCTTCACCGCCGACGGGTTGCCAACGTCCCTCGTTTTGATTGCGAATGTACGTGTGCATGTTGCGGACGAAACATAGCACGTATCCCAAAACATGATCCGCAATGACGTCGCTGAACAATCCTCGCATGTTCGTGAGTTGACACGGGTGACGGGTCAACTCCGGAAACACGTAGTGTTCCAAACTGGCGGTCGGAGACTGCACCCATCGCAACTGCTTCGCATGACTCAGCAGCTGTGGTGTGAGCTTGCCGAAGAATCCATCGGCATTGGTGATGGCGGCTTCCGCTTCTTCTTCTGAGGACGCATTCACGACCTCGCAGTTTCCCGCGGCTTGCTGGATGTGCATCAGTCGATCCGCGTCGACGGCTGGCCAAATCACCAGTTTCATCGTGATATTCGTCCCACAAAAGTCAGGTCAATCGGAAGTTGAGTGTCAAGGCTATTTCAACGCGTTGCGTCGGTTTCTTCAAGGTTGGAAAAACATCGGGGTGACGGCTTGTGTCGAAGGAACCACGTTATCAGAATACGCGCAACTTCAACCGGCTTGATTGTTCAAGCCGCCTTTGAACAATGACATACGCGAATGAGGCGTGTTGATGAAGATATTCACTCGTTCGGAATCCCAGGGCGTTGTGATTGACGGTAAAATACACGTAACAATCTTGGAAATCCTGGAAACATCGGTGCGTGTCGCCATTCACTCTCCGGACGTTCCCGGTTCCTATCGCGAGGAGACAATCGGACTTTCCGCTGAACAAGCCGGTTCATTGGTCGATCCAATGACGGTTGAAGCGGAACCCGTAGGCTATTCAATGAAATGACCGAACATACCAAAATTACCCTTCAGTCCGTCTACGCGGTCGATGGAGAGGAAGACGCCTCGTGACCCGCGAAACGGAATATACTCCCGACAAACTTCAGGAATTGGGCCTGGATTCGCAACGTCTGCCACGACACATTGCGGTGATCATGGATGGCAATGGTCGATGGGCAATTTCCCGTGGTCTTCCTCGAATCGAAGGCCATCGGCGTGGCGTGCAGAGTGTCCGCACGATTGTCGAAGAATGCGCTCGGATTGGCATCGAACAGGTCACGCTGTATTGTCTCAGTAGTGAAAACTGGAAACGGCCACAAGAAGAGTTGGACTTGCTCATGCAACTCTTGGAGCAGTATCTCGTCGAAGAACGGAGCGAGATCATGCGGCAGGAATTGCAGTTTGCGGTGATTGGTCGTCGGGATGGACTTAGTGAAGGAGCTCTTCGGGAGATTGATCGAACTCTGGAAGTCGCTCGTGACAATACAGGAATGCGTTTGTGCCTGGCGATCAATTACGGATCGCGGGGTGAGATCGCTGACGCTGTCCGCCGGATTGCCGAGCAGGTCCGTACAGGTGAGATGACGCCCGAAACCATCGACGAACAGTGCATCTCCGAGCATCTTGATACGGCCGGCATGACCGATCCGGATTTGGTGATTCGGACGGCGGGTGAAATGCGTGTCAGCAACTTCTTGCTGTGGCAAATTAGTTACGCGGAGTTGTTTGTCACGCAAAAATATTGGCCGGAATTTCGATTGCCGGATTTGATCGAAGCCTTGCAGTCGTTCGCCGCCCGCGATCGTCGGTTCGGCGGTTTGAAAGGCTAAAGCGAATATTATGTTGGGTTGGCGGGTCGGAATTTCAGTTGTCCTGGTACCGGCTTTGGTCGGCTTGTTTCTGCTCGACCATCGCACGGGAGCTACAGCTCCGTACTTGCTTGCGTTCTGCTTGGCGGTTGGTGTTCGCGCGGTTTGGGAGCTATGTGCTCTTCTCGATGTGCGAGCGAGCCGACCGTCTTTTGTCATGACGGCGTGCTGCACCGCGGGTGTGATTGCGTCCGGTTGGGCAGGGCATCTCTTTGACGTTCCGGGGCTGAGCGATTTACGCCCGTTGGAAGTGATCGCCGTCACAGTCTCGCTGGCCATGCTGGCGTTGTTCTTGCGGTCGGCGGCAATTTTCCATGAACCGGGCCATAGCATCGACACACTTGGCGCCGAACTCCTGGCGACGATTTACATCGGCATGCTTCTGGCGGTGACGGCCCAGTTGCGTTGGGTGGCCGAGCCGGAAGCTGGGTATCTGGTCCTGGGATCGTTGTTGATCGCCACGAAATGTGGGGATATCGGAGCGTATTTCCTCGGGCGATTCTTCGGCAAACGGAAGCTGATCCCTCGGTTGAGTCCGGGAAAGACTCGCATGGGAGCTGTCGGAGCGTTTGTTGGTTCCGGTCTCGGTGCATGGGCGTGGCTCACGTGGGCGACTCCGTTGTTCAACCCTGAATGGCAACCGCCAGTTTGGTATTGGTGTGTGCTATACGGCGTCATTCTGGGGCTCATTGGCCTCATCGGCGACCTGTGTGAGTCCCTACTCAAACGGGACTGCAACAAGAAGGACTCCTCAACGCTGTTACCCGGTTTCGGGGGGATCCTCGATCTCATCGATAGCGTGCTGTATGCTGGTCCCGTTGCTTATCTTCTGTGGCGACTTCTGCCGCTGGCAACCTGGATGACCTCCACCAACTAACGCCACCACTTTCTTATTGATTCCATCGAAAATTCGAGCGAAGCTATGTCGACCCCGCGTTCATTTCAGCAAGAACTTGTTTGCGTCTTCGGTCAACCAGTGGCCGAAAATCCGACACAAGCCATGATCGAGGCCGCTTTTGCGCATCACGATTTGGCTTGGAGGTATCTCACAATCGAAGTGCCTCCAGCTAACCTTGGGGATGCAGTGCGAGGGTTGCGGGCGATGGGGTTTCGTGGCGGGAACCTCACGATTCCGCACAAGGTCGCCGTGATTGACCATCTCGACGGGCTCAGCGATGCTGCGGATCGAATTGGCGCCGTGAACTGCATGGTTTGGCACGACGACCGTTTGACCGGTGAGAATACGGACGGCAAAGGCTTTGTCGAATCTCTTTCGGAAGTGACCGATCCCAAAGGAAAGCGGATCGTGCTATTTGGAGCCGGCGGTGCGGCCCGGGCGATCGCAGTCGAAACAGCACTTGCCGGGGCCACGCATTTCACAATCGTCAATCGGTCCCCGGAGCGTGGCCAACAGTTGACCAACCTCGTCAACGAACGAACGGAAGCCCAAGCGGAGTTTGTTCCATGGACCGGCGAATTCGCAATTCCTGACGGGACCGATGTGGTTATCAACTCCACGTCAATCGGATTGTTCCCGAATGTCGAGGAACGAGTCGCGGTGCAGGCGGACACGCTGAAAAGCAATATGGTGGTCGCCGATGTCATCCCCAACCCACCGAAAACTCGGTTCCTCAGCGAGGCCGCCGAACGGGGCTGCACAACTTTGGACGGGTTGGGAATGCTGGTCAACCAAGGCGTGATCGGTTTCCGCTTGTGGACGGGCGTGGATCCCGATCCATCCGTCATGCGGAAAGCTTTGGAAGACGTCTTTGGAGAAGATTGACCGGTTTGACTCAGCGAACTCGGTTGCGACCGTCGCTTTTTGCTTCGTACATCCAGGCGTCGACACAGGCGAGCAACGTTTCGAAACTCACGTCGGACTGATTGAACATTGGGGCATTGTCGAGCGATGGATGCGGTGAGTCGAGGACTAGATTTCCGTCCTCCGATAAAAACGCGGCTGCAACGCCCACGCTGATCGTGACCGAAAACTCTCGGCAGACACCGCCAAAGGTATCCAATTCCGCTACGGCTCGGCAGATTTCCGCAATTTCCTGGGCCTCGCGGTAGTTAGTATCGCTGAGCAGGACGATGAACTCATCGCCACCGAACCTCGCCATGATGTGGTCGGTGGAGAGAATCGTCAGAATACGGCGGGTGAGGTCAATCAACGCGCGGTCGGCTGCCAAATGGCCGAATTGGTCGTTGATGGTCTTGAACTGATCGACGTCGAACATCATCAACGACAGCGGTTGACCAGAGCGTTTGGACCGGGCCAAGTCCCGTCGCAGAGCTTCTTCGAAATACCGCCGTGTGAACGCCCCGGTGAGCCCATCGCGAGTCATCATCGCATAGGTGGTCTCGTGGTATTCGGCTTCGATGTGATCGGCGGAGAGAAACTTGAAAATCTGATTGCCGATGCGAATGCGGTCGCCGGCTCTCAAGCGAACTTCGTCGTTGGCTTGGTCGTTGACGAAAGTTCCATTCGTGCTTTGCAGGTCGCGAATGAAGTAGGCATCATCCCGGAAGTGAATCGCACAGTGTTTCCGTGAAACCGAATCACCTTCGAGCGTCAGGCCACATTGACGGCCACGGCCAATGATGAATGGGTTCTCGGAAATCTTCAGCAGACCGGCATTCAACTCCAGAGGATAAATCTGGACCAGACAAGCCTGTCCCTGTGGAACGTGCGAACCATCGTTGACGTTGTCAAGTTTTCGCAATGTTGATGTTTCGTTTGTCGTCATGGGTCGATCCAGGGGCGCGGAGGAACCTTCGGTGAGACACGCGGCCAGATCGGGTCACGGTCGTCCGTGCCACGCATTGGTCGCAAAGAATGCTCGTGCTGCATCTTGCCGAGAGAGAACCAACGTGGGCGAACTGTGAACCGGCTTAGTGGGAGAACGGGCCCCGTCCGTGCCAAGTTTGGGATCTGGAACGCACAAAGCAGGTTACGTTTGCGGTTTTCAAAGCCCGAATGCCCTAGCCATGGTGGAAATGAACGATTATGACGAAAGCAACATGAAACAGAATCGGCCGACCTCGGGGTGAAGCTTTAGGCTGCCTTGGGCGTTCGAGGCGATCGGCAATACGAGAGTACCTGTTATTTTGTCTTGCGTTGTGACCGGTATCGTACGTTCCGGTCGTTAGCTTATTCCGAGACAGCAGTTGCCGAATTCACCTTGGAATCGCTAACGTACTCGTCGAATTCGCGTACTCGGGACCGATGGCCTACTCCATGATAGAATCTTCGCAACGAACGATCCCCAAGGGACTTGAGTGCTGTGTCCTGTTGCGTCTATTTGCTGTCGGGAAGCCCGTGACTCCAGACCAGCTCGCGGATTCGCTCGGTCCGCTTTTTATTGATTCCCTGAATCTCTGTGAAGATGACTGGAATGCCACCCTGGACGCCGTTCTCGCGACGATGAAACATGAACGATTAATCTCGTTTGCTTCCAACCAGGTCACGAAACTTGGGCAGGAATCGCTGTGCGAATCTTTCGACCTTCCTTCTATCCCCACGAGTGAACGGTGGACGGGATTGCGTAATCGCTTGCTCATCGCAAAAGCACTGGGGCTACCGCCGGCAGATGACGAGGAACGCAAGCGGCTCGGAACCGCAGATGGTCTGCGGGTTGCGATCATGGTACAGGGGTATCAACTCCCGATCAGCCCGTTCGTTCGCATGTCCGAATGTCTCGACGAGTTAGCCCGTCAAGAGCTTGCAGAATCAACAAATACGGTCCCCGATTTCGACGCGGTATTTGCACGAGAGCAGGTGTTGTCGACGCGTCTGATGAAAGGCCTGCCTGGCAAACCCGAGCGGGTACTGCCCATGTTGCTGGTACGGGCGGTCGATGAATCTCCGGAATCGTTGCGACTCGCAGTGCTGCAAAACTGGGTTCGGAAGTTGAACGGCGTTGAAGCCGAAACACCAGCTGAATCTCAATTCGATCTGAACCAATTTTCCCTTCAAGTACAGCACGCAGCCCAAAGCGTCGACCAACCCCGCTACGGCGAATCCAAAGTTTTCATCCAGCACGTTTGGGATGCGTTTCGGAAGCAGTCAGACGGTTCCGAGTGGTCGTTGGCGGAGTTCAAAGAACGACTCGTGGAAGCAAATCGCGAAAACCTGCTTACGCTGAGTCGAGCCGATCTCGTCGGAGCCATGGATCGGCAACTCATCGAGTCGTCAGAGATTCGTCTACCACATGCGACATTTCACTTCCTTCGGCTTCCCAGCGAGCCGTAACGGTTCACGGCTCAGGACGCATCGGTGAAGCGTTCGAGGTACGTGTAGTTCCGCAGACTCGATTCATACGACCTCAAGAATTGCCCGGCTTCCTGGTGCGTCACGCGTTTTTTGAGAACCGCTTCCTCGACGGATCGCTGCAATTGATCAAGCAGTTCTTCGCTATCGAATTCCACATAGGCAAGAACTTCATCAACTCGTTCACCACGAACGACGGTCTTGATCACGACTTCCCCACCCTCGTTGATGTCAACGTGCACCACATGCGGGTTGCCGAACAGATTGTGGAGATCGCCAAGCACTTCCTGATATGCCCCTACCAAAAACGCACCGAGGTGGTACGGTTGCCCGTCAAAGGCGTGCAATGGCAGGGCCCGTTTGACATCCCGTCGATCGATGAATCGGTCTAGCTTGCCATCCGAATCACAGGTGATGTCTCCCAAGACTGCACGCCGTGATGGCGGTTGTTCAAGCCGGTGAAGCGGCATGACAGGGAATAGTTGTTGAATCGCCCAACTATCCGGCATCGATTGGAACACGGAGAAATTGCAGAAGTAGGTGTCGGAGAGCATCGCCCCCAACTTTTGAAGCTCTTCCGGGACGAATTCCATTTCTTGCGTCAGCTTGTTAATGCGTCGGCAGATCCCCCAGAACAGATCGTCGGCAAAGCTGCAATCTTCCAAGCTCAGCACGCCCGAGAGAAATCGGCTCATCACCATTTCGCGAAGTTGCAACGCATCGTGATAACTTTCGTGCGCGTTTCGCAGTGTGATTTTTTTCCGCGTGTAGAACAAATCTCGAAGCGGTTGCGGGGTGTCTTCGGGAATTTCTCGGGGGAATTTGGCTTCGCCGCGGGTGACGGCACCCATCACGCTGAACAGCAGCACGCTATGGTAAGCGGAGATCGCACGACCACTTTCCGAGACAATATTCGGATGCGGAACCTTGGCGTCATCGCAGACGGATTTGATCTGATAAATCACATCGTTCGCGTACTCCTGCAGCGTGTAATTCATGCTGGAGTCGAAGTCCGTCCGCGAGCCATCGTAATCAACGCCCAAGCCACCGCCGACATCCAGCGACTTCAAACCGGCGCCCTTTCGCACCAAATCCGCGTAGATGCGAGCCGCCTCCACCAACGCCGATTTCACGAAGCGAATGTTCGTGATCTGACTGCCCAAATGGAAGTGCAGTAAGTTGAGGCAATCTTCCATCCCTTCGGATTTGAGTCGGTCCAAACCGTGCAGGATTTCGCTGGCCGTCAGACCGAACTTGGATCGATACCCGCCAGACCCCTGCCAACGTCCGGAACCGCGCGAAGAAAGCTTCACCCGCATTCCGATCTGAGGACGCACGCCCAATCGTGCGGCCACCGACAAAATGAGGTCCAACTCCTTCGGTTTCTCGACCACGATTGTGATGTTTCGGCCGATCTTCTGAGCCGACAACGCGGTTTCGATGAACTCCACATCTTTGAAGCCGTTGCAGACAATCGGCGTTTCATTGCTGGTGACGGCGATGACGGCCAACAACTCCGGCTTGCTGCCCGCCTCCAGCCCGAAGCCAAGACCCGCGCCGTATTCCAGGACTTCTTCCACAACCTGGCGGTGTTGGTTCACCTTGATGGGGTAGACGCAGTTGTAGCCGCCCTCGTACCGATACTCTTTGATCGCATGCTGAAACGCATCGTAAATTTCCCGTAAGCGATCTTTGAGGATACCGCTGAAACGCACGATCAAAGGCAGTTCCAAACCGCGAAGCTGCAACTGCTCGATCAGTTCCGGAAAGTCGATTGATCGTTCAGGGTCTCGTTCGGGGTGCACACGCAGGTGACCGTTCTTCCCAACGGAAAAATAACCCTGTCCCCATCGCGAAACCTCGTACAATTCGGCCGCGTCATCGATGTCCCAGGCGTCGTCCATAACAGGCATTGGCGTGTTTCCCCAAAGACGGTGCAAGAACCATTGATCAAATGCCAAAGTCGGCCGCGAATGAAATAACGGATCGCCATTCCGCCGTCCAGGGACAACAAAACTCTGCTTGCGGCATTCCACAATTTTTTCGATTTCGTGGAAAAGGCAATAACGAGCATACCTTTTTTAAAACTGAAGGATACAATCGGACTCATAAGGTCGGGTCTACGTGGACTCGTTGAATCGACGACACCCTCTCTATATGCAAGCTTTTCTTCCCTTGGTCATTTGCTCTGTGCTTCGTGCCCTCGGCCCCAAGACTGACAAGCCGGTCAAGACCCGCAATCGACACCAAGAATGATTGTCTGGTCGGCCGAGATGGTTCGCCTGATTTTCGTTGAGTGAAATTGTTTCATTTCCGAGCAAGCCGGAAAAGAAACTATGAACTCACAACACTAGCGTTTGATGCCGAGACGTATCGGCAGTTTTTGATTTTGCGAAGCTTGGATTGGCCCGCTCGTGTGGACTGTGTTTCACGAAGGCGGGTGCCGTCTCGCGGCGAGGCGAAAACACCGTGTTTTCAGATCACCGCAGACACAGCAGACCGTGAGATGGTCTAGGAATGACTAATGAGTAAGAACTTGTACGTTGGCAACCTCTCCTTCAACACCACCAATGATGGACTTCGGCAGGCATTTGAACAATTCGGTGCCGTGACCAATGCTCAAATCATTACGGACCGTGAGACCGGCCGTAGCCGTGGTTTCGGTTTTGTCGAAATGGCCGAAGGTGGGGATGAAGCCATCGAAGAAATGAATGGCTTTGAATTGGACGGTCGGACGTTGACCGTTAACGAAGCCCGCCCACGCGAAGATCGTCGTGGTGGCGGTGGTGGCGGCGGACGTCGCGGTGGATACGGCGGTGGCGGTAACCGCTACTAAGAAATTCTCGTCGTGACAACCGTGCATTTCATCGGAAAGAGCCGGGTTGCGACCGAATATTCTGATTAGCCACATGATACAATAGCTCTCGTCGCTCATTTTTAATGGGCCGCGAGAGTTTTTTTGTGGTCGGTACTCGCATTGGCTGTCCTCAATTGGCCTGCCCCGTAGAAATATCGTGAGGCGATTCATAGTATGGCGTTCGGTAATGCTAGCTCAATTTGAATCGAGATTTTCAATCTGGAGTAGTAGTGCGTGTCTATCGCGAGCAAGTCACACAGGCATTGGACCAATTATCCGACGGCCTTGGTCCGTATATCGAATCCAAATTGAAGACGATTTATAAGGATCGTTGGGTCAAGGTCGCCCGTGAAAGTTTTCGTTCTGGACGAGGGAAATCGGGCGACGATGGAGATACCATCGACTGGGATGCACATGCCACATTGACAGTGATGTGGGATCAGTGGAATAGTCTATTTCGTCATGATTTGGCTCAGACAGATCGAAGCCTCGTCAGCGAACTCCGTGAGTTCCGGAACCTTTGGGCTCATCAGACCGATTTTGATTTCGACGATACCTACCGAGTACTCGATAGTGTCGAACGCTTGCTGAATTCGATCGGGGCAAAAGAGGCTGAGGACGTCGCAGACATTAAGTTGCGTGTTTTCCGTGCGGAGTTCGATCAGCAAGTCCGCGCTGTCTATCAACGCTCGGAAGCGCGTCGGCGGAATTTGCTTGATATCAGCATCTACTCGGCATGCTGTGCTGCGATTCTGTATGCCATCTTTGAGGGTTACGGTTCCAAAGCTTGGTTCATGATGATTTGCGTAGTGATGGTGTTCGCGGTCATCATTTGGCAACGCGTCTCGACACCACCGATTCTGTTTGGTGCCCACGAGTGTCTCGACTGCGGTCGAATTATCTATACCGATCAATGCCCATATTGTGCACGGACCGCTCCCCGACCCCGAACGCGTCCGCAAGACCAGCCAAATATGTCCGTTGAGGATCAAGCATGAGCACTGCACCCAAGTGGCAAATTGTTGACTTTGCGGATATCACTGGTACGCCATGCCCGTGTGGCACCGCCAAACGAGCGTTCGCCGAAAGTGAGCACTCACCCGGAACGATTCATCTCACAGAAATTTCCGAAGACGCCAAAACGCATTACCATCAATCGCAAACTGAGACATATTTCATTTTGGAATGCGAACCGGATGCCAAGATCGAACTCGACGGCGACTGCATCCCAATCCGTCCGCGAATGGCCATTCTGATTCCTCCGGGCGTTCGCCATCGTGCAATTGGACGAATGACAATTCTCAATATTGTCGTGCCCAAATTCGATCCCCACGATGAGCATTTTGACGAAGCCTAGCAAGCGTCGCGACTATGTTTGATGTTCTCGAACGTAGACTCTCCAACTAGCCATACAAAAAACGATCAAAACGAACCAAAGGCTAGCGACTGCAATTCCAAAGGCTGAGTCTGCATCGTAGTCCGCGAGGAATTCTCAGTTTCAATCTCACGGTTCTACTAGTATTGTTTCAGGAAAACGGCATGCGAAATCTTTTAATGAGCCTATTGCTATTGATGTTGTTGCCTGTGGTGACACTCGCGGAGACCAAGAAGAGTGATTCGCTACCGAAAGTTGTACTCATTGGCGATTCGATTCGACTGAGTTATACGGCAAATGTTCGTCGGCTATTAGATAACAAAGCAACCGTAGTTAGTCCGAAGGCAAATGGGCAAGATAGTGCCAATGTTCTTCGGAACCTTGATCGATGGGTGATTGCAGAACAGCCAGACATCGTGCATTTCAATTGTGGAATCCATGACACGAAGAAGTTCAAAAACGATGGACATTTTCAGGTTTCGCCCGAGCAATATCAGTCGAACTTGACGAAAATCATCAAGCGAATTCGCGAAAAGACCGACGCAACGATCTTGTTTGCAACCACAACGCCCATCATTGACGATCGTGCGGCTAAGGCTCGTCGTGATCGAGATTACGAGCTGTTGAATGCTAGTGTCGAGCAATACAACAAGATCGCGCGAACGGCAATGAAGAAACTCGATGTTCCCGTGAACGATCTGCACGCCGCGATTGATGAAGCTCAGACAGGAGTCGACTCGATGATAGTCGCAGACGGTGTGCACTTGACTGAGCCGGGGAAAGAGTTGGCTGGGACGCAGGTTGCGAATTTCATCACGCAGTATTTGCCAAATGATACTCAGGCAAGTACCCCATGGAACATTGACGCTTGGAAGAATGTTCCGGAAGTGACCTGGTTGGACCGCACGTCTCCGATTCGGTCGCTGACCTATCGCAATGAACCGTTCCAAGGGAACCAGACAGATGTCTTCGCATTCTACGCGACGCCTGGCACGATCTCAGGTGATCCGTCACAGGACAAAAATCTGCCGGCGGTCGTTTTGATCCACGGAGGTGGTGGAACCGCGTTCGCGGAGTGGGCGTGGCTATGGGCGAACCGAGGTTATGCGGCAATCGCCATGGATCTTTCGGGGCGGCGTCCTGAGGCTCCTACTTTTGATGAATCGACCGGTGAATTGACATCGGGGCACCGTGTGTCGCGTTCGCGTCTCGAGAACGGCGGGCCGGAGGCGAACCATGTTGCCAAGTTTCAGAATGCTGGTGGCGATCTCACAGATGATTGGCAACCGCATGCCGTCGCGGCGGTCATGCGAGCCCATTCTTTGATTCGGAGTTTTCCGGAAACCGACGCTGAACGGACTGCCGTCACGGGCATTAGTTGGGGAGGGTACATGACGTGTCTCGTGGCCTCACTCGATGATCGGTTCAAAGCCGCGGTCCCGGTCTATGGCTGTGGATTTCTTTTCGAGGGGGAATCCGTGCAGAAACCACAGATTGATCGGCTAGATGACGAAACCAAGAAGTTCTGGATTCAAAACTATGATCCTTCGACTGTGCTATCGAAGTGTGAAGTCCCTATCCTGTTCGTTAACGGGACGAACGACATCCACTATCCTCTGAATAGTTACCAGCGGAGTTATGACGTCGTTCCCGGCCCAAAACAGATTCGAATCGAAGCGGGGATGCGGCATAGTCACATTCATGGTTGGACGCCCGCCGAAATTGGACTGTTTATCGATCAGCATCTTCGGAATGCTCAACCGCTCCCCCAGCTGACTGATCTGCAGACCGATGGCCAAAAGGTATCTGCGAAGATCAAGTCCGAAACCGAAATCCGGAAAGTCGAACTCGTCTTCACGAGTGACAGCGGATTGCTCAAGTCTCGAAAATGGCAGCACCGACCGGCAACGGTTGACGGTGACAGAGTCGAGGCGTCTATTCCAGCCGATGCAACGGTTTGGATTCTCACCGTGACCGATGTCAGAGACGCAATGACAAGTAGCTCCATCCAGTTTGCAGAATGAGTTGCCGCGCCAGTTTGGGGTAGAGAATTCCGTTGAGGCGTACTGACGTGCATTACCTGCAAGCAGTCCGAAACTGCCGCGTCACGCTGGCTTTAGGCAGACAGGTCGGGAAATGACGGGTAGACACCTTGAATGAATGCGATTTCGGATCACAAATCCGCAGTTTTGGTTGAGTGGGAGCGCGCGTGGGGGTAGCATGGCATGCTTCGCAACGCTCTTTTCATTCAATAAGATGTCCATCGAACGGCCGATGGTCTGCGGTGTAAGGTGATTTATGGCAGAAAGTGAACCTCAAAAGAAACATCCCGCGGTTCTTCTCTTCGGTCCTCCCGGTGTGGGCAAGGGAACGCAAGGGAAGATCCTGGGGGTGATTCCGGGATTTTTTCACCTCTCCAGTGGTGACGTGTTTCGTTCCCTCGATATCAACTCACCCGAAGCCCAAGCAGCGTTACCGTTTATCTCACGTGGGGAACTCGCTCCCGATGAACTCACGATGAAAATCTGGCTCAACGGTCTCAATGGCCAAATCGCCACGAGTTTGTACAAACCGTATGAAGACCTTTTGGTTCTCGACGGGATCCCTCGCAGCGTGCCGCAAGTCTCCCTGTTGAGCGCCTATTGCGATGTGCATCGTATTGTTGAATTGGTCTGTTCGGACGAAGAGAAGATGATTCACCGCATCAAACGACGGGCCATTCGCGAGCACCGCTTGGACGATGCGAACGAGGACGTCATCCGGCGTCGCTTTGAAGTTTATCGCCGTGATAGCATGCCGGTGATTGGCGAATATCCCCCGGAAATTGTGACCTCAGTGGACGCGATGCGATCGCCCGCGGAAGTTCTTCGAAGTGTTCTAGAGGTTTTGGTGCCGGTGCAAAATGAGCACTTCCAGAGCTCTCGTCGGAGCTGAAGCAGTTCCTTCCGTTGTCGCGGGGGCGGTCTCAGGGGCGCCTGAAGACACGTTGCTCGATGTACACCGCAGACATAGCCGATCATAAACCAGTCGAAGCGAAAGAAACCAAACTGGTGAGTTCCGACTCGCCAGTTTTTTTGTTTTTTGTCCCCTTGACTTCCCACTTTGCAGTCAATAGTTTAGCATCCGCTAAAAGTTTTAGTGTTAGCTAAATTTTTGCTCCTTGAATCGAAGGGAACGTCATGGCTCGTCGTCGGATGCAGGGTTTCACACTGATTGAGCTTCTTGTGGTCATCGCGATCATTGCGATTTTGATCGCGTTGTTACTCCCGGCGGTGCAACAGGCTCGCGAAGCCGCAAGACGCACCCAATGCCGGAATCAACTGAAGCAATTGGGAATCGCGTTGCACAACTATCACGATGCTCACCGGTCGTTTCCGGCGGGTTACGCCAGTTACGCCACTTCCGATGGCTCAGCACCAGCGAGTGCCAATCTTGATCCGAACACTTGGGATGCTGGTCCCGGGTGGGGATGGACGGCGATGTTGCTGCCGTACTTCGAGCAGAACAATCTTGCAGATCAACTCGCACCCGAATTCCCGATTTGGCACGGTCCTTACGCGGGGTTGATCGAAACTAAGTTGCCGATGTTGTTGTGTCCGTCGTCGTCTGGGGGAGACGAAGCATTTGCCGTCCTGGATGCTAGCGGTCAAGCACTGACCATCAATGGAAATCCGATTCGGTTGGGGCGGTCCCACTATGTTGCGAGTCACGGTCAGGAGTCGTGTTGGGGCGAATGCGGTGCAAGTTTGTCGGGGGAAGTCTTCACCGACATCTACACCAGCCAAACGACCACAGTGACCATCAATGGCGACGTTTCGCGTGTCGCAGACGGACCATTCTACCGAAATTCAAGAACGCGTTTCCAAGATGTGACCGATGGGACTTCGAACTCGATTTTCCTGGGAGAGCACACCTCGCGGTTGAGTGACAAATCATGGGCCGGTGTTGTGCCGGGGGCGTTTACTCATCCGCAATTCTCCTCTCCCGAGAACGGGCCAGACGCTGCTGCCACCCTGACTCTCGTTCATGCCGGTCCATCAGGGGGAGAACTCGACATCACCGGTTTTCCGATCATCCACCCGATCAATTTTCCGACCTACCACGTCGGCCAGATGTTCTCAGAACACCCCGGTGGAGGGCACGTAACCTTCGGTGACGGATCCGTGCGGTTCATCTCTGAGAACATCAGCCTGCTGACCTTCGCGGAACTTTCAAGCATCGGAGAAGGAGAAGTGATCGGCGAATTCTAACTGCTCAGTGTCCTTACTGTTTTCACGTTTGGGGCCGTTCTGTGGTCGAGATGCTTGTGAGTATGTCGGAAAGGTTTGTACCATGTTTGTATGGAAAGAATGCCGAAATTTGAGGGCGTTGGTGGTTGGGGTTCTGCTTCTCCTGTCGGCAAGCGGTTGTGGCTACGGGGAGGTCGGCCCGGAAACCTACGAGTACGCGATGGCCTTGTACTCGGTTTGCAATTCCCGCGATGCACAGCGACTTCAGTCGTTTACCGAGCAATTCGAACAGGCTCAAGCCGACGGTAAAGTGAGTGCCAATGAGGGCAAGGTTCTCGGACAGATTGTGAAGCTGGCGCAAGCCGGTCAATGGGATGATGCGACTGCAGACGCTCGTGCCCTTCTCGATGCACAAGTCAAGCGTTGAGTCCGCTGATTCGGGAGTTCGATTGCGGTCGGTGATTTTTAAAAACCAGCCTGTTGCCTGTCGTCATCGGCGCCGGTACAATGGGTGAAAATTTCATTCAAACTCGTGATCCATGAGGAAACCCCATGGCTGAGCAACAAAGCCCGACATACAACTCGCAAACCGAACAATCGCAAAACGCAACACCGATTGCGGTACCGGTTGAAACGGTTCCGTTGACGTCTGTGTTGGCTTCGATCGTCCGTGACAGCAAGAAATCGGCGGCCAACTACTTGAGCCAAGTCCACGTTCCGCATGGTGGTGAGTGAATCCCAATCAACTCGACCGCGTCTACGGCGGTCATGAGTTGTATCAACTGAGTTCTCCTTGTTGGGATCTCCGCCGAGAATTCTATGCTGGATCGACTGGCCGGATTGGAAACGGAGTACGCAATTCGTTTTGATCCGGACGTCCCATCCGTCCAACGCCCCGTTGACTACCGGCTATATGAAGCTGTGATCGCCGCTTTGCGGAACCAAGTTCTCACAGTAAGTGCCGGTGAGTTGAAAGAGGGCGTTTTCTTAGGCACGGGTGGTGCGGTTTGGTTTGAGCGGGTGCGGTTTACCGGTGGCTTCGGGTTAGTCGAAGGTAGTACCCCCGAATGTCGCGGCCCGCGTGAACTGCTGCAATACCAACGTGGCCAGGATGAACTGCTGGCAACCGCTTGCCGAGATGCAGACGTTCCCGGCGCTTTAACGCTCATCAAGAATGATCGCGACAGCCAGGGAAATGTCTACGGTGCTCAAGAGAACTACGAGATTTCAATTGGGTCCCCTCGGACTCTACTCGCTTGGCGTATTGGTTTAACGCTCCTCTTTCCGTTTTTGCTCCTGGGGTGGGTCGGCTACGGACTCATTTGGATCGGGATCTTTCTTTACGTGATCCTGGCTGGGTTAGGTTACTTCTTTCTCCAATTCTTTCTTCCTGGGCATTGGCGTGAGCCAGTGTTGCGGGTGATGTTGGGGGAAGAGTTCACCAAGAAAGATGTTTCCGCTTACGCCTGCCCGGTTCCCACGTGGCTTGAAGTCGTCGTTCCCAATGTGATTCGTGTGGTGACAGCTCCGTTTGCCACCGGTCTGTATCTCTTGGTGCACTGGACCGCCGGCCGATCGGTTCGTCAGCGGTTGACTCCATTCCTAATTACGCGACCGTTATTTGGCGGAGCAGGATTGGTGAGCGATGGAGAATTCCGACTCTCCGACAAAGCCGACGCGATGAATTGTCAACTCGGATACAACGGAATGATCTTCGATCGTCCGATTTTCAGCATCGGCCATCTCTTCAAACCCGTTGTGTTCAGCAATTGGTCGTCGCCGCGAGAATATCTTCGGCTCTTTGAGCCCAGGCAACGGCTGCAAATCTGCATTGGTGATTCCAACATGGCTGAGGAGGCCGAGTACCTCCGTATTGCCACCACGATGCTTGTCCTCGATGCATTGGAGGCCGGCGCTGTTCCTGCGAACTTTCGGCTCAGTCGGCCGATTCACACGTTGCGACAGATTTGCGGTGACTTAGAGTTTCAGAAGAAATATCGCTTTGCCGGCGGTCGGCCACTGACCGCCATCGAGATTCAACGGGAATACCTTCGCGTCTGCCAAGACTATGTGGACAGTGCTGTGAATCCCCCTCCCGAGGCGAAAGCGGTGCTCAAGCGGTGGGAAGAAGTCTTGGACCTGTTGTTATCCGATCAGGAACAACTCATCGGCCGACTAGATTGGGTCACGAAGCGTTACCTACTCAGTCAATCGGAACCGGACTCCGATCCTGACGTTCAGAAAAAAATCGACATTCGTTACCACGAACTTTCCACCGATGGATATTTCCAACAGCTCACGACGACAGGGCTTACGCGATCCATTCTCCAGACGGAAGAGATCGATCGAGCCACACGTTTGCCACCCCCGAATACGCCCGCAACCTTGCGGAGTCGATACATCCGAGAATTCTCGGTAGAAAACGTTGCTTTTCAGGTCAACTGGAACACCGTAACCGTCGGACGTGGTCCCAAGGCTCGCGTCATCGATCTCACGCGTGATTGATGGAATCCGTTCGGTAATCGCCGGAAGGAGATTTGGCGAAGTCTGACGATCACGTGGAGCGACGATGTTTGGTCTTCGTAGATTCTGACTCGGTGTCAGTCATGAATTGGTAGTTTCCGGACGGTTGGTCGCGGTGGCGAAACACTTGGAGGCTGATCCCATTGGTCGGCGGGTGGTCGGACGAGGTTACGTCCAGATTCTTTCGCTTGGTAGAGTCCTGAGTCTGCTGCCGCAACCAGACTTTCCTCGCAAACCGCATCGGTTGGGAACGAAGCGATGCCGATGCTCATGGTAATGCGGATGGGGGTTCGTCGGTACCAAATGGTTTCACGAGAGATCGCTTCGCGAATTTGTTCGGCGATCCGCTTCGCTCCGGAACATCCGACCCCATCCAAGATGATCGCCATTTCTTCGCCGCCATAGCGAGCGATGAAAGCGTTTTCGCCTGCTCTCATCCGCGAGGTCTGATCGGAAAGAATCCGAGAGACAGCCCGTAAAACTTCGTCTCCGGCTTGATGTCCGTACGTGTCGTTGACGGTCTTGAAATGATCCAAGTCGCAGAGTAGCAGCGAAAACTCGTTGCCTTCCTCTTGTGCCGATTCAATCATCTCCCGAATCGCTTGATCAAAGAATCGGCGATTCGCCAGATCGGTCAAGCTGTCTCGGTTCGCATGACGTGCCATTTCCACGATGGTCTGCACCCGAACCAAAGTCTCTCCGAGATGGTTCGCTGACCAGGAGATGAGTTCCCGGTCATGTCGATTGAACGATTTGGAAGATTTCCCAAGGTGCGAAAGACAGAACGCCCCCACCCAACGATTCTTTTGAATCAGCGGGGCAAGCACGGCATTGCCGATGGTGGAGTTTTCACCGGCGTCGTTTCGGTTGACAAGAAGAACCTCGCGACGCCCATGATACGATGTAATCAATTCCCATTCGACTTGCTGATACGTGGTTCGCAGTTCTTGCGGGACATCCCCCCAAACACGCACCATCGGTTCTTGTTCACTCGAACCACCCGCCTCGCGGTTAGCTTGTTCAACATAAACCGTTCCAGCGTCGGCACGCACCATTCCACACAGTTTCGCCAGGAATGCTCCGACCATTTCAATTGGCGAATCATATTGCCGATCTGTCACGTTACGGAGTTCGAGCATCTCCCGAGTTAAGCGATACTGATCTTCTTTCTGTTCGAACGCATAGAAACGTTCGACATTGCCAGCGATGTTAGCCGCCAATCGGCTTGCCAGTTCAATCTGTTGTTCTTTGGCGGCATCGGCTGGATACAGATTCGTTGTCAGCAGAATCCCGGTCAGTTCCGATTTCTGGCCGAGCCCGATGAGATAGAGATGCTTGACCTTCGTTTGGTCGCGAGTTGCAAGTCCTTGAAAAAGTCGAGTGGCTTCCAGTTCATCGCCCGTCAGGTGCAATACACAACCGGGGAAGAGCCGTTCGATTAGGCTTTCGTCAAAGACCAGACGATTCACAGATTCGCTCGACAGTTGATGATGTCGGCAAACGTGTCGCTCTGGCTCGTCGATTCGAACCAACGCTGCAAAGTCTCGGACATCGTCGCTCGCAAACCGCTTGAGAATCAAATCGAGCCCAGATCGGATCGTCGATTGTGAAACAAACTCGCAGAGCAACCGATTCTCCATTCGCGTCAGCTCATGCTCGGCTTGGATGTCACGCTGTTCGTCTCGCAGGGTCTTGAGTTCTTCGCTGTTGGTTCGGTATTCGCGGTTAGTCTGGGCAACGTAGTGGAGGTGAAGTATGTACTGGATCAGACAAATCAATGCTAAAACGACAACGAAACCACCATCGAGCATTCGTTCAAGAATGCCGGATAGATTCACCGCGATCGCATGACAGACTAGCATTTTCCCCCCAATCACATTGCCGAATCATCAAACTCAACTGGTTTGAGCATGAAAGGCACAGGGAACACTAGCATGGAAATTGTTACATGTTCGCGATTCCTAACGAAGCATTCCCAGCGTTTTGAAATTTTTTCCCTGCATAATCCGCATTCTCCGTAGAACCGGAAAATGCAATGCATATGCAAGACGCTGGTCGGTTGAATCGAACCGTGATCTCGCGGATTTTGAACAGTTTCGGCGTGTGGTGAACGTTCGCAGTCTGTAGTGAGGACAACAGAAAATGCCGGTGAGACCGCCTTCGGTCTCACCGGCATTCCACGAACAAATTGTGAGCCCCAACTCGACTAATTTTCAGCAATCGCAGGCTCAACCGTAGCGTCACCCACGGGCACATCCAGCAGGGCCTGCAATGCAATGGCGGCCATCGCTTCCTGGAACTTTAACAGCGTGTGGGCTGGCGGGGTTGTCTTTCGCCACTGCGACAATTGAACGGTTGTCCGATCGACGATTTCCTTTTCCGCCCGAATTGTGCGACTCCAAATCTGATTCAGATGACGAGTCTGCAGAATCTGTTCATTGTCTGACGCGTAGTTGGCCTGGCGGATCTCGTAGACCGCCGCACACAGGTGGTCCATCTTGATTTTTCGTTCTGCCAGTCGCTTGGAACGTGCCGTATTGACCCAGAACGGGACAGCGACAGAGAACACTGGTTCTCCCAACATCGTCCACATTGTTGTCAGATCGCTGCTCTCACCATCCCGCACACCTTGAAAAACGGCCGCAGAAACCGTGTTGAACCGGTTGATTGTCGAACGGGTATCGACCACCGGCATCAGCTTTCGATTCGGCGTGACGACATTAATGCCATCCGAAAGATCACGGCTGCAAGTCTCAAGGAAAAATCGGTAATCGATCGTTCCGGTCTGCTCGAGCTCCTGACGTAGCAATCGCTCAGCTCGCAGGTAACGATTGCCTGAGTAGACCTTTTCAAAACCACCCAGCTTGAGCGCCTTCGGTTTTGAGGCGGTCATGGAAAAATTCGAACGGACGATGAAACCCTCAGGAGCAGTCTGGGGATCGTTCGCATCAAATTTGGCGAAACTTCGGTGACCAGCTTCGTAGAGAACTGCCGCGCCTTCGGCATCGATCACGGCAAAGTTGGCTCGTGTTCGCCGACCAGATTGGTTGGTTCGATCAAGAAGCGTCTCAAAATCGGCCGCCGTGCGACAGGTCTGCAACGCCTGTTTCATAAACCGGCCGTTCCCGTAGCCCCGTGAACTACCACGAGGCAGGTCCTTGGAAAGCGAGTTCTCGATGCAAAAACCGGCCTCGTTCATTCCCATCCAAATTCGGTCGGAATCATGCTGATCCACAACCGCGACGCATTGCAGTTCACCGTCATCGAAATAACGGACATCGTTCTCACGGGTGCTCGTGTCACGATTCTTCCATAACAGCGGACGTTGATCCGGAGTGACGCGGCCAGAAACCACGGCAATCGTGCAACCCATGCACCGTGTCTGGACAGAAAAAAACGCACAGACAAGACCGAGCATCCCAAGAATGGCATGAACGCTCCCTCGATTCAGTTTTGCCATATCGCCTCCCCAGTCGAATCATTCGAGTATTGAGAGTTAAGACCGATCTAGTATAAGCATATGCGATTTTGCAGGTTTTGCAAAAGCCCAAGTTGATCCGTCATCATGCCGTGATCAGCGAATCCCCGATCTTTAGAACCGGTTTCGACACCGAAGCCTGGCAGGTCGTCGGTATGGTTTTGGGTGTAAGTGGTTTTGTCAAAATAGGTTATGTGGTTTGCGTTTCATCGGGAGTGTTTGGTGCGGACGCCAGCGAATGAAGGTTTAACGGCAACTTTGAAAATTTTTCCGGAAAGGCGGTTTTTGGCTCAAGTGCGACGTCAGTTATGAAAGTCTCTGTTGAAGTCAGAGATCGTTTTCAATCGAAGCAACTAACGAAGGAGGCAGCCAACCGTCGTCCGTCCAACCGCGGTGTTTGTTATAATTGGTGATCAAATGCTGTAGGTGCGTACTTGAGAGCCGTGCACCGGCGCTTGCTCCATCTGGCAATTCGTCCTTGAGAAATCTGGGCGGGAGCGTGTCTTCGGCGGGCGTCCACCCCTGTCGGATATTGAAGAGTTTTTTCGCCGTGACGATCCGACACGCGGTCTGTTTAAGTTCGTCAGCAGACATTCCCCAACCGGTGACGGGGCGTAGCAGCTTGCTCAACTCCTCGAACTGATTTTCGAACACACCTCGCAGGAATTTGCAGAGGATCAGAGAGTCCAAGACGGCGGCTTCGTTCTCCGTACGGATTGCCGGTTCCACAGCATCGGGACTGAGTTCAAGTCGATCGACTTGTGTTGAGAAATCGACTTGGTACGCCCCCGATCGGTTGTGGTCAGCCCCCCGGGTTCCCACAGCAAAACCGAGTGCCATGGTTTGGAGCGCTCGCGGTTCGTATCCGGGAATCTCTAATCCTTTGACATGCGGAGCAAATTCGGCCGACTCCGGTCCGATCATTTCAGCCAACGCCCGCGTTCCCAACGCCAGTTGGGGACCGATTCCCTCGCCTCGACCAATTGCGCGGATCGCGGATAGAAGAGCATTTCCATTTCCGAAACGTAGGTCAGGAACGTCCCAAAGACCTCGCTCCGCACATTCCATCGCAAAGGCGATCGTTCCTCCGGTGCTGATCGTATCGAGACCGAAGTCATCACAAAGCCGCGATGCTTGCAATACCGTGTCCGGATCAGAGATCCCGCAGAGGGGCCCTAGGGCGAACAAGTTTTCGTACTCTAGACGAACTCCCGCCGCGTCGTCATCCTCACCGGGATTGTGATAAATGTGTTCACAGCCAATTGTGCAGGCGGCACAACTCGACTGAGTTTTTCGCCGCGACTCGTTGATGGTCTCGGGAGCCAAGCGATCGGATTCTGCAAACGAACCCGCTTGAAAATTCCGTGTTGGCAGGGTTCCCAACCGATTGAAGGTCAACAGATTCGCAACAGTGCCCAATTCCCGATACTTTGCGGTTGCGGGGCCGAACGATCGTCGGGACAGATCACGACTCAAACGAATCAACTCGTCGGGGTCGGCGTAGTTCGTCGTCAGATTCCCCCGTACACCAATTGCCTTCACCAGTTTTGAACCCATGACCGCACCGAGACCGCCACGTCCCGCATGACGACCCTCGTTCGAAATGGTCGCGTATCGCACAAGATTCTCACCAGCCGGGCCAATGGCTGCGAACCGCCAACTAGAACCGAATCTGTCAATCAGCGACTTCTGGGTCTGGGGCAGAGTCTGCTGAAGAAACTCGGGTACCGGTTCAAACCGTATGTCATCAGACTCAATTAAAACCGTTGTGAGTGACTCGGCTTGTCCGACAAGAACGAATGCATCGTAACCGGTCTTCTTAGCTGCAATCGCGAAGTGCGATGAAGAAAGGGAATCGTTGATCCTGTGGGTCAGGGGGGATTGAGCCAGAACTGCGAACTTCGCCGACGTTGTCAGAGGACTGCCAACAAGCGGGCTGAACACAAAGATCAATGGAGCGGCAGGTTCGAGCGGCGACTGTCCAACTCGCGATTCCCGTAACAACAACCAGGTGCCCAGACCGACACCACCAAGATAACGTCGAAGGATGCTCGGAGGGATCGCGACGGATTCTGTCGATTGGTCGGTTAGATCGATACGCAGATAGCGACCGTGATATCCATAAGGTGCTTTTGACATACCACAATTGTAGCAGAATGAAGCTACAGTCGCTCAACCAAGCACGTTACAAGGTAAATTCGTCCCCGGAGATCGCCAGCGGCGGTACTATCTTGAAGAGTTGTAGACACTCGAAAGACTTCAACTAGTTTTCGACGTCGGCTGACTTGCTGACTTTGTAGAGCGATGTGCCTTCGTCATTGCGAAAATCAATTGTCAGGTTGGGCATTGAGTCAACCGTGACAAAGAGAAAACCACCAGAAGGTTTGGCATAGTGAAATGGCTGCCTGACCTTTCCTTCAGGGTCGGTACTATTCTTCGCCCCAGGATAGGACCCGATGATTGCATTTTCGTCATTCAACGCGCCACAGGAAAACTCTTCGATTCCAAGGGGATGGATACTGTGATACTGCCAATGACGATCACCGCAAAACACCATCACATTTTCGAGTTCATTGTCCTGTAACCATCGAAAGAACGCATCCGCCTCATGGCGGAAGCCACCGAGATTGGCGTGATTATCTTTCTTGTTTTTGGAGTCTGGTCCGACCATTGGAGTCGGCGAGATCAAGACTTTCCAAGTGGCGTCGCTCTTCTTTAGAGTTGTCTGCAACCATTGCTTTTGTACGGGACCCCATAGCGATTTCTGAGGACCATCTTCCATTCGATTCGGTGATCGATAGTCACGCCCCTCTAAGAACCAGAGTTGCAGATGCTTGTGGACGCGATGCGTGCGATAGGTCGGTGACGCAAGATCTCCCGCTGGCAGAATCGGCATTTGTTCGCGAAACATCGCAATGCCCGTGTCAGGTGATGGCTTGCGATCAGACTTGAGATCGGAGTCGTTGAATCGATAGTCATGATCGTCCTTCAGCCAATAGGCAGCGGTCTGACCGTAGAACTCGACCAGACGGGGCAACCGAAATTGCTCATGCCACTTTTCCCGAAGCTCTGGTCGAGTTTTTGCGGCAGTCTTCGCCGGGTGGTCATAGTAGACAATGTCACCCGTGCCAATGAAAAAGTCTGGCCGAAGTTTGAGCATTGCAGAATAGGCGGGATACCCAAGTTTTCGGTCTTTCTCAGACGCCAGTTTGCTCTTGCTGTTCTTTCCATACATAAAGAAAGCATAGTTCTGGCAGCTACCCATAATGAACGAGGCCTTTTGGTCCGACGTTTCTGCCGGCAGTGTTTTGAACTCACGGATGGGGCCGCTCTTGGTATTTGACTTGTCACTTCCGAAGTGGAGCCGATAGAAATACCGAGTTCCGGGATCGAGATCAGTTAATTCTGCGCGGACAATATAGTCATCGTCTGGTGTCGCCTTCAGCCAATCGGTCCGATTCGTTTTCTTGAAGTTCCGCGAGTCGCTCCATTCAAAAAATGCCACACCGTTTGCCCCCGGAACGTCACCGGATGGATCCAGTTTTGGCCCTGGGATTGCTGTGAGTCGAGATTGTAGCAGCACGCTCGTTGCTGTTGGTTCTCCCGCGAATTCTCCCTGCGCGTGAAAAACGTCATCTGCATGAACATGGACACCAGAAATTAATGAGAGAATTGCTATAACGAGTCGGCTGTATTTCATCAGGAGTTCCTCATTTGTTTGTGGGTCGCGGCTGCGGTGGTTGGGCTATTGCTTCTCAGCGGGGGTGACTCGTTCTACGTAGACATAATAGGCACCAACGATTTCGTTGCCTTCCTCATCGAGAAACCATGTTTGCATTGTCGTCGGTCCAGCTTCCAAATCCACGTTGAATTCGACTGATTCTCCGTTGGATTGTGGCGATGCCGCTTTTGATGTGTCCCCGATTTTTAGTTTGGCCGAAGCGATTGGCAATGCACGCCCTCTCAGCAACTGCCCATCAGTGACCTTCGTCATGGGAGCATTTGCATTGAGCCTTAAATGGCTCTCGCGTGGCCATCGTCTAAGTTCAAACGTGTAGGTTCCCGGCTCGGCCACCGTGAGATGCCAAACTCCGTTCTTTCTCACGCCGCGACGAATCTGCTGCTGTTGGTCGACGAAGACATCAAGCCATTCACAGGCTGTTAGCAACATTGGGTTTTCCGCGTCGTGACCGATGATGACTCGTTGCGGTTCGAATACATCGCCCTTGACACCATCCCACCATTCGTCGAGATGTTGTTGCATCCGCTTCACGACGCGAGAATGAGTTGCGGCAACGTTATGATCTTGATGCGGGTCGGTTCGCAAATCGTACAGCCGTTGATTTTCTAACAGACGCCAATGCTTCCACAAAACGGCGGCACCGTCGCGATGTGGGATCGCGGGGTTTTCACGAGTGTAGGTGACTTTGAATTGCGGCATTCGGCTATAGTTGATGACTAGCATTCGGTCAGCCAAGGCGTCTTGTTCACCTTTGAGTATTGGTGCCAAGCTAATCCCATCAAGGTGGTTTGGAATTGATGAAATCTGCCCAAGTTCCGCTAGGGTTGGTAAGAGATCTTGGACGTGTACGAGACTGTCAACATCACGAGGCTTGCCAAGTTTGCCATTCGGCCAACGAATGAAACATGGGACGCGATGGCCGCCCTCCCAAAGTTGAGTCTTGTGTCCTCGCATACCAGCGTTGAAATAGGTGTCTCCGAATGTGCTGCCGTTGTCGGTCAGGAATACAACAATCGTGTTGTTAAAAAGATCGTTCTTTCTCAGAAACTGATCTAGCTGGCCCATGTTCTCATCGATGTTCGCCCCCATTGCGAGAAAACTGATCAGGGCTTCTCGTCTAGCAGGGGTAAGATTCTCGACGATCTTTGGATTCTTTGCGATTACGTCCCGAATTGGTTTGCGATAATGGTCTGGGACAAAATGAGGGGAGTGTGCGGCGTTAAGAGGAATATACGCAAAGAAGGGCGATTGCTGAGTTGGCTGGCGTTGCATCCACTTCATTGCTTCGCGGAAGAAAACATCCGTGCAATAACCGTTGTAGGTTTCGCGGTCGCCATTGTGAATATACGTATCATTGAAGTAGTCGTTGTTCCAATAATCCGGCACACTGTTGATATGTGAAGACGGGAACCATAGGGCTTCTTCAAAACCTCGGTCTTCTGGTCGGAATGGATAGTTGTCCCCGAGATGCCACTTTCCAAAAATCCCAGTGCGATAACCGGCGGACTGAAAGATGTCGGCCATCGTTTCGAGTTCGGGACGCAGCAGCGTTCGTCCGCTACTCACATTGATCGCACCGTTACGGAACGCATCCAACCCTGTTAGCAGTTGCCCACGGGTCGGTGTGCACATTGGCGAGACATGAAAGTCCGTGAGGCAGACACTCTGTGACGCGAGGCGGTCGATGTTCGGAGTTTCCGCAATCGGATTGCCGTGACAAGAGAACTCACCATAACCTTGGTCGTCGGTCATCACGATGATGACGTTCGGCCGAGATTGGGCCAACGCCTGGATTCCACACGTCAGCAGAGATGCAACAGCGAGGAAGTTTACAAGCCAGTGTTTGGCGTCGAAAAGAGTTGATGCGGAGGCTCGCATGTGTTGGCTTTCAATCAGTTGTGTTCAGTCGATCCGATTCCAAAGGGGGGCTGAATCGCGATTTAGAAACGCTCATCTCAAGTAGGGCGTTGGGTGTTTAATCCTCGTCGATGACTGTTGCAAAGAGTCGAACATGACGTCGTTGGAAACTGTGACTCGCGAGGATTGACAACTTTGAGCACCCGTTATTCGTCGCTTGGCAGTTCCTCGATGATGATTGATTCATTCGTGAAGACGTCGATTTCGGCGGCGATTTTGAGTCCTTCACGGACGATTTCCGTCGCAGAAAGATCGGAATGGCGGTCCAGAGCACGGGCGGCCGCCGTCGCATATTGACCACCGGACCCGATGCCGACAATTCCGTCGGTCGGTTGCACGACATCTCCGTTGCCGGAAAGAAGCAACGTCCGTTCCTTGTTGGCCACAATCATCAACGCTTCCAGCCGTCGCAACGCCCGATCCGTTCGCCAATCACGGGCCAATTCGGTAGCGGCTCGCGTGATATTTCCGGGGTAATCCTTGGCTTTTGTCTCAAAACGCTCAAGCAGGGCGAACGCGTCGGCAGTCGAGCCGGCAAAACCGACGAGCATGCTTCCATCGAGTACCCGCCGAACCTTGCGGGTATCCGATTTCATAACGGTATTGTTGAATGTGACCTGTCCATCCGCACCCAGGGCCACCGTGCCACCGCGTCGAACGGAAAGCACCGTTGTCGATCGCCAAATGTCTTTTTGTTTCGGGCGCGGATTTCGAGACATGAATTGATCCCTGTGGTTGTGGTCCAGTTTCGTCATTGTTCAGGCTAGCGATTCGGGTCAACATCGGCAACTGGCGTAACTGTCCCTTGGACCATGCTCGTGGGATGCCTAGAATGCAGACATGCAAGACAATCATCCAACGAATTCCACTGAGAAAGATCGAACAGCACCGATGTCGGAAATGACAATCGAGGAATTGATAGACGAATTCCAGTTTCTAGGCGATTGGGAGGAACGTTGCGACTACCTGATCGACATGGGGTTTGACCTCCCCGAAATGCCATCAAGCGAGAAAACCGAACAAACCAAGGTGCATGGGTGTCAGAGTAATGTGTGGCTGATCACCCGCGTGCGAACCGAAGACGGCCGCACAACTCTCGACATCATCGCGGATAGCGATGCAATGATCGTCAAAGGGTTGATTGCGGTCCTGCTAACTCTGTACTCCGGCAAGTCTCCCGCGGAGATCCTCGATATCGAGCCACGCGAAGTCTTTCGCGAATTGGGTTTGGATCGACATCTGAGCCCTGCTCGGAAAAATGGATTGAACGGCATGGTTCAGCGAATCCGCGAGTTGGCTGCTCAGGTGGCGGCCTGAATCGACCGCATTGTTACGATGTATCTCCCTCCTCGAAAAGTCCGATCACAATGAGTGTCTCCACGTCTGTGTCCTTCGATGTCGAAGCCATCCGCGCCGAATTTCCGATCCTCGGAAAACCGCTGCCGAAGGGACGGCCGCTGGTCTACCTCGACAACGCTTCGACGACGCAGAAGCCACGTTGTGTGGTCGACAAAGAACGAGAAGTCCAGGAGAACTACTACGCCAACGCCTATCGCGGCGTATACAAATTTGGTGCCATGGTGGACGACGAATTGGAGTCCACGCGAGAGAAAATCCGAAAATTCATCGGGGCGGCCGAGGTCGAGGAAATCGTCTACACCTCGGGAACGACGATGGGAATCAACCTGGTCGCGAACGGTTGGGGGCGGAAATTCCTGAAGCCAGGTGACGAAATCCTGCTGACGGAAATGGAACATCACGCCAACCTTGTACCATGGCAGTTTGTTGCGAAGGCCACGGGAGCCATCGTCAAATTGACGCCACTCACCGAAGACGGTCGTGTCGATCTCGGGGCGTTTGCGGAGCTACTCAGCGAACGCACCAAAATCGTCGCCATCACAGGGATGTCGAACGTCCTCGGCACGATGCCTCCAATTGAGCAAATCACCAAGCAAGCCCATGCCATCGGGGCTGTTGTCCTCGTCGATGGAGCGCAAAGCGTGCCACACGGTGCGACTGACGTGCAATCACTTGGCGTAGAT
Source organism: Thalassoroseus pseudoceratinae (assembly GCF_011634775.1). NCBI lineage: Bacteria > Pseudomonadati > Planctomycetota > Planctomycetia > Planctomycetales > Planctomycetaceae > Thalassoroseus > Thalassoroseus pseudoceratinae. The sequence goes on from NZ_JAALXT010000003.1 coordinate 695,744, forward strand.
TTTCTCACGTTTTCCGGTCACAAACTCTACGGTCCGTCCGGAGTTGGTGTGCTCTACGGACGACGGGCATTACTCGAAGACATGGACCCGTTCTTGTGCGGCGGGCACATGATTTCGCAGGTCTTCGACGATCACAGCACCTGGGCGGAGATTCCCGCAAAGTTCGAAGCCGGGACGTTACCAATCACCCAGGCCATTGGATTGGGGGCGGCGATTGATTTCGTAAGCGAGATTGGTTTCGATGCCATCCACGCCCATGAGCAAGCCCTGCTGGAGCACGCCACCGAGCAACTCAACTCCATTCCTGGAATGAAGATTTATGGCCCATCTCCTGAACACAAGGGGGCCATTTGCAGCATGACCATCGACGGGATGCATCCGGAGGATATGGCGAATCTGCTGGACCGCAAAGGAGTGTTTGTTCGTCATGGCCACCATTGCACGATGCCGTTGCACTCAAAGTTGGGGCTGTCGGCGACCACTCGCGCCAGCTTCGCCATCTATAACACAATGAATGAAGTGGACGCTTTGATTGACGCCATCCACTTCGCCCGAAAACGACTCCGATTGACCGACTAATCCGCGAAAATCGACCGATTTCCTGACGGCAGAAGTCTAACTTTCAACCTGATGTCTTGTCATTGGGAATCAATGTCTTGCTCGGTTCTGGCTGAGGCTCACTCGGCAGACCGGATTCTGATTTAGTTTCTTCGATCGACCGGGACGCAGCTGGTTTGCCCTGTTCCGGAGCGATCGGAATGCCAGAATCCTCAAAAGTCGGTGTATCGTTTTTCCGGGTCCCTCGGCCAGGTGGTGTCGGAACCGGCTCGTTTCGTTGACGAAGACGGTGTTCCCGAATCGCCCGAGTTTTGTTGGGGCACTTCGATTTCACAACGCAATTGATGCAACTCGTCGATCAATTCACGTTGGTATGATGGCCCAACCGAATGCTGTCTGGGACGCGATTCGTGTTGTGGCGAGCGGTTGCGTCCTCTAGACGGGCGTTAAGGACGTTCCTGATCACGGTGATGGTTCAACGTTCGTCGGCCGCGATCAGGCCCCGATACCCGACTGCGGAATTCTGTAGCTCCAGCGACATCGATGTTCCCCAACTCCATTGGGATGACCGAATCCAATATCCCACACCAACGGGAACCATCGATCTCAACAGGAGCGACCATGACGGCATCTGACTGGTCCGCGTCTGGATTTGTTCCTCGATACGACGATTGCTCGTCTGTGTCGTGGCGAGTCCGTTAATGGAAACGAGAAGTTTGACCATCACGCGGAGCCGTTGCCGACCGTATTTGGCGAATCAGTGAGCTTCGTTGGAGGCGGCCTCTGAAGAAGGCGATGTCGGGGCGGAGGCCGGTTTCTTGGGGTGTGGAATGTTCATCGCGACGATGACGATCGAGATAATCACGCCAACAGTACCAACCCACATCCATGGGCTCGGTTCGGTTTTGCCATGGTAGATCCAGGCACTCACCAACGCATTGATGGTCACCGCTCCGCCAAACACGATCGGCATAACTAATCGCGAATCCCCCTTCGAAATCACCAACGCACTCGTCAGGCATAATGCACCGAACGCCCCAAGGCAGCCAGCGAGGAATCCCCATTGCAGTGCCGGCCATTGGTCACCTTTGAACGAGAAGTCATCGCCCTTGATCGACATCGCAATTGAACCACCGACAATGGCAATGACCAGATAAGCCAGACCAATCCCCAAATAGGGTTTGAACCCGCTGTATGCCCCAATCGGGCTCCGTGCCTTCCCGAGAGTCGGCCCGTAAATTCCCCAAAACAAGGCGGTTCCCAATGCAAAAATAATCGGCAAATACTTCATCAAACGTGTTCCTTCGTTGTCCAGTCATGCCAGAAAGATTGAGTCAGACTATGGGCCAAGAGCGCTCAGCCAGATTGAGTTTTTCCGCGACATCCTATCGCTTGAGGTCGACCTCGACCAGTGTTCGCGGCAGTTCATCGGCTGTCAAATCCGTTGAGCCAGGAAAGAATCAGCACTCTCCGTCATTCCGGTCGGCCACTGCTCAATCAGAATCTCCATACCTCACTGTCGCTCAGACGGCAAAGTGCCATCAAACTTCCCTCCAGCCCAGGTAGGGGAACCACACAAGTCGACCCATCGACCAATTAGCACGCGAGGCGACAAAGCGTTGCATCATCAAACGTTAAATGTGGAGACTTGAGAAAGTTGCGATTGCTTGACGTAAGCGTCCTGAAATAAATGACTTACGCAACCCAGGGAGCGCAGTGTCGCGAGAGACTCACGAGACGGAATGTCCGAACCTGATCAATGCAGTAGGGCAGAACGTCGTTCCGAACCCAGTAATGTCGACCACAGAGCAGGGATAAGACGACTGCGTTCATGTGCAACCGATCAAAAAATCCCCAGTTGGGCATTCGCAGACCTGGAAAACCAGATTCGAACTGATTAGACTTCGTGTCGAACATTCAACCACAGCCCAAGTGGCGGAATTGGCAGACGCGCTAGGTTCAGGACCTAGTGGGCTTAACGCCCGTGGAGGTTCGAGTCCTCTCTTGGGCACTATGGTATGAAAGGACTTACGGCAAATCGCCGTGAGTCCTTTTTTCGTGATGTTGCTCATTTGGTAGCAAATTGGTAGCAATATTGCCGTTGTGTTGCTCAGGTGTGGCTGAGGGTCAACCTCGAATATGGCTATTTCGGGAAGATTGCCGCGAGCTAAAAACCGGTAGGAGAACGTCGACTTCCAATTACAACCGTTGCCTCTTCAATACCGTGACACACGTGCGGATATCGCCACGAAAACGTGAAGAGGTAGCTTTCGTGAGGTTCACCCCCACGTGCATGGGGACTTCTTTGTCAGCCGTCAGGCCGCCTTCGTCGCGAACGGTTCACCCCCACGTGCATGGGGACTTCGAAATCGGCCAGCAGCTCCGAGAAAGCGTCAGCGGTTCACCCCACGTGCATGGGGACTTCGAGCACACCTTCCGAAAGTTTCAAAAGGATCACGGTTCACCCCCACGTGCATGGGGACTTCGTCAAAGCTGGCATTTTTTTTCCTATATTTCACTTAAATATGCACTCTAGTAGTATGTAGGGAAGTGATTCTGCGACTGTCTTTTTGAGTCGTCAGAATACCAGAGTGACAGATTCTTTCTGTTCTGTCGCGTAACTGTCATTCCTTTACAGTTTTCGACCGCCCGAACTCGCTCTCTGCGTCAAAACCGGGCAGGCAACGCAATCGCCGACCGTCAACTCTGATTACGGCGGCGGAACCCATTTCTTGAGCGGCTGTCCCTGAATTCTAATTTGACGGCCGGCAGCTCGAATCTATTTCGCGAATCTCGACCTCCGAGATCGCTCTTTTCCCCAGCGAGCGACCAGATTCCGCTCGCGCAACTCGTATGGAGAGTAGCATGGCTACTGTTACAGAAGTCCTCCACAATTTTCTGAAGAACGAGAGTGATAAGCATCATTCTCCAGACATGCTTAAACGCATTGAGCCTGGCATGGAATGCCAGATCAACGTGTCGTCTGCGAAAGGTGAACCTGTCGAAGGTCGACGCAACACTTACACAAATGGTTCCTATAAATGGTGGAATATTCGAATTCCGAAAAATGCTGCCTCCACACCGGAACCACCTGACTACGAAATGACGTTCCCCTTAGAACTACATGCTGAAGCGATCGGCACGACTGGCTGGAACTATGAACTTAGGGAAAGCTGGTGGGTCGGTTTTGACTTCGATGCTATTTCTGGACATGCCGACGGCTTCGGCGTGAACGACGCTGAGCTAGCGGAAGTCAAGAAAAATGCAATGGACCTCGATTATGTCGAGGTTCGTCGCTCAACAAGTGGAACCGGCTATCACCTTTACGTTTCCTTTGAGGACGTGGAAACCTCAAATCATACAGAGCATGCTGCGGTCGCTCGATGTGCACTCAGTAAGATGGGTCAGGATTCTGGCTTCGATTTTTCGCAAGCAGTCGATGTTTGCGGTGGCAACATGTGGGTGTGGCACCGAAAGGCCACATCGGAAAATGGCGGACTGAGCCTGGTCAAGGCTGCATCGCGTAAGCTGCGAGTGGCCGATCTACCAGCAAACTGGCGCGACCACGTCGATGTTGTCAGCAAGCGAAGGTCGAAGGTCCGACTACAGGGAGTTTCAAATGGCGATATCGATGACTTCGAGTCGCTAACTTCGGCGAATACTTCAGTGACTTTGACAGATTTCCACAAAGCTGTCATCGACGCTCTCAGCAAAACCGGATTCTCGACTAATTGGGAGCCGGATCACGGCCTAGTTCAAACACACACTTGTGCCCTGGCAAAACTGTTCAACGGCGACAACGCACGAAAAGAGCTCGGGCTATCAGGCGTCTTCACTACGAATTCTGAAGGGACCGATCCCAGTACGCCGAATTGCTTTATGTTCCCACAGGAAGATGGCAGTTGGCGAGTTTTTCGGTTTGGTCCAGGTACCGAAGAACACGGTTCGTGGAATCAAGACGGAGCCGGTTGGACATGGACCTATTTCAACCATCGCCCAGACCTCCGGACGGCTTCTCTCGCTGTCGGCGGTGTAGAGGACACTGATGGAGTCAGTTTTCATTTCAGAACAGCTGCCGATGCGCAAGCTGCTTTGACTCACCTTGGGACAAGCGAAAGGATTCCTGAAAAATTCCTAGATCGGGAATGCGCGTTGAAGAGGCATCGTGACGGCCGGGTAATCGCTCGAGTTACGATCGCCGGACGTGAGGCAATCCCCTTCGAATGGGTCGAAAAGCGTGGAAAGATCGCCGAGCGATTGTTTGATGTGGTCGCAGTAGAAAATAGCAATTGTCGCCAGAACGGTAATTTCGATGACATCTTCAGAAGCCTTACCACCCCTGCTGGGTCCGATGCAGGTTTTGCGTTGAAAGACTCGAATGGCAACTGGGTTAAGCACTCGAAAGACAATGTGCGTAGTGCATTGAGTTCTCTAGATTACAAAAAGGCTGAGGCCGACAAGCTTCTTGGTGGAGCTATCTTGAATAATTGGACATTGGTCAATCTCCCGTTCAAGCACGAGTATCCTGGCAAGCGGCAGTGGAATCGAGATGGGGCGCAGTTGCGTTTCAGGCCAAGCGACGAACCTGGAGAACATCCGTATTGGGACCAGGTACTAGCCCACGGTGGTCGGGATTTGGACCGATATCTTCCGGAACTCGATTGGGCACAGGAATCAAACATCTTGAACGGGCGAGATTATCTTACAGCCTGGCTTGCATCTATGCTCCGCGAACCGTTTGAACCGTTGCCATATCTATTCTTTTTCGGACCACAAAACTCGGGTAAAAGCACGTTTCATCACGTGTGTTCAATGCTGATGACTAAAGGAGTGGTCAGTGCTGATCGAGCACTAACCGATGCTAGTGGCTTCAACGGCGAATTGGCAGGTGCCATTCTCTGCTATGTGGAGGAGAAAGACCTTTCCGTAGCGGGAGCTAACGCGTACAACCGAATCAAGGATTGGGTGAATTCACCAATGATTTCAATTCGCAAAATGCGGACAGACTCTTACGAGCAGCGGAATACAACTCACTGGGTGCAATGTGCCAACTCCCAATACGCTTGCCCGATTTTTCCGGGCGATACCCGGATTAATGTGATGTTTGTTCAAGAACCCGAGAATGAAATTCCCAAGAAAATCTTGATGGAGCATCTAGAATCGGAAGCCCCGGCATTCATGCGAACGCTGATGGACTTTACTTTGCCGAAATCGTACGGACGTTTGCGACTGCCGATTGTCAACACCTCCCACAAATCGCGAAGTGAAAAACACAATATGACGCCAGTCGAGTCGTTCATTCTGGAAGAATGCTATGAGTTTGTCGGGCAAAAAATCGAGTTCAAAGAATTCTATGAACGGTTCAAAAAATGGTTGGACGTAGAGGAACACGAGGAATGGGGGAAGACGAAAGTACGAAAGGCCTTGCCCGATGATATTGCTTACGGCTCCCACACAAACAACGTTAGGCTCACTGGAAACCTTTCTTGGGTCCGTCCACCTAAGGATTACGTGCCGACAGAAGAGTTTTTTGAAGTTGAAAAGGGGCGATTGCAGCTTCGAAGTATCGATAAGCCGACTCCCGCAACAGCGAGCGAACATTCTGCCGATCCGAAAACCACGGTTGCTGCCTGACGCAATTATTGAGCCTCCGATTCGGCCGAGACTTCGAATCTTACGCTCTCTTGACCTGCCGCAGTCCTCGATTCTGCGGTGCGACAAATTAAAAAGCCCCGACCGGCCATTTCGTGCTGGATCGGGGGCTTTTTCTTTCCGAAAGCGCATGCATGACAGCTAGTGGAACACCAAACAAACGGTGTGGAGGCCGACTGAAGGTCGTGTGTTGCACGCCGGAGCAGTCACTCTAAAGCCACGTCGGATACCCGTGGTTGGCATAGCACTTTTCAAACCAAATAATTTATGAATGGGACAACGTAAACTATGAATTTCGAATTGAGAACCTACCACCAAGAGCTTGAACAAGCATTTGAAGAGCTGAGCGACTACAGTAAATACGATGACGGTTTCGAGGTGTTCGATATCGCCGAACTTGTGGAGGACCTAAACCGAAAAGCCGCCCGATTCGGGGCACCGATCGAACCTGAAGCGGCTATTCTGACACCTCGCGAGGGATTGATTCGCGTTGGCCGACTGTTGAACTGGTGCCATGAGCAGGTCGATGCTGAGTCCAAGAAGCTTGATCTCCTGCTAGAGAAAATCAGCCGATTGGAATCTCAGTCCACTCGCAAAGAGTGGTACACGATCAAAGAGGCCGCCGAGAAAACCGGTTTGGCCGAGTACACTTTGCGTCAGGGGTGCAACAAAGGGCGGTTTGAAGAGGCCTGGGTGCAGAAGAAGCGGGACGGCAAGTGGCGAATGAGCCACGTGGCCATTGAGACCATCCGGAATCAGGGGCTACCGGCTTGCTGTTGAGCCGTAGACGGTCGTGAGCCTGAGACTGCGGAGACTACCACTCTGAGAAACGTGTCCGAGCAACGGCGTCATGATGGCTCTTCCGATGCTGCCGAAATCGCTTCGTGAAGGTCTAACTGCCAAAATTCAAGAACCCCCGCCGGAATTTTTCCGGACGGGGTTTGCTTCGCACCGAGCATGCGAAGACACACTTGTAATTGCATGATACGATCTGACTCACTTGCCACTACACCTGTCCACAGGTGCGCATTCCTGTATACTTCTTCCAGAAGGGTTTACAAGCGAGATGTACTGAGGCGTGCACACAACTTTTGCTCAACCTTGCGGCAAGTGAGAAACACTCTGTCGTTACAAACACTCACGAAGCAATTCGGTACGTTGAAGCTGCCGGTGCAGCGGAACTGGATATAGGCACGATGAACAATCCAGCGGGCAACAATGTCTTCGAGGAAATCCAGTCACTTTGTCGAGATTTTCGAAAGCAACTCAAGGATGGCAGTACTCCATTGCTGGAAGACTTTCTTCAACGGATCGATGAGTCTGCTCGGGAGAATCTTTTCCAGAACCTATTAAACCTGGAGCTACAGTTTCTCAACAAGCAAGGTACTCCGCCGTCCTCGGATGAGTACCACCGGCGGTTTCCCCGATACGGGAGGTCGATCCGGCAGGCTTTCTTCGAGTCGACGATGATGTCTCAGATCGGGGTCGACACCCCCGCGGCGGAAAAGACGATTCTCGTCAATATGTCATTCGACCGCCGAATTGGGGAATACGATCTTGTTCGGGAGTTAGGTCGTGGCGGCTTCGGCATCGTTTACGAAGCCAAACATGTCCGCCGTCGTGATAGTGTCGCGCTCAAGACTCTGCCGAAGAATACCGAGGATCAATCGAATCCGATTCAAAATGCCGAACGCTTGCATAAATTTCGTCGCGAATTTCGTTCGCTCGCGGAGATCAACCATCCCAACTTGGTTGGTATGCAAACACTGGAAGTTGATGCAGACCAATGGTTCTTCACAATGGACCTCGTCCAAGGAGTGGACTTTATTGAGTATGTTCGACCAAATGGACAGTTAGACGAACCGCGAGTTCGAAAAGCCTTGAATCAAATGATTCGGGGAATCGCAGCCTTGCACGACCGCGGAATCGTCCATCGAGACCTCAAGCCAAGCAACGTCCTGGTCAGTGAAGAAGGCCGAGTGACAATCCTCGACTTCGGTCTTGTCGCGGAATTGCAACGGACGACAAACCAGACAGTCTCGATGAAATCCCGACAGTTCGCCGGAACACCTCGTTATGCAGCTCCCGAACAGATTTCCGGTACGAGATTACCGGCTTCCGATTGGTACGCACTGGGCGTGCTCATTTACGAAGCATTGACAGGAAAAGCACCGTTCGAGGGTTCGTATGTTGAAGTGATGATGAAAAAGCAGTCGGAGCCTGCCCCCCAGTTGAGTGAGAAACCGGATTTGCCACAAGATTTGGCAGAACTAGCGGATCAACTCCTCCAGGCCGACCCAGACTCGCGTCCCCATGCACAACAAATACGCGATGTGCTAGGAGTCGAAAGCGAAGCGACACAGGAAGACTCTACGGACAGTACTTCAGATCGTACCTTTACCTCCTCGAATGAATTCTTGGTCGGTCGCGAACAGCAGTTATCAGAGTTGCAGAAGGCCTTCGACCAGCTGCTTTCAAGTCAAAAAGCTGTGATCACGATGATCAGCGGTCGGAGTGGCGAGGGTAAATCATCGTTGGCAGACAAATTTTTGGAACCGCTTCGATTGAGCGACGATGTTCTCGTTCTTGGCGGACGATGTTATGACCGGGAGTCGGTCCCGTTCAAAGCCATCGACACACTGATCGATGCTCTCGTTGCTTTCTTTCGCTCTCGCCCTAGTGACGAAGTTCACAGCTGGTTGCCGGACGATATTGCGATGTTAGCTCAACTGTTCCCCGTGCTGCGGCGTGTGCAAGCAATTGCCGACCGATCCCAGCCGGAAATTCGTAGCATAGACAGTCGTCAAATCCGTTACCGTGCATTTAACGCACTACGCGATCTGTTCATCACCATCAGTCGCACCATGCCGATTGTATTGTTGATCGACGACCTGCAATGGGGCGACGCTGACAGTGCGGCGGCACTGTTCGAAGTTCTCACTCCCCCAGATTCACCCACTGTTTTACTGCTGGGAAGTTATCGCAGTGATGAGGCTGACGACAGCCCCTTTCTCACTGAATGGAAGCAGAAGAATCCGCTAGAGTCTGGTCCAATCCAAGAAACTCTGATCGAAGTGGCTGCCTTCACAGAAGTCGAATGCGTCCAACTGATTGCACATCGGCTAAGTGGCACAGGTGAGATGTCTCACGAGCAAGCCCGGAAACTCTATGAGGAATCGCGTGGCAATCCGTACCTTGTCGACCAACTGCTTGAAGGTTTTGATCAGCAAACGGGCGAATTTCAGGCAGTTCCGCTCGATCAGATAATTGCGCAACGGCTCCACCGACTCCCACCGGAAGCCGTCGAACTCTTGGAGGTGATCGCAGTCGCAGGACAAGCGGCAGTCATCGACGAGATCGCCGAAGTCGCGCAAACGACGAGTCAAGTGTATTCGACGCTCACCCATATGCGAAGTGAAAGGCTGATTCGGCTGATCGGTTCGTTCGGAACGCAACAGGTCGATACCTACCATGACAAAATTCGTGAAACAGTTTTATACCAGATGGATGAGGAGCGACGTCGAGAGCTACACACTCAATACGGTGAATTTCTCGAACAGACCGAGAATCTCTCGGCCGAGAAAATCAAACAGATTTTCGACCAAGACTTTACGCTTCAGGAGCAGGACCTTCCTGCCAGCGACCGCATTTTCGATTTGGCGTATCACTTTTATGCTGCCAATGACGAAAGGGCTTTCTTCTATCAGATGGTCGCTGGCGAACAAGCACTACGCACATATGCGATTGAAGACGCGAGCGATTTCTACGAACGTGCGGAACAGTTGCTTCCTAATGCCACGACGGAGAATATTCGGTTTCGGTTGTTTCTGGCGATTGGACGCATCGCACTGTGGAACAACTCGACTGAAACTTCGTTGAAGGCTTATAACAATGCCTTGGAAGCAGCAAGTTGCTCCCTGTCCCGTGCGAAGGCCAATGTTGGAATCGGTCATGTGCACAGTCAGCGTGGGCGATTCGATGACGCGATCAAATTCTATGATCGTGCTTTAAATGACATCGACCAGCCAAGGCGTAAAACGACAATTGGAAAACTCGCCTGGTTCGCCAAGGCAACGTTGACACTTCTTCTCATTCCACCAAAATTCTTGAGAATTCACGACAACACTGGTCAACAGAGTGCGCAATTGTGTCACGACGTGTTTTCGCGATTGGGGCCATGCATGCCGGAAAAGAGTTTAATTTCCGCAGCCGAAAGCTTCACACGAGGGTCTCTCGCTACTCTCGCGATGGGAGGTGAGCATCTTGTCGCCCAAAGCTACGCCAGTGCAGCATTTTTGTTCTCGGGATTTGGTACGCCTTGGATTGGAAATCGACTAATACGATGGTCAGGCCAGATCGAATCGCGACTCAACGACCCGGCTGTTCGTGGGATGCTCTGCTACAATTCAGGTATTGCCAATTATTGGGGCAGCCAACTTAAAACTGCTGAAAAGAATCTTGTGGAATCGCTTCCGCTCTTAAGACGCACTGGCAATTCTTACGAACAGATGGTTTCTTGTCACATGCTCCGTCACTTGTACGCCTTCTTTGGCAGCACAAGCTTGGAGGAGAAAGTTGCCAGACAGGTTTTAGAGTTGGCTCGCGAGACAAACAATGTTCAATGCACTTGTTGGGGCTTGTACGATGTCGCGAGTGCTCTAGCCCGCCGTGGAGAAATCATCGAGGCACTCGAATACATGCGACAGTCTCTCGACGCCTTGACGAACGAACGGTTCAACATGACCGAGACGATTCGCGGAAGTACCTACGGTTTTGTTCTGCTCCAAGCTTCAAGGCACGAGGAAGCACGCAAAGTTGCACTCGTGGCCTGGAAGAATGTGATGAAATGCCCAATTGATGTGACAATATTCTGTTTGCCGATCTTGATTGAGAGCATCCCCGGGCCGCATTGGAATTCAAACGTTCCGAAGGCCGATGTTAGAATACTCAAGCGACTGCTCCGGCGTGCTGTTCCGGTTTACTATTGCTACCCGAACCATCAGCCCCACTTGCTACGCGTGACGGGAAGAGCACACTTTGCGTTGGGCAATCATCGTAAGGCGATTCGAAAATTTCAAAAAGCAGTCAAAGTGGCCGCATCGAAGGGGATGGATTACCAACGTGCCAGGTGCCTCCTCGACCTTGCAGCAGTTCTAGAGGAAGATCGAGAAAAACACCGTCGTGAGGCGATTGAACTACTGAAGAAGATGGAATCCGTGATCCCATATGCGGAGCGTTGGCTTCTGGGCGACGATCCCGACATGGGTTGCGTAGCCTCACCTCCTGACGACATTGAAGTGCCAGCAACAGGGCTGTCGAAATAAGAGCAAGGCAACCGACGCCAAAACTCTTCAGTCACTGACATTCACATATTGCAGCGATGAAAAAGCGAGTAATCCGGATCGGAAATTCGCTCGGAAAACTATTCAACTCGACGCAATTATCGAATGATCCGGTGCAACGTCGAACCGTTCGGGAGCGACGACCTGTTCGTCGTATTGATCACCGAGTAGCCAACTTTCCGCGCGGGGGATTACGGATTCCATCTTCTTGAGTACCTTGATTGCCTCTTGCCGCAATTTATCCTGACCATTCGTTTGGACTGCGGCGAGGTCCAGTAGGCTTTTTGCGCGGTCGTATTCTGCGCCAAATTCGTCGGCTCGACGAATCGCCTTTGCAAAGCACCGAACCGCCTTCCGTGTATTGCCCTTCGCCGCATATGCCCTTCCCCTCGAACGCTGAGCTGGCGAGGCGATATCCGGATACAGCCAATCCATACCAATCGCAACCCGGCAAAGACGCTTGAGCCTTTTCCTGACAACTGGATCGATGGGCTGTGTCCAATTCGGGCCGACTAGGCTCTCGATCAAATAAGGTAGTGCACGCACTGACACATTCATCAGGAGTTTTCGCGACTTGACGAGATACCATCCGGCTTCCAAACTAAAACGAGCGGCTTCATAGGCAGATGCTTGGATTCGGACATACCCTTCCGTACAAAGGAATATTGCGTCTGTGAGATACCGCTCGCCAGTCTGCAAGAACCCTCGGGCTGCCTCAATGTGTTCAAGGGCAGCGGTGACATCACCTAGTCGAGCTAGGGCGTTGGCAATATCGTAGTGTCCCCAACACTGGGTTCGTTGGTCGTCCACTGCTTGAGCCGTTTGCAATGTCCTCCTGGCTGACTCAAGTTCTACAGAAGAAGATGCAATGACAGCATGCAGATGTCGATGCATGTGTGCTGCTAGACAACTGTAAGTGTGGAAGCCCGCTTGCGTCAGATGCTCGAATGCTAGTGAGTATTGCTCGTCGGCTAGCGATGGTTTGCTCGCATAGTGATTGGTCACAGCCGAACCCATTAGAAAAGTACCCTTCGACTCTTTGTCGTTGATCTGCTGCTCAACTGGCTCCGCTTTTTTTAGCAGCCATTTTCCAAGCCAGGGAAAACCATTGATCGCAAAACTTGCTGCGGAGGTTGCAACACCAACGCACCATACGCCTGGATTTTGGACGTACCGAGAAATATTCTGCATTTGCAGCATTATGAATGGATACGAAATGACGCCGTCAGCGAGTTCCCAAATCATTGCGACAAGGTCGATGTAAATCTCCTGGACAAGTGAATGCCTCGCAATTTCCGCGGTTTCGCAATTCGAATCTGCTCTCCATTTCGGTGGGCGTGTCGCAAGCCGCAACGCTTGAGAAACGCACTTGAGAATCGCGGCCAATCCTTTAGGTCGAGGCATATTCAGCTGAGTTAACGCTTTATCGTAAAAGTCCAAAGCAGATTGATAATTGCTGCGGACTTGATAAGTCGCTGCGATACCAGCGAAAACTACCGCGTGTTGCAGTGGAGTGTTAGCCTCTTTGGTGGCATGCTTAAAGTGAGTCAGTGCCAGATCGAACTCACGCAATCGTGTCAAAGTTTTTCCCAACCGATACTGGAGCCGGAATCGAATTCGCTGGGCTATATCGGAGGGACAGTGTGCCGCAGCGCGGTTGAGATACTCAAAGGCGTCTTCGGAAGCGTATGCCTCGAAGGAGAGTTCACCTGCGGCCATTTGATAAGCAAATCCTCTGGGATCGTCGGCCGCGTGGAAGTGATAGGCCAGATCAAAAATGCGATTTGATGAAGGAATCTCGATTGCTTCGAGGGTTACATCCCGCGTGAGTTGTTTTAGCATGTCTTCTGCCGTGACAGCCTCGGCAGATTCAATGTATTCTCCAAACTGGATGTGAAGCTTCTGTTTTTCCGATTCGGCTAGTCCGTCCAAGACGGTTTCACGAATTTTGTCATGGTAGGTATCAACAAGTTGGTGGTCGCTAGAACCTATCAAGCGGACAAGACGCTCACTCCGCATGTGGGTGATGGCGGAATACGCGTTACTAGCCTGATCTGAAACGTGAGTGACTTCGTCGATCCTCACCGACTGACCAGCAACCGCAATAGTTTCTAACAAAGGCCCTGCTGCCAAAGGTAGTCGCTGAAGTTTGCGGGCAATGATTTCCTGGAGCGGCACCGCCTCAAATTGCCCTGACTCAGCATCGAAGCCCTCGATCAACTGCTCCAAGAAATAGGGGTTGCCCTGAGTTCCATGGAAGACGTCCTTCATTTGTTCTTGCAATGCCTCGATATGGCACCCGACTCGTGCGGCGAACATGGAAAGGCATTGTTCCGCGGTTAGTGGCGAGACTTCGATGACTTTCTCATCCAATTTGGGATCGGCCTCGGGATTGCGTTCGCGCCATTCTCTCAGAAATGGACTCTCCTCGGCCTCATCGCTCCGGTAACTGCCCAGGAGCATCACAGCGGGGGCATCAGGCGGGAGTAGGAGCTCGTGGAGGGCAGCCGCACTGTCCGCATCGCCCCATTGCAAATCATCAATGAACAACAGGACCGGCGTTGACCGACCAATCGTCGTCAACAACTCTCGCAGTGCGGCAAAAGCTCGATAACGAATTTGTCGACTGTCGATTCCCGTCAAGCTAATCGTAGCTCGATCTGCAATCGCTTCCACCCGCTTCAAGACAGGAAACAAATGGGCCAGCATTGGAATGTCGTCTGGAAGGATATCGTCTGGTGTACGTGACCGCAGAGAGCTGACTAGCGAGTCAATTAGACTGTCGATAGCCTTGAACGGTACGGACTCACGGTCGTAACAACGGCCCGATAGCACGAGCAGTTCGCGACTTCGTCGGAGCGGCGCAATAAATTTCTCGACGAGCGACGTTTTACCCTCGCCGCTTCGGCCTCGAACCCAAACAACTTTGGGAAGCTTTGTAGCAGTCAGCTCCCTCCGAGCTGCTTCCAGTTCGGCGAGCTGCGAATCGCGACCCACCAGCAGCCACTCTGATTGAGTGGAATCTCCACGCAGCTGCGTGAATGTCGAGTCACGACTTGCGGAGTCGATTTGAATGCCGACTACATTGGCGATGGTTTGGACGGCAGGACGTTCGCTCGGTTGCCGTTCAAGCAAGGCGTCTGTGAGTCGGCAAACCTTCTGGGGAAGATCGGATCGTTCGCTAAGCTGCGGGGCCGTGCCATGTTGTTTCTTCATCATGACTTCGACAGCCGAACCGTTGAACGGTGCTTGGCCAGTGAGTGCCTCGTAGATCATGACACCCAGCGCATACCAATCGGATTCTTCAGACCACTCGCCGTGGGCCTGTTCGGGAGCGGCGTAGCGTGGTGTACCGGCAAAACTTTGGGAGCGAAGGGATGCCGTCTCGTCAGCTTTCTGCAATTTGGCGACCAACCCGAAATCCAGGATCACGACATGGCCGTCGTTTTCGACCATTACGTTGCTTGGTTTGAGGTCTCGGTGGACAATTCGCTTGGCGTGAAGAGCCGAGAGGCCTACCACAAGCTGGCGAAGTGTAGCCTGTAAGCGATCTTCGTCGAGTTTACTATGGGGCCGAACATAGCTGAGGAAATCGATTCCCTCGATCAGGTCCATCGTCAAGAACCATTGCTGACCCTCCACCTCCAGAGTCTGCATGCCAATCAGATTCGGGTGATTGACGTCGGCCAGCGAACGAAATTCTTGACGAAACTTATGTAAACGGTCGGCTTCGGTTGCGTGGTGGGATTGCTCAGAGAAATCAGTCGGCAGAGTTTTCAGAGCGACCAATTGATTTCGTCCGAGGTGCCGGGCTTTGTAGACGACTCCAAAGCCACCACGGCCCAACTCTTCAAGAAGTTCATACTCGCCCAACTTCCGAGCGGCGGGCATTCCGACGATCACCGTATTCTCGTCGGCTGGTGTGTCCCGCAGATGTTGGGACATCATCGTCGACTCAAAGAATGCCTGCCGAATCAGTTGAGCGAATTGCGGAAAGCGTTGAATGTAGTCGTCAGAGCCGGGATTCTCCCCTTGTCGACGCCGAAATTCTAAATCGATATGCAACAAGTTCTGAAAAAGTATTGGCTTCGAAGAACCGGAAGCCATTGAAAGGTATTCCTCGATACCGCGGTTCTCACCGCGTTTGAGTTGCCGACGGAATTCCTGACAAAGCGATTGGATTTTATCGAAGATATTAACGCTGATGTTGTTCATCCGACACAACCCGATGGAGAAATGGCCGCACTGAGTGCGGCAGCAACATGCCCAACTCGAATTGATAGCCGAAATAGTCAGTATTCGCCGATGACTTCACCACCTTGGATCGTCGACAGAGCACGATACGTTGCGAGTTCGATGTTCTCGTTCACAAATCGAACTGACCCGTCGCAAAGGAGGAAGTGGCATCCGCCTGGATGGAAACTGCGAAAATTGGTCCCCCAGTGTGGTCCACCATCCCAGCTGGGTTCCTTGTTTGTGGGAGCACCAATTGAGTGGAAGTAAGCATCTGTCGCCACCTCTTTATTGATTTTCTCGACAGTGCTTGCCAAACCTCCGGCATATTGTAATCCGAGTGACACGAGGTGCTCTTTGTTTGTCCCGTCAATTAGCCACGCATGTCCAGCAGTCCAACCACTAAGTGGCGTGGTACAACCAACACCATGGCACAAATCATAGCCAGATGCCGCTTCACCGACGGCAAATGTGTTGGTCGTTCCATCGGTGATACCAGCAATACGGGTCTTCGAATGCACGTAGAAGACGCCAACACTCTCGTTCGCAGGTTTCGGACCGTATCCGGAGCCAAAACAGACGGCGTCATCAAATCCCATTGAATACGCGTATGACGAGATGGCAAACGTATCACCAACTGGTAGTCCCAAGGCTGCCAACTCGGGCCTCGTAATCTTCGGGCTACTGGTATCGCTCGGACAGACGAACCCTGGAAGTGTGGTTTGCGCAATAACGCTCGACTGAAGGTACCACGGAGTTGTCGGATCGAGTTGAGAGTCAATTTTACCCTGATCGAGGTAGGCCAAGAGCGACACTGTCGGCCCACCGATTGTGTCGGTCGTTGAGTTGGCAATGAAGCGATATCCAGGTGGAAACTGCCGGTGCACATCGTGGTAATTGTGAAGAGCAATTCCGATTTGCTTGAGATTGTTTTTACATTGGGTCCTTCGGGCCGCTTCGCGGGCGTTTTGAACGGCTGGCAATAACAAAGCGATTAAAATGGCAATGATCGCGATCACGACAAGCAATTCAATCAGTGTGAACCCCAAGCTTTTTCGACCTGCCCTCTCACAAGTGACACTGCGCACGCCGATTCTCCTTGTGTTGGTTGTCCTCAACATGTTTTGAGCGGTTAGCGAGCGATCACTGTATATGGCCAGCTATACATGATCAACATCTGATCCTATATTGTTTAGCGGCTTTTCCGGAATGTATCGACAGCTTGTGTCGTGGTTGCAAGTACAACTACCCATTGAGATTAGGGATTACTTGCAATCTCCTTTAGAGATACTCGCCAGACTCGGGATACATACGGTTTGTTTGAACACAAAGGTTGCCTGAGAAGCCAGCGGCCTATTTTTCAATCCTGTCATCACTCAACGAAGAAACTACTTGTTAAAGAGCAGCCGATTCCTGATATCAGTCCAGTCATAGTTGGAGATCGTGCCGTACACGATGTTTGACCGTCTCGTCGGTAGCCCATCGATCGATTAACAAGTTCAGAGCTACCCGGCCGAGCGTATCTCAAGCAAAATGAGTGCTTCAAAACGACCAAGCCAGGAATTATCTGAGAGCGTCAACTTGAAGCGGTGTTTCGACTGTAAGACTAATTGACCTGACCTCACCGTTGAATTGCGGTCGCCACACTAGACCCGCACGTAAAACCGATGGGTAAATGTCCACTTGTTAGGCAAATAACCGATCCATCAGCTGACGCTCGTCGCCAGGAAATAAGTGCCGATATCGTTTCTTGATGGCTTCGTCACCGTTGTGCCCCATCCATTTGTCAATTGTCAGATCAGGAACATTTCGCCGGGCACAATTGGAACAGAAGGAATGCCTGAGAACGTGCCACCCCTTGACGACTCGCCATTTCGTGTCCTTG
This sequence comes from Thalassoroseus pseudoceratinae, assembly GCF_011634775.1. Lineage (NCBI taxonomy): Bacteria > Pseudomonadati > Planctomycetota > Planctomycetia > Planctomycetales > Planctomycetaceae > Thalassoroseus > Thalassoroseus pseudoceratinae. The sequence continues at coordinate 713,414 of NZ_JAALXT010000003.1, forward strand.
AGCGTGGTCTTGAAGTGATGGGTCGCTTGGTCCTTGGTCATCTGTGCGGCCCTGTCCTGGCGTGCCCCACTTCTCGTGATGTCCGCAGGCACCATGAAAGTGAAGACGCCTCCCGGATGACGCTCCAGCCATTCGCGAATGATCCGTTCCAGCCGTTTGTTCAACGGAACCTTGCGGATCGTGGTTCGGTGTTTGCGGCTCCCTTTTCGACTTCGTATTGCGACCGTCCGGTCGTTAAAATCCCAGTCCTCGATTTTGCTTTCGAGAATTTCCGACCGACGCGCGCCAGTGTAAGCGGCCATTGCGATTGCGGGACCGATGAATATGTGTCGGGCCGCAACAAAGGCATCCGCTACGAGTTCGTTGACCTGGGCTTCATCGAGAAACAGCCGGTCCCAGTACGCCGCTTGTTCTGCGTTGTTCGAGCTGCCACGTTCGATAATGTTCTCAATCTCTCCCCAGGTCATAAATGGCAAAGGCTCGTCAGAGAGCGAGAGCTTTGTCGACTTCGCCGGGCTGTCGACTGTGACATACCCCTTTTCAACTGCGATTTTCCAAATCTGATTGAACGTCACCAGTTCCTTTTCGATCGTTCGAGACGAAACGGTCTTGCCTTTCCGTCCCTGCTCTTTCGATCGCTTGTTCGCGTACCGCTGGAGCGTTTCGGTCGTAATTTCATTGATCGGGGTTTCACCACCGATTAACCGCAGGAAATGCTTGGAATGTGTCCGTTCGGTCGACACGCTATTGGCTTCCTTTCCGACGGCGTAGTTTTCGAAGTACTCCTCACAAAGCTCACTGAGAGTTGGAAGGGTATGAAATTCCGGCTTCTGGGTCACTTTGCCGCCGGAAAGAATAAATCGCCGGATTTCGCTCTGACTGGAATGCGGCGGCAGCGTGAGGACCCCTTCTTCCAAGAGCTGAATTGTTCGTTCGATCTCGCCTCTGCGGTTCTCGGCCTCCCGCTTCGATTTCGTTTTCAATGAAGGCTTGAATTGTTTTCCGGCGAAACGAAAGTAGATTTGCCAACTCGCCCCTGGTCCTGATTGATGAATGCTTGCCAACGGTATTTCCCCGACCTGTGTTGCTACGATGTCCTCAAAGCCCTCCTGTTTAGTAGCAAATTAGTAGCACAATTGGCAACACCAGAGCAATATCCGTTCAACATGCGACTGAGGGTCACTCGACCTAAACCACTCAATTGAATATGCTTACATCTAAAGACAACATGCGGGCAATATCGCGCCAACGTGTGGCACTTTAGGTAAAGGACCTAGTGGGCCTAACGCCCGTGGAGGTTCGAGTCCTCTCTTGGGCACTCATAACCCCTTGTCGCAATAACAATTGTGACAAGGGGTTTCGTTATGCGCTGTGGCGACGATCACAGTGTCGGCGAGTATTTGAGCGGTACTCGGGCCTGTCATATGATGGAAATTGTAAGAAGCCGTCTGCTTGGGGAAGCAGGCGGCTTCTTTTGAGTTTTGAAACTGGCTGTTCAAGAGTGACTAATATCGTAACGTCGTTTGCACGAAGAACTGTCTTGCGTCATCGCGTGGAAGGGTCAGGTCGACGTAGTCACCATAGAAGAACTCTGCGTATTGGAGTTGGATCGCAAAATTCGGGTTGTAGACATAGTTCACCAGGATGTCGAACTCCTGCCCGATATCCGCCTCGCCGACGGGGCGACCGAGTGGTGCTTGAGCGACGTTGTAGAGGACATCGTTGTCACTGGCGAGGTCGAACCAATGGTACGCGAAGAGGACATTGATCTTCTTATGAGGCTGAACCGAAGCTTGCAGACTATAGTTTAATAAGTTGGGGCCACCGAGGTTGTCGATCAATCCCCAATAGGCGTGGCCGAGCGGGAAATAGGGGACGAACGTGTTGTTGTAGTCATCATTGGGATCTTCATCACCGGAGCCCCACCAAACCAGCCCGGTGAACTTCGGTTTCCAGGGCATGTCGCTGAAGGTGTAGTTCAAGATCCCGGTGGCGAAACCTGCTTGAACCGTTTCGTCGAACTCATCATGACCGAATTGATAGCCACCTTCATTGTCCCAAGACCACGTTCCTGGTCCCATTGCACGTTTGCCAGCCCAACGCATCCCGACCAATTGTCGACTCCCGTCTGGGAATCGCGGCGGACGGGCTCGTTCGTCTTGTTCACGGAGCCACATCCAGTAGAAATCAAACGTGTTGTTGTCCACACCCGAGTACGTCGCATAGACAGATTGGAAGGTTCGGCTTTGGTCTGGTGAGTCACTGGCGTTGTCAAATTGTGGCACGCCTGCATTGCCGGTTGCGGAGTTCACGGGGCGAACTGTGAACGCATCGATCTTCCAGTCCCCGAGTTTCGTGAAGGCTTTGAAGCCCTCGAAATTTCGACGCGTATTGGAGTAGTCCAACGGTGAGATCAACCGCTGAGCACCGTACAGCAGTTCCTGGCGTCCATAGCGGAACCAAATGGGTTGGTCGTCGTAGGAACCGATCTTGAGGTCGGCGAACGCATTTTGGACATCCCAGCGGTTCACGTCGATTGGTGTGGCGGGTAGCTCTTCGCCGAACTGCGACGCATCAATCCCCTCGAAATAGAGCCGGAAATGATCGCCTGCCTTGGCATCGAAGTATTGACGCCAACGGAATAGGTTGTATGAACTCAGACCGGGACCGCCTGGCACCAGCCGATTCCGTTCGTCGTGATAACGGTTGCGGAGTTCGCCCCCGATCGAGAGTGTCCAATCGTCATCGAACAAAGTGAAGAGCGGCATGTCCTTCAAATTTTCGCCCAGGAAATACGGAGCCCCTGGTTTGTTCTTGTAGCTGAAGTCGTTGTCGAAGAAGTTGACTTTCCACGGTTGGACGGTCGGAGACGCAGGAGGCGTCGGTGTCGTTCGGGCACCATACGGGAATCTAGCCAACGCTGATGAGTCGACCGTTGATGTGGAAGCCACGTCGTCAGTGACCGCATCGATCTCTGCCGGAGCTTCGTCCGTGGCGAATTCGCCACTGTCATTAGGGGACTCTACAGAGTCCGTCGGGCCCGGTGCTGGCGGAACCTGGGCGTGGAGTGCAATTCCGCCACCGAGCGTCAACGCAACGCTCGTCAACCAATGTCGGAGAACCATCTTGACCTCCTGTCAGGACCGACAACAACTTGCCCGCCACGTAAATTTGGGATCGAAAATCGGGGACGTAGACGGGGAGCGGCATCCCGCGACGTCGAAGACTCGATCGACCCATCGACTGCTTTTCACGTACAAAAATCGACAAGGTCGCCGGCGTTTTCTTAGGAGTATCGAACATAACGCTCACAACCGTTAAATCCCGTTCGATACGACCAGCAGGCTACTTCGGACGTGACGACTCTCGGGAATCATTCCCAAATAGGACGCAGGGTACTGAACACTTCGTAGATTCAGGGCAAATAGCGAAGACCAATCCGCGGCCACAGTCCCATCAGGGGAACGTCGGACAGCAGCAACCGTGGAGTCCCGGAGGCCTGTTGCTTGACGGTAATAACTGGCTACAGAGAGTTGAGAAGGAATCGCACTCCGCTGTGCTCCCATGGGCGTTTGCCGTCCAGGAATCTCAGTGAAGCCTTGCGAAGTTCAGGGAACCATACGCCACACAACGCAAATTCTCGGCGTCGAATCTGAGCCAATGTGTCGGCAAGTGTTCAGTGGTAATGTTGGGAAGCCGGGGGGGGAGCAGCAGGGCGGCGACTCGCGGTGTACTGAAAGGACTCGTTACACGTTGATTCAAGCGTCAGGCGAGGCATTCCCACCCCGAAGAACGGCACCTGCTGGAAGGAAACCGATGCGGTCCAATGATCCAAGATATTCGGGTACGAGCACAAGTTCCAGAAATGAGAAAATAGGGCCGGCCAGACTCGAACTGGCAACCAACGGATTATGAGTCCGCTGCTCTAACCGATTGAGCTACGGCCCCATGAGGGCTGGATAATTTGCGATTCCTTGTGTCGTTCTCCCCGCGTGCCCTGTTACGGACTCTTGCTTTGCATTTCCGATCGCTTGGCGGCCTTCCGACTTCGCTGCGAAATGGAACAGAAAATCCCAACGTCCCGTGCCGAGATGCTTTGGGATTCTAGCGAACCGTACTTTGGGAGGAAACCTGATCTGGAAAGTCGGTCTGAATGGCTGGTTTTTCTGTTCCTGGAATCCCTAGTGATTGTGATGGAATGGTTGTAATTCGCGACCTATGGACCAGACAACTTTCGATCGGACCGTAACAATCAGCTTGATTACACCCCATTCGCTACGCACGAAACGATGTAGACGTGTGCCTCGATTTGTCTTCGCGAACCACGTCAATTCGACACGAAGAGACAGGAAAATGTTTGGTGTCGAAAATGTTGCGGCTACCGAAATCCAGGACCGTCCGACAAAGTTTGCTTGAAGTTGAGATGTACCCCGTGAGGGATTCGAACCCCCAACCTGCGGTGTAGAAAACCGCTGCACTATCCAATTGTGCTAACGGGGCAAAACTCTCATGTCTGAAGACGATAGCCTCACATATGAGGGTTCGTGGAAGGTCGCGTCCTGAGATTTCGACGGAAATCCAGACGGTTCTTCCACGGTCCGCTCAGGATACCGAATCCCGATTTTGGTTTCCAGGGCATGGATGGCTCAAAACCGCTTGATCGATGGTTGCTGCGAGCACCTGTGGCGGACACCACTGTCAACAAACGTTAACCTCGCTAACCGCGCGGAAAGGGAATCTCCGAATGCAGTCAATGCTCACGGGGGATCGAGCTTGTGATCCCGATCGTATCCCTCAAGTGCTTTTCAAACACATCCGGAAAATGGCCAAAATCATCCCGACGGTTGAATTCAAATCACATCGACAATGCCGATCGTGATGTGTGCTCTCCGCCGTTTTCGAGGGCGGATTTACGCGTCTGAGCCAGGACCACGACGAGCAGCATCAGGATCGTTGGTTGGAAGTGGACCTCCGCTTTCCAAGGTAAATTCAAAGGTGTTTTCTTCATCTTTGACTTCCTCTTTGAGATTGCTGTTTTGGTTGTATCGAGCAGGAATGGTCTCTTGAGGAGGCGGGGCTTCTGAATCATCCGGATCGGCAATTCCGGTTCGGATTCGCACGGTGTGCGAGCCGATTTTAGCACCCGGGACATCGGGCTTGTACTCGACGGTGAACTCTCCGTTGGCGTCCGTCATCCCATATGACGGTCGGCCTTCCTCGGGTTCGAACGTCACACGAGCTCCACTCAGCGGTTTTCCGTTAAACGTGACTTTTCCGGCGACCGGAGCGAGCGAAGGGAGATCTCCGCCGCCACATCCTGCGAGAAGTCCCGCGAGGACAGCCATCGCAGGGAACATGTTGTGAAACGGGATTTTCACGGAATTTTTTCCTCTTGATTTGATCGCGAATATCTCAGGATTCAACAAAACCTAATTGGGCTGCGATCCCCATTATTAGATGAGCCAACGCCCAACGTGACTTTTGTTTGGCGGAGGAATCGAGCGGTCTGACAATAACGCTCTTTGCGCAAATTTCCAATGCAATGAGCTGTGGCTATTTGAGCAAGAACTTTTTCCCGCAAGAAATACCTGCGTGATATTGATATCCGTTGGCGTCACAATTAGTGAATATCACGTAACATGAACAGACAATAGTGTCGATTCGTGTGGGACTGACTTGCCAACCTCTGACAATCTGTTACAACTAAAGTTCACCATTTTTTGATATCAACCCGTTCGGGCCAAATCTTTTTCCATTTGCAGGAGCTTCTGAATGCACCAAGTTGTGGGTAAAAAACGCGGATTCACGCTGATCGAGCTATTGGTCGTCATTGCGATCATCGCTATTCTGATCGCATTACTATTGCCAGCTGTTCAACAGGCTCGGGAAGCAGCCCGGCGAACTCAGTGCAAGAATAATCTGAAGCAAATTGGTGTCGCGACACACAATTACCACGATACCTACAAGAGCTTTCCGTCAGGGTGGATTCAGTCACGAACATCGGGAACGCTGGAGCCTGGCTGGGGTTGGGGAGCGTTAATCTTGCCATTCATTGAGCAAGGTAACCTGCACGAGCAAATGGGAGTGTCAACGGTTGATTTCGACCTTGTGGACGGCACCGATGATGGAACGGCCAGCCCTACACCGGAGACGGAAACAGTCTTAGACGCCTATCGTTGCCCTTCCGATACCGGTGGCGAGCTCAACAGCAACCGAGGTGGACATGCTGTTTCCAATTACATCGGTGTCTATGGGAGCTGCTGTCGGGACAATTTGAACGCTGGCAACGGTATGTTTTGGTCCAACAGTTCGGTTCGGATGCGGGATGTCGAAGACGGTACCACCCAAACCTTCATGATTGGCGAAATCAACAGAGACGAGCCTGAACGACGCGGTGGTATTTGGGCCGGATACTACACCAATGGAAAGTATGGTGGGGTTGTTTGGCAAACTGATAACACTGCTGCCGACGTCATCAATGGCACCAGTAACTTCACTTTCAGCAGTAAGCATCCGGGCGGGGCTCACTTCCTTGCCGCTGATGGCTCGACGCATTTTGTCAGCGAGAACATTGATGGTGTGATGTACGAGCGACTGGGCAACCGCAAAGACGGCCAAGTTGTTGAGTTTCCGTAGACAATTCAGGTCTTGAAGTCGAAACAAAAGAACGCCTCGATTCTCTAGGGAATTCGAGGCGTTCTTCGTTTGCTGATATTGAGAGAGCTATTAGTCGGTTTGGTTGAGAATTTCCAGCAGTTCGACTTTGGCAGGGTGGTCGGAAACTTCGTCAAGGGCGACACGGGCGGCTCGTCGAGCTAATTCCGTTTCGCCGGACTTCTCAAACAAAAACGCTTGCCCCATGAGATATGTAGCTCGAATGCCCGGCGACTGTTGATTCGATCGAGCCCAGAGTTTTTCCAGTCGCTCGCGAATCTGGTCCAATTCCGACTCATGATTCGGCCAATGGGCGCTTAACGCCCAATACGCGATCTGCGTTGGCTCAACCTTTCGGAGTTCCGCGAGCACTTCTGCTAGTAGTCTGTCGATTGCGACGGAAGATTCGAGCGGATGCCCCTTGCGGGAACTCGCGAGAAGAGTTCGCATCAACTGTTGCAACAGGGCATGACGATGACTGCGATCGTTCGGCTGATCCTTCGCCACTTCATAAAACCGAACAGCCTGATCAACGTGTTCTAAATTCAACAACTGATCGCCGACTTTCAACGCGAGTAAAGCGACTTGGTCTCCATCAACCCGGCTACGATTGTCCGCTTGGTAGTCCTTCATTTCCTCTAATGCTTGAAGGAAGTACTGTTCCGCGGCGTCGATGTCCTTTTCACGCAGGGCTAACTTGGCGAGCAACAATTCGTCATCGACTGCATAGGTCAGACGGCTCGACCCAAGCGGTATTTGAAAGAAGAGTAGTGTGGCCAACAAAACGACTAGTGTCACCATCGTTGCTGTCATCCGATTTCTGGACGATTTCGTTCGCCAGAAATGATAGAGCCAAGCCACACCGGAGACGCTAAACAGACACCAAATCGGGACCAAACCCAAGCGAAACCGTCCGAAGTTGTAAGTCAAAATGACGGATAAAACGTGGGCTGCAACGATCAATAAAGGCAATCCATATCGCCGACAATCCCGAAGGCTGACGACCATACCGAGCAAGCCCAATGCACTGATCCATCCAAACGTTGGCAACCAACGAAGGACCGGAATCAGACGTGCCGCGACTCGATAGTTTCCACTATCATTGACTTCGAAATCATGCAAAAGCACATTCAGTTTTTGGATTGAAAGTGCCACCTCGCGGAACGGATGTTGGACCGCATACGATAGCCCTTGCCGGAACCAATACCGCGAGCTTTCTCCACGTGTCAGCTCTCGTCTCGTACGACGTTCCGCCTCGCGACGGAAGTCTTCGTGCTCTGTGAACGGGTTGGGTTTGACGAAATCCGGAGCATGATAAAACGGTTCCGCGTCGGGACCGTGGGCCATGTAAAAGACCTCTCCGCCACCCGCCGTGACGACAACAAATTCACCAGCAACGGACCAGTTGCGAACGGCCGATGGAATTAGGCAAACCGCAATTGACGCGCACAAAATCAACCCATGCCTTATGAACCGTTGGGATTCTCGTCGATGCAGCCAAACTTCCCACGCGATTGGGAGCGACAGCAAAATGTGATTCTCTCGCACGACACAAGCCAAACCAATCGCTAGGCCGGCCACAATCAGCCAAGGTGTTTTAAAATGTTCTCGAAATCTTAGACCTGCGTACAAGGTAAGAGTTGTCAGCAGCGGGCTAAGAAACGATTTCATCACAAGACCCTCATAGAAGACGAGAGGTCCGAAAACTGCAACAAGCAAGCCACCACCAATCGCGACAGGTCGTGAGAAAAGTCGGCACCCGCTGAGATAGATTAGAACGGCGGTTAAGACTCCGGCGACGTGCTGAATTGCTATTAGCCAGTCTAATTGCTCGCCGAACACCCGGAAAAACGAGCCAACGAGATACGGATATAACGGGGCCTGTTCAAAGACTTCCGAGCCAAGCCATTCACCGTCCGCTATTCGCTGGGCCCATTCGAGGTAGTAGCGATGATCTAAGTCAACAAAACCGGCTAACGCGGACTTTTGAAAACTCAGGAAATAGATCACACGCACTGCGACCGCCACTGCAATGACGAGCCACAATCCTTGATCCCCTGAGATTTTGCGTTGGCCGATCTTCATCCACTTGACTCCCAATTCTCGCGATTCTCTGTCAACGCGGATTCTAGTTGGAAACTTGTGCGGTGTCTCTCTAGAACGATGCATTTCCTCAAGAACATGGATCACAATTGAACCCGTAAACTCAGTCTACTGTTGAAATCGCCAGGTAAAATGGGGTAGAAATAGAAGCCTGCCTACCCCCACAACGACATTGCCAAAACCGCGGAGAGACTCCCGCCTTCGTGTCCGTCGATTTCCGATATTGCAGTCGATTCGAAAGCCGCTAACCCTCGTGGTCGCATGGACGACAATTCGGCCCGTCGAACCTTCAATATTGGACGGTACTATCCGACAAGTGAAAGTGCTAATGAAGATACTCACACGTTTTACACCGGTTGTATTTCTGATTGTGTTGACGAGCCCGTCCTGGAGTTTGTGCGTAGACGCCGCTGAACCGATCTTGCAGTGGCGGTTTGATGGAACATCGCAGCCCGGTGCTTGGGCAGGGAAGTTTGGCACCCCGTCCGACGGTCCGCGACCACCACGCTACCCGGAATTCCATGAAGACAACATCGCGACCCAGTTCGTTGGGCATGAAGGATGGATTGTCGTCAAAGATCACGAACGTGGCGGCTTTACGAACATCCGGTTTGGCAAGGGAGACACCTTCGCCTTTGAGACTTGGTTGAAAGTCAAATCGATCCGCAAAGGTCGCATCGTCTACTTGATGGGCAAAGGTCGGCATGGCAGTCTCAGTGAGAAACTGGGTGTTAACAATCAGAATTACGCGGTTCGATTGCAGGGAACAGACGCTGGAGCCCAAATTGGGTTGCTCTTTACAACCAAGGAACCCAAGTCTGGGGCGGTTGAATGGCATCGATGGTGGAGTGGACCGAAGGTTCCGCTCACCGGTTGGCATCACATCGCATTGAGTTTTACCTTCGGTCAAAGTGGCAGTTTACAGGCCTTTATTGATGGTCAACCAGTTGCTGGAACCTGGGACTTGGGCGGTGCCACGGACTTGCCACCGATTCAGGACGCCGCTGATCTCATCATTGGAACGGGGTATCAACGGGACGAGTCACAGTCGTTTCAAGGTTGGATGGACAACATTGCGATCTATCGCAAACCATTCCAGGCCGAAGAAATCTCAAAACGATATGTTTTCGTTCCGCCGCCACCGCCCGTCACACGGGAAATGATTCCGCCGGGGAAAGTCCTTGTGCAAATCAGCGAGGACGGCGTTCCCGCCTCTAACAATTGGCCGGAAGAGCCGCAGGTCACGGAATCCTACGAAGAACATGTCTTTGGTTTGTTCGAAGTTCCGCATAAGTATGTTTCGACCGGTGTGCGTGGTGACCGGGCGAATCCCTCTCACCTTCGGGCGTCGGCGATTGTGGAACTCCCAGCGGGCAAGCATCGACTTTTGCTGCGAGGTCGTGGACCGTGTCGTTTGACAATCGATGGTAAACAATTGCTAAAAACAGGGGCGCGTCCAGGCGACGGAGCCGGCCACGATTTGCTTTCGAAACAAGACAACTATCTTGATCTCGGCCCGACGTTCCGCTTCGCACCACCTGGCAACCGCGAGTCTTGGTGTGACTTCGAGACGGATGGCGGTGAGCATTTTGTGATTCTTGAAACCATCCTTGGCGGCGTGACCGGCGGCAGTCGGTTCCGGCCAGAACTCGGCGAGACCGTGGTGGCGGTTTCGTTGGAAGGAAGTGAGTCCTGGTCATTGATGTCTCCTGGTGACCGGCACGTCGACTACACAGATGCGGGATGGGCTGCCTACGAATCCGAACGGCGAGAGTGGCTCGCGAAAGTCAACGCAAAGGCCCGTTCAAAATGCCGAGATGCCAACAGCGAGTATTGGAACAAACGTCGTCAGGAGGCTGCGAAATGGTTGGCCGAAACCGAGGATGTCGAAATTCCGTCACTCCCCGAAGGCTATCCCGCACATAATGCCATCGACCATTTCATTGCCCAGCGAATTGACGTCGCGGCGAAGGCGTCGCGTCAGAGTCAAGCAAGCGGTGTTTCATACTTCCGAGAAATCCGTCCCTTGCTAGAGGCACGCTGCTACTCCTGCCATCAAGGTGAAAAAGCGCAAGGCGGCTTGCGGATCGACAATCATGTTTCAATGCTCGAAGGTGGTGATGCCTACGGACCATCGATTGTCCCTGGACATCCCGACCAGAGTGCGCTCATCGCTCGGATCGCAGCGTCGGATGAATCCGAAGTGATGCCGCCCAAAGGGGACCGGCTGTCCGCGAAAGAAGTCGACCTACTGAAACGTTGGATCGAAGGCGGGGCGGTTTGGCCACAGTTCGATGTAACCAACTTCGAACCGACACCCCTCGCCGACGACCTAAAATTCCTCCGACGAGTCACGCTCGACACTGTAGGCGTCACACCGACTGAGGCGGAAATCCAAGCGTTCATGAATGACGATCCGGCTAGTCGCCGCGAAAACGTGATTGAACGCTTGCTGAAGGATCCGCGGTGGGCGGATCACTGGATGGGTTATTGGCTTGATGTCTTGGCCGAAAATCCGAACATGATCAATCCTACTCTCAACAACACTGGCCCGTTCCGCTGGTGGTTGTACGAGTCCATGCTCGACAACAAGCCCGCGGATTTGTTCGTCACTGAGCTGATCCGGATGGAAGGCAGCGAGCGGTTCGGCGGTCCCGCCGGTTTTGCGACTGCGACACAAAACGACCTTCCCATGGCGGCGAAAGGGATCATCGTCAGTTCGGCATTTCTGGGGGTGCAAATGAAGTGTGCCCGCTGCCACGATGCCCCATCACATGTTTCTTTGCAGAAGGATTTGCTTGAGCTGGCTGCGTCGTTGAAACAGAAGACGGTCAAGCTCCCCAAGTCAAGTAGTGTCCCAGCGGGGCGGCTCGATCACGGTGGGCGAAAACCGCTGATTGAAGTCACCTTGGCACCGGGGGCGGAAGTGAAACCGGCATGGCCGTTCGAGCGATATTGTGACGAATCCATCGCCGATGTCCTCGCCGAAAAACCGGAGAGCCCTCGCGATCGCTTAGCAACCTTGATCACTGCGCCGCAGAACGAGCGATTTGCTCAGGTCATGGTCAATCGAATTTGGCAACGGTTGATGGGGCGAGGATTGGTTGAAAATGTCGACGATTGGGAACGCGGCGAACCATCGCATCCAGAACTATTGCGATGGCTCGGCCGGCAATTCGTGGCCTCTGGCTACGATGTCAAAGCGATCAGCCGACTGATTCTCAGTTCGCATGCCTATCAGCGGGCAACAGATGTCACACTCGCAGAGACGAGTCCACTTTACGTCGCTCCCGCACCACGACGACTCACCGCCGAGCAAATCGTGGATTCTGTATTCCACGCGACCGGCACACCGTTTGATTTGGAAGAAGTGAGCTTGGATATCGATAGCGTTCGCGCCGTCCGGAACGCCATCTCAATGGGCAAACCACGTCGATCTTGGATGTTGGCATCGACGTCGAATGAGCGTGACCGTCCAAGTTTGTCACTCCCCCGAATTACGGCTGTCACAAGCGTTCTGGAGGCATTTGGTTGGCGGGGAGCGCGACAGGATCCCCGGAGTCTTCGCGAAACCGAACCGGACGTGTTACAACCGGCGATCTTCGCCAACGGCGTTATGAGCATCTGGTTGACACGTTTGAGTGATCGTCACGGACTCACTCAGCTTGCATTGGAGGATCAACCCGTTGAAGAACTCGTGGACCGCGTGTTCCTTCGACTACTGACGCGTCAACCAACCACTGCCGAGAGAGAACGCTACATTCGTGTGCTTTCCGAAGGTTACGAGTCCCGTGTGATACCGGAATCCGAACGTGCCCTACCGAAACCGGAGAAACGTGAACCAGTTCGTTATGTCAGTTGGTCCAACCATGTTGATGGGCCGGCGAACGCGTTGGCATTGGAGAAGGAAGCTGACGCACGCCGCGGTGATCCCCCTACCAATGCGTTGAATGAAGATTGGCGACTGCGAATGGAAGACTTCGTATGGGCCGTTCTCAACGCGCCCGAATGGGTCTATACACCTTAACAATTCGAGCCTGCACTCATCTCATATCGATATATTGGAGTCACCATGGATCGACGAAGTTTTCTCAAGAAGTCCAGCGTCATTTCTGCGGCGGCGCTCGCCGGTCGTTCAGTACTAGCTGCACCGGAGGCCACGAAGTTCCCCAAAGGGAAGGCGGAACACGTCATCTTCCTATGGCTCGGCGGTGGCATGGCACAAATCGACACGTTCGATCCCAAGCGACGTGGCAACTCGAAAGCATCTCCCAAAATCGCAGGATCAGAATATGACACGATCGATACCGTCGTGCCAGGCGTGAAGTTCTGCGAACATCTCCATCGCACCGCAAAGCTAGCGGATCGGTTGACCGTTATGCGGACGATCAATCACCATTTGATTGATGAACACGCATTTGGCACGAACTTCGTCCATACGGGGCGTGCAATCAGCGGCAGTATTACGTACCCATCGCTGGGATCGATCATCGGGCACGTCGCTGGGCCGGTGAACCCGAATGTGCCAGCCTATATGCTGATTGGTTATCCGAATGTGAGTCGTGGGCCAGGTTTCCTTGGTGCGAAGAGCGGTTTCGTGTATCTCGTCGACACGGAAAGTGGCCCCGCCGGTTTCTCGCGACCTGAAGACGTGACACCGGATCGTGTCGCACGTCGCCGCCATCTGCTTGAGCCCCTGACGACACGCGTCCCCCAAGACTCGGTCATCGCACAGTACCGAGCTGCACAAGCCGAAGCAATGCGACTCGCCGGACCGGACTTCATGCAGCACTTCCGTTTGGACGACGAATCATCCGAATTGCGAAACTCCTACGGAGGTGAGTTCGGGCAGCGATGTTTGTTAGCGCGCCGACTGGTGCAAGCCGGCGTTCGATTTATCGAAGTCTCTCATAACTTGAATTTCATCAACGGCACTGGCTGGGATACGCATAACGAAGGGCAACAAAACCAACATTTGCTCATCAAAGAACTGGACATTGCGTTGTCCGCTCTCATCACCGATCTCGAACAGCAAGGCATTCTTGACAAAACTCTAATCGCATTGGGCACGGAATTCGGTCGTCCCGCAAGTTATGACGGCCGCGGCGGACGTGGACACCAAGGAACTTGTTTCAGTCTGCTGCTGGCAGGGGGAGGTCTCAATCATCAGGGGGCGTACGGAGTCACGGATGAATTGAGCAAAAAAATCGTTGAGAACCCCGTCTCTGTTCCCGACTATCACGCAACTATTCATGCGGCCCTCGGTATTGATCCGTCACAGGAACTCTATGCCGGCTCACGCCCTGTACCTATCACCGACGGTGGCCAACCCGTGAAAAAGTTGTTTTCGTAAAATCGGCCGCGGTTCGCCAGGCATATCCGCAGCTTGCCTCTCGCACTCCTTGCAGTTGAACCCTGAGCCTTGTTAAGGAGTTCAGGTTGTAACAATCCTGCAGGGCTTGTCGACAATGATTCCGGCGAATCGATTCGACGAGATGTTCCAGTTGAACGTGCTCCGTCGGTTGTGCCGATTGTTTCCCCGTCGGCCATCTTCCGATTCTACCGTTACAGGGGGGCAAATTATGTCCAGGCTGTCATCCGTCGCCGGACTTGCAATTCTAACTGTCGTGAACCTGCCGGTAACCGCGACGGCAGAAAACCTCCGGTCCGAGTGCTTTGTCGAACCCACCGCTGTTTTCTCCGAATGCGGGAGCAGTTGTTCGTTGGTCGAGGAGTGTCGTCAGCCAGAACTTGAATGCAAGTTCGATATCCCTGGTTGGGTTCCGGAAATGCATGGGACCACAACAGTTCGTGGGCGAACAGCTAACGTTAATGTCAGCACTCGCGAGATTTTCGAGAGCATCTCGGACTTCAACTTTATTTTTTCCGGGCAACTGGAAGTCAGCTATAAGAAGTGGGGGTTCCTCGCCAATGGCTACTACTACAACCTTGGCGTCGACCGAAGTGTTCTTCCCCGGATCGATTTGACCGCTGGGTTTGCACAGGCCATCGTCGACTTCGCCGCTATCTACAACGTATCCGAAGACATCGGTTTGACCGACTGGAATCAGTCCATGGAAGCCGATGTCTTGCTCGGCGGTCGTTACAATCTTCTTGATACCAATGAAATCACCATCACCGGGCCACGTGGGCGTAGTGTCACCGCTGCTGGTTCGCGGCAGTGGGTCGATCCAATCATCGGTGGCCGGTTTCGTGCCCCGGTGACCGATGACTTTTGGCTCACATTTCGCGGCGACGTTGGCGGCTTCGGGATTGGTTCTTGTTCTCAACTGACTTACAACATCGAAGCCCTCGGACGCTTTCAATGTTCAGAGCATTGCCAACTGAGCCTCGGATATCGCTTGCTCGATATCGACCAAGAACAGGGGAGCGGCAACAACAGGTTCGCGTATGACATGCAACTCCGCGGCCCCATCGTGCAACTTGGATTCCAATTCTGATCCGAGGGTTCCACGATCCCGTGTCGGTCACTCTACGTTCCCATGATGTCTCTATGAAATCTCCACGTGTCTAATCATCAATACCATCGACTTCACCATTGTTAGCCGCTACAAGTTCGGACCAATGGCGGTCAACCTGCCGATCGGAAAGATATAGCAGCGGCATCGACAGGAAGACGAAATGGGACATTCGAACGTTTAGAAATGAAACGCCAACGGCAACGAGACTAAGACAGGCTCCGTATAGGATTCGACGCATAAACGTTCGTTCGACGGTGGGATCGATCTTTGGCCAGACAACCATCCCGATATGGTTGGAATACCACCAAATCAGAGCGAGTGATAGGCTGCAAGCAATACTCACTGCACCGTATACAACCATGACCAGCGGCTCGTCCCGGTAGGTGCCTATTAACTGTGTTGTTAGCGGCAACAGTGTCAGTAGAAACAAAAACAGAAGGTTCAACCACGTCAACACACGCGTGCCATGTCGGAAGTAATGAAACATGACGTTCTGAAGAACCCAGTAACATCCGATCAGAACGAAACTGACAAGATACACGGTGAGTTGATATTCGACTTTAACGAGATAAGCGATTAGCCCACCGTTCGTAAAGTCGTGCGATTGGGGAACTTCAATGCTCAACACCAATAGTGTTAGAGCAATTGCAACGACACCGTCACTCATCGCATTGACACGATCGAGCATGAGTGGCGCAGATCGATTCTTTTGTGTACTGCTTGAGGACATATGTTGTCGTCGGCCAAAGTTTTTGGGGTTGTAGCATAGCTTGGTTGGATGGTTTTGTATCAACCATCCAACCAATTTGTCTATGGTACTAATCTTCAATACCGCAAGCAAAACGAGTGATCTTGAACTCGCGGCGCACGCCAGAAACCATACGATATCCTAGTGATGGAAGCCTGATGCCTCCTCAGCTGTAACTGGTGACTGACTTGGATGCTTCTGTAAATATGCAATCGCATTGTTCATGTCGTCAAGTAGGAGTGAGCCAAGATCACGACTGACTCCATGTCTAACGAGGATCCGTTGAATCGGCAACTCCTGACAATTCGGAGGGAGTGAGTAGGCCGGAACTTGCCAACCGCGACATCTGAGTCGGTCTGCAAGTTCGTATAGACTAAAGCCCGGGTCTGCCCCCTCTTTCAATCTCCAGCAGAGTGCGGGGATGCCGGAGTGCATCTCACCGCCATAGATGATCTCGAACGGACCGAGCTTTTCGATCCCCTTGGCTAGGAACTGGGCCGTCTCGTAGCATGCTGTATGGATCCTTCGATAGCCTTCTCGACCAAGTCGAAGAAAATTATAGTATTGACAGACGATTTGACCGCCTGGCCGAGAGAAGTTGAGTGCGATGTCACGCATATTGCCGCCAAGATAGTTCACCCAGAACACTAAGTCGTCTGGCAGGTCTTGTTCTTCTCGCCAAACCACCCATCCCACACCAAGCGGTGAAAGTCCAAACTTGTGACCTGATGCATTGATGGATTTCACGCGAGGGATTTGAAAATCCCATTCCACTTCGGGAGCACAAAACGGTGCGAGAAAACCTCCACTCGCCCCGTCGACGTGCATGCGAATATCTAAACCTTGATTTTTCTCCAGTTGATCCAATGCATCCGCCACGGCTTTGACTGGTTCATACTGACAGGTGAAAGTGACCCCAAGCGTCGGCACCACCCCAATGGTGTTCTCATCGCAACGATTGATGACCTCTTCAGGAGTCATGATCAACCGGCCGTTCTCCATGGGAATTTCCCGGTGCTCGATATCCCAGTATCGAGTGAACTTGTGCCAGCAAATTTGAACGGGGCCGGTAATCAAATTGGGTTTGTCGATGGGCTTTCCAGCGGCTTTGCGTTTGGCTTCCCAATTCCGCTTCATCGCCATCCCGGCAAGCATGGCCGCTTCGCTCGATCCCGTTGTCGAGCATCCCACCGTGTTTGCAGCACGCGGAGAATTCCACAGATCCGCTAGCATATGGACGCAACGCGCTTCAAGTTCTGCAGTTTGTGGATATTCGTCTTTATCCACCATGTTCTTATCAATGCACTCTGCCATCAGTTGATGGACTTCCGGTTCGGCCCACGTTTGGCAAAATGTCGCAAGGTTCTGCCGGGAGTTGCCGTCTAACATTAACTCGTCATGCACGAGCGCATAGGTATGTCGGGGGTCCTGTTCGACCCCAGGAAAACGATACTTCGGCAACGCCATAGAAAGGTCGGCAGACGAATAGATCTCATCATCCAACTGTTCGCGAATTGAGTCTTTATTGTGCAAAGCCATTGAACACTCCTAGTGGGGCGATATTGCGTGTCGTCTAGACTTGAAATTTTCGATACCGATCGACACAGAATTGTCAGCGTGGGATAATACCAGAATGGGATGCTGAACTAAACTGTTGTCAGCGATAGTCGTCTGTTGGTCCTCGTCGTCGAACTCAATTGTCGATGTGTTTACCAACACTCGTCCGTCAGTAGTCAAATAACACTTGAGAAGTACAGACATCAATCGAGAATCCCTCATTTGCAGAACCCGTGTTCCTTCTGTGAACTTCTGATGAAATTGCGAGTTTGCAAATTTCAAAGCTAATCTGACGGCACGAAAACAAAGTGTATCAGAGTCAATCATAAAAAAGTTATGAAACTCAGTGTCATCTTGATTGAAGATGCCACTTGAATCGGCCATTCTACAACCTGTCTCGGTTTGCATGGTTTATATTCCAATAGAGAGACGGCTTCGATGAGATTGTGCCTTGCCATTGTTCATGTCGGTTGCCTTGTTACGGTATTCCTTCCCTGGAGTCAGTCGGCAGCGGCCAGTGAATGGAAATTGGTCAAGGAATTCTCCGCCAAAGAGGCTATTCAGGCGGCGGTTGCAGACAGGCAGTATCTATATGCGATCAGCAGCCAGCAAGTTGCCAAATATGACCGAATGACGGGCGAATGCATTGCAGTCAGCGCGGGGAAGGCCCAACACCTGAATAGTGGGTTTCTGTGGAAAGGACAGCTCTTATGTGCGCATTCGAACTACCCTCAAACGCCTCCGCAGAACGAGATCAAATTTCTTGACCCTTCCACGATGAAGTTGACGACGTATCGCAAGATCGAAGGGTACGAAGGCAGTCTCGTATGGGTGGTACGACGCGGGAACTCATGGTGGTGCAACTTCGCGCAATACGGGGAGGATAACGACCAGACGACTCTTGTTCAGTTTAGTCATGAATGGCAGGAGTTAGGGCGTTGGACATTTCCGAAATCGGTGATTAGCCAACTTGGCAAGTATAGTCTTTCGGGGGGACTATGGTATGGAGACGAGTTGCTGTGCACCGGGCATGACAAGCAAGAACTTTACCGCTTGCGATTGCCGAAGTCTGGCAACGAGTTGGATTACGTTGGTCGTGATAAGATCCCCTTTACAGGACAGGGGTTTGCAGTTGACCCGGCAACCAAGGGGCTGATCGGAATTAGCCGTGCTGAACGCAAATTGATCTTAGTTAGAAGCACGAAGGATGCGTCAAATATCACTGAGATGCCAATCCGTGGCATATGCGCGCATCGTGGGGCTAGCGCAACGCATCCCGAAAACACGTTGGCCGCTTTCCGACGTGCGATTCACTTGGGGGCTCAGATGATCGAGTTTGACGTCGCATTGACTCGCGATGGTGAACTCGTATTGATGCACGACTCGACCATCGATCGTACCACTAACGGGAGCGGACGAGTCACTGAGTGGACACTCGCTGAACTCAAGAAACTCGATGCCGGGTCTTGGAAAGACACGCGATTCAAGGGCGAGCGTGTCCCCACGCTCAGAGAGGCCCTAGACGTGATGCCGGATAACATTTGGTTGAATGTTCATCTCAAAGGAAATGTGAAGCTGGCTGAAGAAACCACGAAAACGCTCGCAGCAAGCGGACGTCTCCACCAAGCCTTCCTAGCATGCGGCAAGGCTGCTGCTGATGCTGCCAAGAAAATTGATAAGAGAGTTCTGATTTGCAATATGGATCGCCAAGCGAATTCGATGACCTACGCCAATGAGACGATAACGATGGGGGCGGACTTCATTCAGTTACTCGGTGGACCGGCATCTCCGGAAGTCACCGCGAAATTGAAGGAGCAGAATGTTCGGGTGAACTATTGCTGTGCAAACGAAGCCGAACGTGTTGCGGCGTTGTTCAACGCAGGCGTTCAGTTTCCGCTTGTCGATCGTCTCGACGAGATGTTGAACGTTGCAGACGAGCACGGTATCGAACGACTGCGACCTCAATATCGTTCCCGTCTTAACAGAGCAGGATTAGGAACGCCGCATTCAACACTTGTCGAACAAAAACCGCTAAAGCAAGGGGCGGCTAGTCAGGGAATTGCGATCGGAGAGTCGGAATTCTTTACAAGCACGTACCAATCCATTCTGCGATACGATCAAGATTGGAAACTCCTTGAGGAAAAACCGATTCGAATTGAAGGCGTCAATCACATTGGTGCTATTGATTTCCACGATGGCTTCATTTGGGCAGGGCTTTTACATGGGCCGGAAGGTGGGAAGCATGATCCGAAACTCAATCGTTCTGTTATCGCAAAGATCGATGCGAGTAACTTAGCGGTCGTTCAAACTTGGGATATCACGAGTGATGTCAGTTGGATCGATCCAGTCTGCTATGATGGTGAGTTTCTATGGGTTGGTGATCTGAGTGACCTTGGGATCCACCGGTATCGATTTGAGGGAGAGCGGATTTTGCGGGACGGTGTTCTACGGTACCCCAAGGAGATGCATTTTTCGCAGGGCATTCGGATCGTTGGAGATCGGCTGTATTCGATTCATACCTTTGGCAGCATGGACGGATTGTTCGAGTTTCAGCTTCCAAAAACCTTGCCAGAAGAAATCCAGCAGCCAAACCGAGTTTGGCACATCGCCGAGTCGCATATGCATGCCGAGGGATTCGATTTCATCCCAGGAGAACCAGGACAGATTTGGCACGCACAAGGGAAACAAGTCGACCGCTACCAACTTGATGGGCTGGACTCACCCGAATGAGTACGATCGCCAATTCGTTTCCTGGGTTATCAAAGAGGAATATGAGCCCGTATCGGCATGAGAACTGATCGCTAATCAACCTGCTCTGACACACTCGTTCCGATGGCCTCGGACGAAGCTGGTGGGAAAGTAGTATTATTCGGTCGCGGGAATTTGAATTCGGTGATCATGAAAGTGCATGCCACGAACCCACTCCACTGCTGGCATATGACAGGAAATGCATTGATTATTTCGACCTGCTGAACAAGTTGAGTCGTCATCCTCCATATGACAATCTCGACAGATTGAATTGTAGCGACTCCGATTTCGGCTCGCCGCATCATGCGGATCGTGACATGTTGAGCAGCTCAAGTTCCCGTTGCTCTCACGGAAACAGGCACTTTGCTTCAAACCATATGGCTGAAAGCGGGCGAGTTCGTGAGCGGCGGAATCGGGGTTAATCATGGTCTCGTCACGATGGCATTGGCTGCATAGCTTGAGTTCAGCCGCCGGTGAGTCGAGCTTGACCATTGGCGAGACTGCCTCCAGCCCGCCGTTCCTTGCCGAGAGAACGTGCTTCTTTCTAGGGCCGTGACATCGTTCGCACGAGATATTGGGGACAAGTTCTGCATTGTTGACAAGACCGTTCGGGGGCGGTCCCCAGGTCATATGACACCCAAGGCAATTTTTCAGACTCTCCGCATCCAGAGGGCGGCCGAAGTCAGTTAGAGGGTGACGAGAGTCGAATGCAAAGTCTTCATGGTCGGGAGACAGTTGCAAGTTGTCCGAACCGGCAAATTTGGTCCAATGATGTTCCACACCTCGACGGCCATTCTCAAGTACGCTAACTGGTGTCTGAGCATGCGTCCCGGAGCCTAGCAACCAGTCAATCGTAACTGTCCCGATTCCGATAGAGCTTTCAGCTTCAACCCAGTACTGACGACCGTCACTTTGGAAAGTCAAAGTCTGATTGAGTATTTCATCAGTGAACTGAGTGCCTTGGATTTGGGACGCGAGTCCTGACTCAGCGAACCGTATCGCGGTATGCGAGTGTCCCGACCGGCGATGTGCGTCCGCTTGTTCCTGATGGCATTCCACGCATGCAGCATCACCAGCGAAGTTTTCGTGATAGAGTTGTGCCCACTGCGATTGGACGTCGCTCGATGCCAGAACGGAGTCCTTTTGCGATTCCGTTCTGGTTTGATTGTCAACGCCAGCATTCTTAGGGGCAGGGGACCGAGTCGAAAATAGCTTGACACAAAGCGCAGTTGCCGCCAGGGCAATCACTCCGAACCATAAGATTCGGCTCGGCGTGAAAGTCACTGCAAAGGAGCGCTCTTGAGCTTCCATTCATTTTCAACCTTTTGCAGTGTCCATTGAACTTCCGCCGGAGCCGCCGAACTTGCCGAGTTCCCCTTCACACTATCGCCTGCTTGAGAATCTCCGTAACCACGTGTGACTGAAACTGTAGCCGTGCCGGTATCGCCTGACACATCGGGCTCGCCAACCACCTCGAAGATTGCGGTCGCGTAGTCCTTGCGGTTTTCCGGGGCTGATCCAGCGACAAACAACGTCTGAAATGTCTCCGGTCCACCGCCTGCAGCATCACCGAGAGCAAGAATGGCAGCGGTGACCTGCTCGGTCTCATCGAGACTGCCTCGAACGTTGTCACCACAACCCGAGAGTCCAACGACTAGCGCAGACGCTGCCATTGAACACGAAAGTAAACTTCTGAATTGGTACATATCAACTTCGATAAAATTCTTATGTAGTAGGACAAGAGGAATATAACACCAAGACACGCTCATGCCTGATATCGCTTCCCCTTGGAAGACGATGACTCAATAGCCAATGGCTGCCACTAGGAGTAGCAAGATCAGAACCTACCAGTCCTTCAAGACTTCACCATTTCGAATCGTGTTGGCGGCCTGCCAAACTGTGAGATCGACGGTATCAGCCACGAACCGGACGGAACCGTCTGCGAGCAACGCATTCACTCCCCCCGTGTGGTAACTCCGGGCAGAGGCCCAAACGTCCGCGGTGGATCGTTCCTCCGTACAGTGGAGTGGGTCGGTTGCCGGGATGGACTCATCGCATGCCGCAAGCTGGTCAGGTTGCTTTGAGTTGGGGCCATAGAGAGCCGAGAAAATCGTTGCTCCCATCGCCGGTGAAAACCAAGTCCCACGGATGTCAGTTGCGGCGTCCACGGTGATAACTTCACTGACAGCAATTGTGTTACTCATGCCGTCTTTGATGTCAGAAGATCGACGTCCCTTCGAGTTCTGAAAACGGTCACCGGAACCACCCAGGCTACGAACAATCTTCTCTTGATTAACGAAGAACGTTCCAAATGTTCCTTTGGTGGCATTCGATTCCCAGGACAGCATGTTGCCCGAACCCCAGCTTCCCGCGTAGTTTGACTTTGCGAGAGATTCCAATCCATAGCTTCCATCGCTAAACAATGTTTGGACCTCATCAGCGGATGGACAGACCATGAACTTAAGGGGTTCGCGACCGATGTGACCTGTGGAGGCGTGGTACTCGCAGTCGTCAGCAGGGTTGTGCGTATGGTCGTTGATTCGGTTTTCGTTGCACGTGACGCACTGTTCCCAGCGAGCGTTCTGTTCGACGAAGGGAAGAATGTCCGCGACCCAGTGGAACCCAATCTCATTTTGGCCATGCTGCCATCCACCGGTCTTGAATCGGTTACCCGACTCATCATAACAGACATATCCCGGGGGAAACGAGCCATGCGTTTCCATATGGTTGTGCAACGATACACCAATCTGCTTGAGATTGTTCATGCATTGCGCACGTCGTGCGGCTTCACGGGCCTGTTGAACGGCTGGTAGCAACAACGCAATCAGGATTGCGATAATTGCGATCACAACCAACAACTCAATTAGTGTAAATCCAAGAAATCGAGTTCTCGATCTCTGACCAAAAGAAGCGGCATTCATGACGTGTAACCTCTTCGGAACACAAAACAGCGAGAGAATAGGTAATTCATCAAAAACGAATGATGATAGTTTGAACACACCGTG